>CALJLA010000159.1 GCA_937983055.1 uncultured Pseudomonadota bacterium
AAACGCGTCCCGCGCCGCCGGTGGCGACCAGCACGCCGCGCGCATGCAGGATACACACCTCGCCGGTTTCCATCTCCAGCGCGGTCACGCCCAGCACCTGCCCGCTGGCGTCGCGGATCAGGTCGAGCCCCATCCACTCCACGAAGAAATGGGTGTTGGCCCGCACGTTGCGCTGGTAGAGCGTGTGCAGCATGGCGTGGCCGGTGCGGTCGGCCGCGCAGCACGAGCGCTGCACCGCCGGCCCCGCGCCAAAGTTCTGCATGTGGCCGCCAAACGGGCGCTGATAGACGCTGCCGTCGTCGTTGCGGTCGAAAGGCATGCCGAAGTGCTCCAGCTCGATTACCGCTCGCGGCGCTTCCCGGCACATGAACTCGATCGCGTCCTGATCGCCAAGCCAGTCCGACCCCTTCACCGTGTCGTACATGTGCCAGGCCCAGCTGTCCTCGCCCATGTTGCCGAGCGCCGCACCGATGCCACCCTGCGCGGCTACCGTGTGAGAACGCGTCGGGAACACCTTGGACAGAACGGCCACGCGGAACCCCGCTTCGGCCAGCTGCAGGGAAGCGCGCATCCCGGCGCCTCCGGCACCCACGATCACTGCATCGAACTTTCTGACGGGCAGGCTCATTCAAAAACTCCACAGAATCTGAACCGCCCACCCCGCATAGGCGATCAACGAAAGAACGACCACGACCTGCAGCGCCAGCCGAACCCCCGTCGGCTTGATGTAATCCATCAGGATGTCGCGCATGCCGATCCAGCCATGATAAAAAAGGCTCAACAGGAAAATCAGCGTCGCCAGCCGCATCCACTGCGGCGCGAACAGCGCGCGCCAGGCCTCGTGGTCGGCGGGCGCCCGCGCCGCCAGCAGTGCGGCCATCAGCACCGCATACACCGTCATCACCACCGCGGTAATCCGCTGTGCGAGCCACTCCTTCAAGCCGTAATGGGCGCCTACGACGATGCGCTTCACCATAGCCACGCTCCCAGCGCCAGGGTGGCGGCCAGGCTCAGCGCCAGCACCAGCCAGCTCGACCGGCGCGCGCCCTGCAGGCCGGTGCCGACATGAATGTCGAGCAGAAGAAACCTTACGCCGGCAAAAAAGTGGTGCAGGAAGGCCCAGCCCATGCCAAGCAGAAACAGCTTTACGAACCAGTGGCCCGCGAGAGACTGCACCTGCTCGAACCCTTGTGCCGATTCAAGCGAAAGCTGCAGCAGCCACAACAGCGCCCAGGTAAACAGGAACAGCGCAAAGCCGCTGATCCGATGCAGGATCGACACGAAACCCGGCACCGGTAGCCGGATCTGGAACAGGTTCAGATACTTTGGTCTGTGGGTGGCTAGCATAGGGGTGATGTTGTTCCGAACATGATCGCCGGATCAGACGATCCGGTTGCGGTAATGGTGCTCCCGGGTATTGCAGTAACTGCGCCGCAGCTCCACCGGCCGGTCGGCGTAGCTGCAGGCGACGCGGTCGATGACGAGCACCGGCGCCCCTGGCGCGAGGTCAAGCCGTTCCGCCACCTCGCCGTCGGCCGGCTCGGCGCGCAAATCCTCCCTGACATAGAGAATGCGCTGATTGAACCCGGTCTCGTACATGCTGTAGAGCATGCAATGAAAGCTCTCGATCGTCTCCTCGGTCAGGCCCTTGAAGATCGCCGCCGGCAGGCGGATTTCCTCGTAGATCGCGATCGCCCCGTTCAGCGCCAGCGTGCGCCGGATCAGGATGGCGGAGCTGCCCCCCGCCATGTTCAGCCGCCGCGACGATGCGGCGTCGAGCTTGATCCGGCGCAACTCGATGAGCTGCGCCGACAGGTCGTCCAGCCCCCCCCTGTCCGGGACGATGCTCAGGTAGGGGAACTGGCTCCGCTCCTGGGCGTGGGAAGCGACAAAGGTGCCTTTGCCCTGGTGTCGAACCAGCAAGTTCTCTTCCGCCAGCTCGGCGATGGCCTTTCGCACCGTGCCCTGGCTGACGCTGAAGCGGCTGGCCAGCTCCAGTTCGCTCGGGATCGGTTCGCCTGGCCGCCACTCCCCCGAAACCAGTGAATCGGTGATCAGGTTCTTGATCTGACGGTAAAGCGGCTGGTAGGCCGGTGCGTTGGCGGTGACGGGTTTCATGCTGCCGCGCGATTCTACGCCCTTGAGGTCGCTCACGTCCATGTACACATATGTCTTATATAAGACATAAGAGTTCATTGACAGCGCCAAGTTTCGTTAGCTACCATTGCGCCCCGAAACTGGACGGGCTGCGCCGTACTCCCAGTCTCTCGCACCTCGTGCCTGCCGGGGTTTCGCGCCCAGCGCCGCCCGCGTTCCCACAGGCCTCTAAGCTCGAAGGAGTCTCCCGCATGAAGCGCCCCGTCCGTGTCGCAGTCACCGGTGCTGCCGGCCAGATCGGCTACAGCCTGCTGTTCCGAATCGCCTCGGGTGAAATGCTGGGCAAGGACCAGCCGGTCATTCTTCAGTTGCTGGAGATCACCCCTGCCCTGCAGGCGCTCAAGGGCGTGGTCATGGAGCTTGAAGACTGCGCCTTTCCGCTGCTCGCGGGCGTGGTGACCAGCGACGACCCCAAGGTGGCGTTCAAGGATGCGGAAGTCGTGCTGCTGGTGGGCGCGGGCCCGCGCTCGAAAGGCATGGAGCGCAAGGATCTTCTCGAAGCCAATGGCGCCATTTTCACGGTCCAGGGCAAGGCGCTGAACGAGGTCGCCAGCCGCGGCGTCAAAGTGCTGGTGGTCGGCAACCCGGCCAACACCAATGCCTACATTGCCATGAAAAGCGCGCCCGACCTGCCGAGGGAAAATTTCACCGCGATGCTGCGGCTGGATCACAACCGGGCGCTCTCGCAGCTGGCCGCCAGAACCCGCAAGCCGGTGGATTCAATCGAAAAATTGATCGTGTGGGGGAACCATTCGCCGACCATGTACCCGGACTACCGCTTTTGCACTATCGGCGGCAAGCCGGCGCCCGACCTGGTGTCGGACCAACCCTGGTACCGCGATACCTTCATTCCCACGGTGGGCAAGCGCGGCGCTGCCATCATCGAGGCGCGCGGCCTGTCCTCAGCTGCCTCGGCGGCCAACGCCGCCATCGACCACATGCGCGACTGGGTGCTGGGCAGCAACGGCAAATGGGTCACCATGGGCGTTCCGTCCGACGGCGCCTACGACATTCCAAAGGACGTCATCTATGGCATGCCCTGCATCTGCGAGGGCGGCCGCTACACGGTGGTCACGGACCTCGCCATCGACCCCTTCAGCCGCGACCGCATGAATGTGACGCTGAAAGAGCTGGAGGAAGAGCGGGCTGCGGTCAAGCACCTGGTGGGTTGAGTTGCCGGCGCACCCATTGAACAAACGCGACGTGACCCACCCGGAGGCCGTCCTGTTCGCCGGCGAGCGGAGCTTTCCGGCGCTGCCCGCCTGCGAACATTTTGCCGGCAACGAGAAGTTCATCCGCAAGGCGTTCGAACTGCAGGCCCGGCTCGGGCCGGTGTTCGACGTCACCTGCGACTGCGAGGACGGCGCCCCGACCGGCGCCGAGCGCGAGCATGCCGCCATGGTGGCCCGCCTGGTGGCCGGCGAGGACAATCACCATGGGCGCGCCGGTGCGCGCATTCACGATCCGGCGCATCCCGCCTCGCGCGACGATATCGAGGTGCTGATCGGGGAAGCCGGGGCGCGTATCGCCTATCTGACCGTGGCAAAGCCCCAGTCCTACGATCAGGCCGCCGCAATGGTGGAGCACATCCACCGGCGCAGCACGGCAGCGGGCGTCAAGGCGCCGCCGGTCCATATCCTGATCGAAACCCAGGGGGCGCTCGCCGACGTGTTTCGAATTGCCGCCCTGCCCGGTGTCGAGGCGCTGGACTTCGGCCTGCTGGATTTTGTCAGCGACCATCGCGGCGCCATTGCGGATTCGGCGATGCGCTCGCCGGGACAGTTCGAGCACCGGGTGGTGG
>CALJLA010000160.1 GCA_937983055.1 uncultured Pseudomonadota bacterium
ATGCCCTATCACAAGCTGCTCGACCAGGCCAAAGAATCCAGCCGGACAGAATTGAAAATCGGCACCACCGGTCGCGGCATCGGCCCGGCATATGTCGATAAATTCAGCAGAACCGGCATCCGCATCGTGGATCTGCATGATGTGCGGATGCAGCAGCTTGCCGACCAGCGCCGCCTCGTTAAGGAAGGATTTGTGAAAACGCCGGCGAGTGTCGGCATCGACACCCGGCTCGGCGCGCACAACCTTGATCGCCACGTCGCGATTCGCGAAGGGGTCGCGGCCGAGATATACGCGCGAGGTGGCGCCGCGCCCCAGCTCGCGGGTTACCGGGTATTTGCCGATCTTCGGTGGCAGCGCGTCGTTCATGGTCAGGCGCGGCGTGCCCTCACTTCGGCGAAGGAACCTTCATGCCGCGCTGAACCGCCGGCCGCGCGCCGATGGCGTCGAACCAGCGCTTTACGTTCGGAAAATCTGCCAGCGCCACCTGGTGCCACTCGTGGCGGGCCACCCAGGGAAAGGTGGCGATATCGGCGACCGAATAATCGCCCGAGAGATACTCGTGCCGAGAGAAATGGCCGTCGAGCACGCCATACAGCCGCCGGGTTTCCTTCTTGTAGCGTTCGATCGCATAGGGCACGGGCTCGGGCGCGGCGCGCAGGAAATGATGCACCTGACCGAATATCGGGCCGACGCCGCCCATCTGGAACATCAGCCACTGTAGCGCCCGGTAGCGCGTCGGCGCGTCCCGCGGCATGAAGCGTCCGCTCTTCTCCGCGAGGTAGAGCAGGATCGCACCCGACTCGAACAGGCTGAACGGGCCGCCTTCGGGTCCCTGTGCGTCGACGATCGCGGGAATCTTGCTGTTCGGACAGATCGCGACAAACTCGGGCTTGAACTGGTCGCCCGCGCCGATGTTGACCGGATGCACCCGGTAGGGCAGCGCGAGCTCTTCGAGCATGATGGAAACCTTGCGGCCGTTGGGCGTGCTCCATGTGTACAAGTCGATCAACGGTCGGACTCCCTCGTCGAAGAATGCCGCGATTCTAACTGCAATCGCATGTCGGATACGCCCGCTATAATCGGGTACGCCATGGTGCGGAGACTGCAGTGCTGAAATGGTTGCTGACGCTGGTGATTGCCCTGGTGCTGATCGGCGGGCTCAGCCCCTGGCTGCGGCGCCTCGGCTTCGGCCGCATGCCGGGCGACATCGAGGTGGTCCGCAACGGGCGGCGCTACAGTTTCCCGATCGCCTCCACGCTGCTGCTGTCGCTGCTGGCCAGCCTGATCTACTGGTCGCTGCGCTGAGCGTGGACGGCGGTATCGCTCAGTCGCCGGGCGCAACCGTGCGCCAGGCCTGCTTTCCCGCCGCCAGCCGTGCCGCCTCGACCGCTTCGGCGATGCGGGCCGGATCGCTGTGCCCGGCGGCAATGGCGCCCGCGTCGACCGCGCGCGCGGCCTGTGCCGCCAGCCGTAGCCAGTCGGCCTGCGGATAAGCGAGGTTCTCCCGGCCGCTGCGGCCGCGGTAGTCCGACTCGCACGCGGCGAGCAACTCTTCGAAGCGCTGCGGCTTGCGATAGACGTCGGCCGCCGCCAGGAGCCTGGCGACCGTCGAGGCGCGCAACTCCGCCGCGCGATGGATGTTGCCGTGATGACGCGCCGCCAGAATCGCAAGATCCCGGCACTCGCCCGGCACCCGCAGCCGCTCGCACAGCTGCTGCGCCAGTTCCACGCTCGCCTGCTCGTGGCCGTGATGTTTCGGGAGCAGATGGGGCGGAGTCACGCCCTTGCCGAGGTCGTGGGTGAGCACGGCGAACCGCACCGTCAGCGGGTAACCGCGTTCGGCCGCGTAGTCGATCGCCAGCATCACATGGACGCCGGTGTCGACCTCGGGATGATGCTCCGCCGCCTGCGGCACGCCGAACAGGGCGTCGATCTCCGGCAACACCCGCGCGAGCGCGCCGCACTCGCGCAGCACTTGCAGCATGCGCGAGGGGCGCGCTTCCATCAGTCCCTTGGCGATTTCCTGCCAGACCCGTTCCGGCACCAGGTGGTCGACCTCGCCGTTGTCCGCCATGTGGCGCATCAGCGCCCGGGTCTCGTCGGCGACGCGAAAGCCGAAGCGCGCGGCAAAGCGCGCCACCCTCAGCACCCGCACCGGGTCTTCGACAAAAGCCGGTCCGACGTGGCGAAGCACGCCCTCGCGCAGATCGCGTGCGCCGTCGAACGGATCGATCAGCTTGCCGTCGGCATCCATGGCGATCGCGTTGATCGTCAGGTCGCGCCGGGCGAGATCCTGCTCGAGGGTGACATCCGGCGCCGAGTAGATTTCGAAGCCGCGGTAGCCGCGCCCACTCTTTCGCTCGGTGCGGGCGAGTGCGTACTCCTCATGGGTGTCGGGGTGCAGAAAAACCGGAAAGTCGCGCCCGACCGGGCGGTAGCCCAGGCGCACCATCTCTTCCGGCGTCGAGCCGACGACCACATAGTCCTGGTCCTTCACCGGGTGGCCCAGCAGGCGGTCGCGGACCGCGCCGCCGACGGCATAGACCTTCACAGCTCGTAGTGCGAGATCGTTTCGGTCTCGCGCAAGGCCTCGTCGACCCAGGCCTGGTAGGACGGCAGCGCCGACATCGAACGCACATAGGCGGCTGCGCCGTCGTCGACCTCGACCTGGTAAGTGATCAGGCGGGAGACCACCGGCGCGTACATCGCGTCGGCGATGCTGAAGGCGCCGAACAGGAATTCGCCCCCGGCGCCGAAGCGAGATCGGCAGTCACGCCACAGCGCGGTGATGCGCTCGATGTCGGCCAGCACCTCGCGCGAACGCCCCTTGTCCGGAAAGCGCCGGCGCACGTTCATCGGCATGCCCGAGCGCAGCGCGGCGAAGCCCGCATGCATCTCGGCGCTGACCGCGCGTGCCGTTGCGCGCGCGGTGGCGTCCCGCGGCCACAATGTCTTTTCCGCGTGCTTCTCCGCCAGATACTCGGCGATGGCGAGCGATTCCCAGACGCGCACGTCGCCGTCCGTCAGCGCAGGCACCTTGCCCGACGGCGAGTACTCCAGGATGCGCTGCCGCCAGTTGCCGTCGTAGAGCGATATGCGCACCTCGCGGAAAGCGATCCCGAAATGGCGCATCAGTACCCAGGGCCGCATCGACCACGACGAATAGGCCTTGTTGCCGATGACCAGAACGGGCGCCGACATGGCTCGCCGCCTAGCGCCTGGCGCGGCCGCGCAGCAGGCTGAACCGCGCGCGGCTGCCGCCGCCAAGGTACTCCGGCGCCACCGCTTCCAGCGGGGTCGGCACCCAGTCGAACACCGCCGGAAAGCCACAGGCGCAAACGTTGTCCACTTCCATCGAACGCACGTTGTCCCGGGTCATCAGCTTGACGGGCAGCTTTTCCAGCGCCCAGGCCTGCAGGTAGGACATGCGCCGGGAGAGCGGCAGGATCGGTCGCCGGTGCCCGGTCAGCGTGCATACGTACGCCACCAGTTCCTGCAGCCGGTAGACGCGCGGGCCGCACAGGTCGTAGCTCACCCCGTAGCTCGCCGGCAGGTCGAGCGAAGCGACCACCGCACGCGCCACGTCCTCGACGAAGACGGGCTGGAATTTCGCGTCCGGGCAGGCGAGCGCCAGCACCGGCAGCGCCCGCGCCAGACGGGCGAAAAGGTTGAGAAAACTGTCGTCCCGGCCGAACACCACCGAGGGGCGAAACACCGTGGTGCGGATACCGGCCGCGGATGCGGCCCGGATCTGCTGCTCGCCGCCGGCCTTCGAGCGCAGATACTCGCTGGGGGCGTCATGTGCGGCGCCGAGGGCGGAAATGTGCAGCAGCCGGCGTACGCCCTGGCTTCGGCAGGCATCGACGATGCGGCGCGGCAGCTCGGCGTGCACCCGCTGGAAGTCGCCGCTGCGCGATTCGTGCAGGATGCCGGCCAGGCTGATGACCGCATCGCAACCGGACACCAGGCGTGCCAGCGCCTGCGCATCATGAACGTCGGCCTCGATCACATCTGCCGTGGGCAGCACGATCAGCGACTCCTTCACCCGCTCTCGGCGCCGGGTCGGCACCCGCACGCGGATGCCGCGTTCGCACAGCAGATGCGCGATGTGGCGGCCGATGAACCCGGAGCCGCCGATCAGGCAGACGGTCTTCACGATCATGGGAGTTCCAACCTGGTGCCGCTCAAGTTAGTGATCAAGTGATCGCAATGTTCGATCCGTGCGCGCCCGCGGCAATGCAGGCGCAGGCAGTGTTGATCGTGCTCAATTGCTGGCGGCGACCCTGGGCGGGACCACGCCCAGCCGCTCGCGCAGGCTGAGCGCGGTGCTGCGCAGCAGCCGCGCGTAGAACACGGTGTTGCTCATGACCTTTTTTACATAGTCCCGCGTCTCGGGAAACGGAATCGTTTCCGCGTACACCGCGCCTTCCAGCGGCTGCGCCGCCCGCCATTGCGCCGCGCGGCGCGGGCCGGCGTTGTAACCGGCGGTGGCGAGCGTCGGGTTGTTGTCCAGGCTGTCGAGCACCTGCCGCAGGTAATAGCTGCCCATGCTGAGGTTGGTGTCGACGTTGTTTACCAGCACCGAGTGATGGTCGGTCAGCCCTAGCCGCTTCGCGATCCAGCGCGCGGTGGAGGGCATCAGCTGCATCAGCCCGCCGGCCCCGGCTGTCGAGCGAGCGGTGGTGACGAAGCGGCTTTCCTGTCGGATCAGCCCGTACAGCCAGGCTTCGTCCAGGTCGAGCGGACCCGCTATCTCGCGCATCATGTCCCGGTACGGCGCCGGGAAACGCAGGGTGAAGTCGTGCAGCACCTGGGTGCGCTCGGCGGTGTGGATCGCGCGCTCATACCATTCGTTTCGGGCCGCCAGCGCGGCCGCGGCCAGCAGCGACTTGTCGTCGAAGGTCGCGATCGTCCACTGCCATTCGAGGGCGCCCTCGTAGCGCAGCCCGGCGCCGTACAGGGCCAGCGCGCGAATGAGCCCGGGCGTGGTCGCGATGGCCGAGATGTCCTCGTCGCCGGGGGTGAAGGTCTGCGGCACCGAGCTTACCGAGGCACCGAGTTCCTCCGCGGCAAGTTGCCCGTAGAAGTGGAACTCGTTGGACAGCGGCGCCAGCAATGCGGTGGCCGCCCCCTGGCGGCCGAGCGCGGCCAGCGCGCGCGCCTTCCAGTAGCGCCAGGCCGCCCGCTCGCGCTCGCCGCTGCTCATCGCGTCAATGGCCGAGAGCACCTGCGGCCAGGCGGCCGTGCGCAGGGCGGCGCGCGTCTTCCAGCCGAGCTGGGTGTCGTTAAGCGAACCCTCCCTGGCGCGGCCGAACCATTCGAGCGTGGCGGGATGATGCTTCCAGGACGCCGCCATCGCGACCTGGCCCCAGGCGTAATTGCGCTCCGCCTCCGGCAGCTGCGCGTCGATCTCGGCAAGCCGTTGCGCGGCCAGGTCCGGCCAGTTCTCGGCCGCCTTGTAGAGCGCATAAATGGTCAGCTCCCGCTGCGCGCGGCCCGCAACCGGGAGCGGCAGCTTGGCCAGATAGGCCTGCGGGCGGCGGGCGATGTTGTCGAACTGGCGCGCGTCGGGGCGCTGATTGCGCGGGAGGTACTCGACCGCCGCCCGTGCCACGCTGCGGTTACCCGCCTCCAGCGCGAGGCGTACCCTCACCCACACATCCTCGACCCCCAGCAGCTGCTGCTCGAACATGGCAGCGTACAGGGGCAGGCAGCTCTCCGGCTGTATCTTGCCGGTGTACCAGTGCGCGCGCGTCGAGAAAGGGATCGGT
>CALJLA010000161.1 GCA_937983055.1 uncultured Pseudomonadota bacterium
GGGCGCTGCCCTGCGCGCCGGCGCCGAGACCGCATTCCTGAATCTCGGCAGCGCGAACGGCTACCGGCTTGACTTCGGCCAGCTGACGGACAGCACGTGGGCGCGCACCCAGCTCATCTACGTCTGTTCGCCGGGCAACCCGACTGGCCATGTGATGCCGCTGGAGGAATGGGAGCAACTGTTCGAACTGGCCGACCGGCACGGCTTCGTGATCGCCTCGGACGAATGCTATTCCGAGATTTATTTCGACGACGCGCGGCCGCCGACCGGCGCCCTGCAGGCGGCACAGGCCCTTGGGCGCACCGATTACCGCCGTCTCGTCGTGTTCAGCAGCCTGTCCAAGCGTTCGAATGTGCCGGGCATGCGCTCGGGCTTTGTCGCCGGCAACGCGACGATACTGGAGAAGTTTCTGCTCTACCGGACCTACCATGGCTCCGCGATGAATCCCGCCGTGCAGGCAGCTAGCGCGGCCGCCTGGCGCGACGAGACTCACGTGGCGGAAAACCGCCGCCTGTACCGCGAGAAGTTCGCGCGTGTGGTGCCGATGCTGCGCGAAGTGACCGAGGTCGACATGCCGCATGCCGGCTTCTACCTCTGGCTTCGCACGCCGATCGGGGCCACCGACTTCGCCAGGCGTTTGTACGAACTTTATAATGTCACCGTGCTTCCGGGAGAGTATCTGGCCCGCGAGGCGCATGGCGAAAACCCTGGGCGACGGCGCATCAGGATCGCGCTGGTTGCGCCGCCCGACGACTGCATCGAAGCGGCCGGCCGGCTGCGCGAATGCCTCTCCACTCTTCAACAAGGACAAGAAACGCATGGCTGATCTGAAAACCGTCATCGAGCAGGCCTTCGAGAACCGGGCGAACCTGTCGCCGAAGACGGCGCCGCCGGAACTGCGCGAGGCGGTGGCGGACACCCTGGCTCAGCTCGACGACGGCAGATTGCGGGTCGCCGAGAAGACCGGCAAGGACTGGGTGACCCATCAGTGGGTCAAGAAAGCGGTGCTGCTGTCGTTCAGGCTCGACGACAACTCGGTGATCCGCGACGGCTACACCAACTACTGGGACAAGGTCGACGCCAAGTTCGCGGCTTACGGCGCCGCGGATTTCGCCGCCGGAGGCTTTCGCGTGGTGCCGCCCGCCGCGGTTCGCAAAGGCAGCTTCATCGCGCGCAACGTGGTGCTGATGCCTTCGTTCGTCAACATCGGCGCCTATGTCGACGAAGGCACCATGGTCGACACCTGGGCAACCGTCGGCTCCTGTGCGCAGATCGGCAAGAACGTTCACCTGTCCGGCGGCGTCGGCATCGGCGGCGTGCTGGAGCCGGTCCAGGCGAATCCCACCATCATCGAAGACCACTGCTTCATCGGCGCGCGCTCCGAAGTCGTCGAGGGGGTCATCGTCGGCGAAGGCTCCGTCATCTCGATGGGCGTCTACATCGGGCAGAGCACGAAGATCTTCAACCGCGAAACCGGCGAGATCAGCTACGGGCGCATCCCGCCGGGCTCGGTCGTGGTCGCCGGCAACCTTCCCTCCTCGGACGGCAACTACAGCGGGTACTGCGCGGTAATCGTGAAGCAGGTCGACGCCAAGACCCGCGCCAAGACCAGCATCAACGAGCTGCTGCGCGGCGTCTGAGCGCAGGTGCCGAACGCCGAGTCGCGCAACCGGCACCGCCCACCGCGCGTGGCGTGGGGCGTCCGCGCGGCGCATAATTTGCTTGACCGCATGCCGGGGCCCCAGGGCGGGCTCTGGCCGATCCGCGCCGGCAGGCCGCGCATGTGGGCGCCGCAACCTTTCCAGTGATTCCGCGAGGGCACCATGTTCCTTGACCCGTTGTTCAAGCTGATGGCCGAGAAGGAAGCCTCGGACCTTTTCATCTCCGCTGGCGCGCCGATCTCGATCAAGATCCTCGGCAATATCATGCCGGTGAACCAGCAGGTGCTCGACGGCGAGCTCACGCGGAAGATCGCCTACGAGCTGATGGACGAGCAGGAACAGAAGGAATTCGACCAGACCTGGGAAATGAACTTCTCCCATGTAATGCCCAATGTCGGACGCTTCCGCGTCAACATCTTCCGGCAGCGCGGCAGCACAAGCCTTGTTATCCGCTATCTGAAAAGCGGCACGCCCGGCATCGACAACCTCAAGCTGCCCAAGCTGCTCAAGGAGCTGGTGCTGGAGAAGCGCGGTTTCATTCTGGTCGTGGGCTCCACCGGCTCTGGCAAGTCCACCACCCTCGCCGCGATGATCGAGCACCGCAACGCGCTGAAGCCCGGCCACATCCTGACTATCGAGGATCCGATCGAGTTCGTCTTCAAGAACGACAAGTGCGTGATCAACCAGCGCGAGGTTGGCACCGACACCAGGAACTACGAGAACGCCCTGGTCAATGCAATGCGCGAGGCACCCGACATGATGATGATCGGCGAGATCCGCGACCGCCAGACCCTGCAGCACGCGCTGCTGTACGCGCAGACCGGCCACCTGTGCCTGTCCACGCTGCACGCCAACAACAGCTATCACGCACTGAACCGAATCATCAATTTCTTCCCTTACGACGCCCGGCCCGCATTGCTGTCGGACCTGTCCATCAGCTTGCGCGCGATCATTTCCCAGCGCCTCGCGAAAGCAAACGACGGCAGCCTGGTTGCCGCGGTGGAGGTGATGCTGAACACCAAGCTGGTCGCCGAGCACATCCGCAAGGGCGAGATCGACCAGATCAAGGAAGCGATGGAGCAAAGTCTCACCCCGGGCTCGAAGACCTTCGAGCAGGCCCTGTTCGAGCTGTACATGGAAAGCACCATCTCCAAGGAGGAGGCATTGCGCAATTCCGACTCGGCGACCAATCTGTCGTGGTTGATCAACAACTACGAGCAGAAGGCCGCCGGCAAGCTGGGCGAAAGCCCGACCGGGCGCGTGGTCGTCAAGCCCGGCGGTGGCTATTCCTTCAGCGAGATCAAGCTGAACGTCGACGACGACAAGTAGCCCGGCCGCCGTTCTTCCGCGCACGAATGAGCAATGCCACGCTGGACCTCGCGCGCGCCCTGATCGCGCGACCCTCGGTAACGCCCGAAGACGGCGGCTGCCAGGACATGATCGCCCAGCGGCTTGCGCCGCTCGGCTTCCGTGCGGAGGCGATGCGCTTCGGCACGGTCGATAACCTGTGGCTGCGCCGCGGCGATTCCGCGCCGCTGGTATGTTTCGCCGGGCATACCGACGTCGTGCCGCCGGGCCCACTGGATAAATGGCGATCCGACCCGTTCCGGCCCACGGTTCGCGAGGGCCTGCTGTACGGGCGCGGCGCGGCCGACATGAAATCGTCGATTGCGGCCTTCGTCACGGCCGTCGAGCGCTTCGTGCAGGCGCATCCCCGGCATCCGGGATCGATTGCCCTGCTGCTGACCTCCGACGAGGAAGGCCCCTCCGTCGACGGGACGACGCGCGTGGTGGAGACGCTGCGCGCGCGCGGTGAGCGCCTGGACTACTGCATTGTGGGCGAACCCACGTCGTCCGAACGGCTCGGCGACATCATCAAGAACGGTCGGCGTGGCTCCCTTTCGGGCGAGCTCACGGTGCGCGGCGTGCAGGGCCATGTCGCCTATCCTCACCTTGCCAGGAATCCGGTCCATCAGCTGGCTCCCGCACTGGCGGAGCTTGCCGCAACCGAGTGGGATCGCGGCGACGAGTATTTTCCGCCCACCACCTGGCAGGTCTCCAACATCCACGCCGGCACCGGCGCAACCAACGTAATTCCCGGCGAGGTACGGCTGCTGTTCAACTTCAGGTTCTCGCCGGCGAGCACGGTGGACGGCCTGAAATCGCGGCTTGGCGAGGTGCTTGCGCGCCACGGACTGGAGTTCAGCGTCGACTGGTCGCTGTCCGGCATGCCTTTCCTGACGCCACGGGGAAAACTGGTGGACGCGCTTTCGCTGGCGATTGAACGGGTCTCCGGCGCCGCGCCTCAACTGTCGACGAGCGGCGGCACGTCGGACGGGCGCTTCATCGCCACACTGTGTCCCGAGGTGGTCGAGCTTGGCCCGGTGAATGCATCGATTCACAAGATCGACGAGCACATCGCCGTCGACGACCTCGAGCGACTTTCCGACATCTACCGCGGCACGCTGGAAACGCTGCTCGATGTTCGCTGACGCGCGCAGCCACCTCAGAAACATCCGCGATCTGCTGCGCTTTGCGGTCACCCGCTTTCAGGAGGCAGGCCTGGCCTTCGGACACGGCAGCGGCAATGCGCTCGACGAAGCGGCCTACCTGATCGCCCACTGCCTGCGGCTGCCGCAGGAGCGACTGGATGCCTTCATGGATGCGACGCTGCTGCCGGACGAAATCGAGGCGGTGCTCGAAATGTTGCGCCAGCGCGCCGAACGGCGGGTGCCGGCAGCCTATCTTACCCGGGAGGCATGGCTGGGCGAATACCGTTTCTACGTGGATGAGCGGGCCATCGTGCCGCGCTCACACATCGCCGAGCTGCTGGACGGTCAGCTTGCGCCCTGGGTTGCCGATCCAGACGCAGTGACCGACGCGCTCGACCTGTGTACCGGGTCCGGTTGCCTGGCGATACTCCTGGCCCATGCCTTTCCCAATGCCCGGATTGACGCAACCGAACTTTCCGCAGATGCCGTGGGCGTGGCCGAGATCAACGTCCGCGCGTACGAGCTCGAGTCGCGGGTGCGGCTTTACCAGGGCGACCTGTTCGCCCCGCTGCCGGGCCGGCGCTACCAGGTCATCGTTTCCAATCCGCCGTACGTCGATGCGCAGGCGATGGCGTCTCTGCCTGCGGAGTACCGGTCGGAGCCGGTGCTGGCGCTGGCCGGCGGCCGCGACGGGCTGGATGTCATCCGCAGGATCCTCGCCGAGGCGCCACATCGTCTTGCGCCTGAGGGTCTTCTGGTGGTCGAAGTCGGGCGTGATCGGCCCGCGCTCGAGGCGGCATTCCCGCGTTTGCCGTTTACCTGGCTCGCCACCGCGGCCGGCGAGGATTTCGTTTTCTGCCTGCGCGCTGAAGAACTCGCGGCCGTCTAAGCGGACAGCACCACCGGAGCGCTGCCCACCCATTCGAGCAGCTTGCGGATCTCCGACTCCTTGAGTTCGGCCCAGGTTCCGCGCCTCAGCCCCGGTGGCAGGCTGACCACGCCAAACCGTACCCGCATCAGGCGGCTCACCCGCAGGCCGAGCGCCTCGAACATGCGGCGCACCACCCGGTTGCGGCCTTCGGTCACTACAATCCGGTACCAGTGGTTCCTGCCCTCTCCGCCTTGCGGCTCGATGGTCTCGAAACGCGCAGGTCCATCCGACAGGCGCACGCCCTGGGTAAGCTGGCGTATCTGCTCCTCGCTCAGCTCACCGAAGATGCGCACCGCGTACTCCCGCTCGACTTCGAAGCGCGGATGCATCAGCCGGTTGGCCAATTCCCCGGAGGTCGTGAAGATCAGCAGTCCGCAAGTATTGAAGTCCAGCCGCCCGATCGCGAGCCATTTCGCGCTGCGAATCGCCGGCAGCTTCTCGAACACGCTGCGACGTCCTTCCGGATCGTCGCGGGAAACAATCTCGCCTTCCGGCTTGTGATACACGATCACGCGCGGCAGCCGCGTCGTGACCTTGAACTTGATGCGGCGGCGGCCGACCTGTATCTCATCTTCGCTGGTGACTCGCTGCCCGAGCTTGGCTGGAGCGCCGTTGACCTTGACCTTGCCGGAAACGATCAACTCCTCCATCGCACGCCGCGAACCCAACCCCGCCTGGGCGAGA
>CALJLA010000162.1 GCA_937983055.1 uncultured Pseudomonadota bacterium
GCGCTCGCCGAAGCCGAACAGCAGCTCGAGGCCGCGGCCCGCGCACGCAGCGAACGCGACCAGGCGCTGGCGCAGGCCGCTGCACAGCGCGCGCAGCGCGACGAGGAGGCCGTCGAGCAGGCCCGCCGCCGCGAAGAGGCGCAGGCCAGCGCCGCCGCTGCCGCGCGCTCGCGCATCGACACTGCGAAGCGCCAGATCGAGCAGGCGAAAGCGCTCAAGGTCGCCGAGGCGCGCGCCGCCCGCGCCGCCGAGGCGGCCGCAGCGCTGGCAGAGCGCGAGCGCATCGCGGCGCAGAAACGCGCCGCGCTGGAAAAGCGCATCGCCGAGAAAACGCGCCTGCGCCAGCAGGCGGAGCGCCGCCGCGCCCTGTCATTGCAGAAAACGGTCGAAGCCGAGCAGGAACTGGCGGCATCGGTCGAGCAGCGCCGGCGCCTCGAGCGCGACATCATGGAAAGCCGGGACCAGCGCGCCGCCGGGGCAGGAGCGCTGCGCGAGCTGCGCCGTGCGCGCTATGTCGCCTTGGCGAAGGGGCTGCTTCAGCCCGCGCGCAGCGTGCCCGCCATTGTCGTGGCGGCGGCAGCGATTGCGCTTGGCTTCGGCCTGGGCTCGCGCGCGCCCGACATGCCGTCCGGCGACGTATCCGGGCCGCTGCTGCTCAAGCTGGACGCCTCGCTGTCTGAAGGCGCGCAACCGCGGCGGGTGGGCGATACGGACTGAACAGCGCGCGCGGCGTCACGGCGCTTCGATGTGATACGGTTGGCGCTGCAGCCGACCAGGGTTTGCGTGGACCTGCCGCGCATGCGCAGCAACAGTTCGGACCCATGAAATCACCGGCAACACACCTCGACGCGATCATCATCGGGGCCGGCTTCTCCGGCCTGTACCAGCTGCTCTGCCTGCGCGACCGGCTGGGCCTGAACGTGAACGTGCTGGAGACCGCCGGCGACCTCGGCGGCACCTGGTACTGGAACCGCTATCCCGGCGCGCGCTGCGACTCGGAAAGTCATTCGTACTGCTATTTCTTCTCGAAGGAACTGCTGGAGGAGTGGACCTGGTCGGAGCGCTATCCGGAGCCGCCGGAAATCCTGCGCTACCTGCACCATGTCGCCGACAAGTTCGACCTGAAGCGCGACATCCGCTTCGACACCCGCGTCGTGTCAGCACAGTTCGATGAGGCGGCGAACCGCTGGCGCGTCGAAACCGCGTCCGGCGAGCGTTTCGAGGCCGCTTGGCTGATCACCGCGGTGGGCTGCCTGTCCGCGGCCAACGTGCCGGACATCCCGGGACTGGGCGAATTCAAGGGGCGCTGGTACCACACCGGCCAGTGGCCGCGCGAAGGCGTGAACTTCGCGGGCAGGCGGGTCGGCCAGATCGGCACCGGCTCCACCGGCATCCAGGCCGCGCCGGTCATCGCGCAGAGCGCGAAGCATCTGACGGTGTTCCAGCGCACTGCGAACTACAGCGTGCCGGCACGCAATGCGCCGCTGAACAAGGCGTTCCTCGACTACGTGCGCACGAACCATGAAGAGATCAAGGCGATCGTGCGCTCGACCCCGAACGGCCACCCGTTCCGCATCTCGCCGGTCAAGGTGTTCGACGTCGGCCCGGAGGAGCGGCAGAAGATTTACGAGGCCGCCTGGACAAAAGGCGGCCTGCAGTTCCGCGGCAGTTTTTACGACCTGGTGCTGGACAAGAAGGCCAACGACACCGCCGCCGAGTTCATTAAGCGCAAGATCCGGGAGATCGTGAAGGATCCGCAGACGGCGGAAATCCTGGCCGACATCGACCATCCCTACGCCGCCAAGCGCCCGCCGATCGACACCGACTATTTCGAGACCTTCAACCGCGACAACGTCACGCTGGTCAACCTGCGCGCCGACCCGATCGAGCGCATCACCCCGGACGGCATCCGCACGCGCGACAATCACTATCCGCTCGACATCATCGTGTTCGCCACCGGATTCGACGCGATGACCGGTCCGCTGCTGCGCATGGATATCCGCGGCCGCGACGGGCTGCCTCTGCGCGAGGCGTGGCGCGCCGGGCCGGTCACCTACCTCGGGCTGCAGGCGCCGGGCTTTCCCAACCTGTTCATGATCACCGGGCCGGGCAGCCCCTCGGTGCTGTGCAACATGGTGGTGCCGATCGAGCAGCACGCGGAATGGATCACCGACTGCATCGCCTGGATGCGGTCAAACGGCATCGACCGTTGCGAGGTGGAACCGGAAGCCGCCGAGCGGTGGGTGCGGCACGTCAACGAAGCGGCCAATGCCACCGTGCTGTCGCTGGCGAAGCACTCCTGGTATCACGGCGCAAACGTGCCGGGCAAGCCGCAGGTGTTCATGCCTTACGCCGGCGGGATGGTGCGCTACCGCGCGATCTGCGACGACGTCGCCGCGAAGGGCTACGAAGGTTTCATCATGCGCCGCGGGGGCGTCGCCCGGCGTACCGCGCTGAACGACTTCGCCGCGGCCGAGAAGATCAGCTCGCCCGGCGTTTAACTAGGTCGCGCCCGGCGAGCGATTGCCGTCGTGCGCGGCACGGCTGTCCGCCGGCGCCCCGGCGCGCTCGTTCATGCCGTAGTCGCGCAGCACCGACGCCACGCGCAGCCGGTAATCCGCGAACACCCCGCCGCGGCCTTTGGCCTGCGCTGCCCGGTGCCCGGCGAGTGTGCGCCACTCGCACACCGCCGCCTCGTCTCGCCAGAACGACAGCGAAAGAAATTTACCCCTGGTGGTCAGGCTCTCGAAGCGCTCGATCGACACGAAGCCGTCGATCTGCTCCAGTTCCGCCCGAAGCCGGGCGGCCAGGTCGAAATACTCGGGCGCCCTGCCCTCCGCTGGCCAGACTTCGAAGATGACGGCGATCACCTTGCCCTCTTCCTCGGCATCGCTGGACTGAGTCGGTTGGACAGATCTGCTCTCAATCCACCGCCACCACCGCCTCGACTTCCACCAGCAGTTCCGGCTCCACCAGCTTGTCGACCCCAACCATGGTCGCCGCAGGCGGGTTCTTGTGCGAGATGTAGCGCCCGCGCACGTCCATCACCGCCTTGCGCCGCTCCTGCGTCAGCCCGACGATGAAGATGGTGAACTTGATGACGTCCTCGAAGGTCGCGCCGATGCCGCCGAGCGCGGCCTTCAGGTTTTCGAACACCTGCACCGCCTGCGCCTGGATGTCGCCCGCGCCGACCACCTTGCCGCTCGCGTCCACCGACACCTGGCCGCTGATGAAGGCAATGCTGCCGCCGGTGGCAACCGTGACCTGGGTGTACATGCCGAGCGGCTTCAGGCCGGGCGGGTTCACGAACTTCTTGGGCATTGTTGTCTCCTCCTCTGGGTGCCACGGTGTCTTCCGGGTTTGAGATGCCGGCGCAGGCCACGGGCTTTTGTGCGGAACACTGTCGCTTTGACCGGGCGTTCAGCCTGCCCGCATCATCCGCTGTCCTTGCACTTGTCCCGGAACAGCTCCAGCGGGATATCGCCCAGGCTGTAGATGCGGTTTCCGGTGTAGCTCATCGACATTCTCATCATCGCGGGCGACCCCACGAAGAAGATCACCAGGCCATCGCCGCGGCTCGCGTTTTCTTCGGGGACATAGCTGGCGGAGGGGTACTCATCGCCGACGTCGTAATACAACTCCGTGCCCGGTTTCTTTTTCAGGAACTCCTTGATCACCGCCTTCATGCGGCCATCGGGCGAGGGTTCGTAGCGCGCCAGCGCAATCACGCTGGCCTCCTTGATCTGCTCGTCGATCGACAGCTCGTGAAACTGCGGCCCGCCTTCCATGGGAAAACCGCGGTGCGGCCCCGGGTGACCGATGGTGATGTCGGCCGGCATCCTCGGACTGAACACCATCGGCGCGATCAGAAAGCCGGCCAGCAGCGCAATGACGACGAAGGCCAGCGCGAATCCGGTGCCGAAGTACAGGCCGTCGAGAAACTTGTTGAGCATCTTCGCCTCCGCAACGCAAACGGTTCAGGACGACTTTCTCAATTGAACGCCTCAGGCGCCCAGAAACGCAAATCTCGGCTGGCGCCGGCCGTCGACGACGATTTCCTCGAAGAACATCGCGTGCGGGCGCACCCACAGTTCCGACGCTCCGTAGAGCGGGCGGTAGACGACCAGCGGCTCGAGCGTCTCGCTGTGGCGGGCAACGCCGATCACTTCGTACTCCCCGCCCTTGTAGTGGCGATAGCGGCCCGGCCGCGTCTGCGGCAGCGGCGGCAGGTCGCTCACGCCGCCGCCCCGGCGCCGAACACCCGTCCGAAGGCAATCGGCGGCGATTTCACCTCCACGAACACCGAATCCTCCAGCGCCTCGACCCGGTGCGTCGCGCCAGCGGGGTGCCGGCAGGCATCCCCCGGCCCCAGCACGAAAGTCTCGCCGTTCACCACCGTGCTCAGCCGGCCGCTGACCACGTACAGCACCGACTCGTGCCCATGCGCATGCAGCGAGGACGAAACGCCCTGCTGCATCCGCACCTCCAGCAGCGCCATGGCGTTGCCCTGCAACAGCGGCTTGACGAACACGGTACCGGTGTTGGGCTGGCCTTCGATGGTACTGACGGGGTGACTTTCTACCTCGGTATTCTCGATGTGCAGCATGTAGACCTCGCACCATTGAAGATCAGGAGAGGGTAATCGCCAGCGGCTGCGGGCGAGAAGGGAAACCTTCTCGGCTGACCCAGTATGCATTTATACAGGCCAGGCGCTGCCAGTCCGACGCCGTCAAGCCTCGGCGCCCAGCCCGAACGCTGCGAATGCGACGAGCCGAGCTCTATTTGTGTTTCCTATAGTTGACAATCTATATTTTTTGTCTATCATGAGCAACATAATGCCTGCCGCCGCCCCACCCGTTGCCCCCGCCGACCAGAAGCGCCTCGCGCTTCTGGGGGAACGTATTCGCACTGCCCGCAAGCGCCAGCGGGTAACCACTGTCGCGGCGGCCCAGGCCGCGGGCATTTCCCGCGTGACGCTGCACCGCATCGAGCGCGGCGAGCCTACCGTGGCTGTCGGCGCCTGGGTCGCGGTTGCAAACGCCCTGGGCCTGACCTTCGACTTGCTCGACGGAAAAACCGTCGCCGGCACGACGAAGCTGCCGAACAAGATCCGGCTTCGCGACTTTCCGCAACTGAAGAAGCTCGCCTGGCAATTGCAAGGCGTCGACGAAGTCTCGCCGCAGGACGCGCTGGATCTGTACGAACGCAACTGGCGCCACCTGGATCGCACCGCCCTTTCCGACGACGAAGCGGCGCTGATCGATGCGCTTTCACGCGAAATCGGCGGAGGGCGCCTGCTTGTTTGAGCGCCCGCATCACCGCGACGTCGCGCTCGTATTGCAGTCGCTCGATGCGCAGGCCTTGTCACAACGCCATTGCTACTTCGGCGGTGGCACGGCCATGGCGCTGCGATATGGCGAATACCGCGAGTCCATGGACATCGATTTCGTGGTTTCCGACCTGGCAGGTTATCGCGACCTGCGCCAATTGCTCGGTAACGTGCGTGGCACGTTACCGATCGCGCGCGCGGGCATCGAAGTCGAACTGGCGCGGGAGGTCCGCGCGGACCAGTACGGCATCCGCACGCAGGTTCGCTCGGGCGCATCGACGATCAAGTTCGAGATCGTGCTCGAGGCGCGCATCGAACTGGCAACGCCGGACGAAGGCGACCGCGTCTGCGGCATCCAGACCCTTGCACCCATCGACCTGGCGGCGGAAAAGCTGCTCGCGAATGCGGACCGTTGGGCCGATGACTCGGCGTACAGCCGCGATCTGATCGACCTGGCAATGATGCGCACCGACCGGCGGCTTCTGGAATCGGCCTGCGTGAAGGCGGAGGGTGCTTACGGCAGCTCGGTGCGCAGCTCGCTGTCGCAGGCTGTGGATGCACTGGAAACGTGGCGGGGACGGCTGGAGGAATGCATGACCGCGTTGAGCATCGACGGTGTCACCCGGGCGCAGCTCTGGCAGGCGATTCGAAAGGTGGCGCGGCAGTTGCTCGCATGAAAAGACCTCATAATCGGTGCCGACTGGTTCGATTGATCGCGTTGCGATCCGTTTGATCAATCGACTCCGACCCTCGTGGCACTGCCCGCCCTTGCCCTTGCCTGCACCTTGGCAAGCGACTCCGACTTAGACCCTCATTTCCGCGGCCAGAAAGGCGCCTTCAAGGCTTCCACAGGGAGCTGGTTGTAGGGCAATTCTCGATTGTTCAATGCGTTGCCGAGGTCCGACTCCGGCTAGGCTAGGCCGAAACTCTGCGCCGCTGACTGCGTGCGGCGACATTTATTCAGTGCCAGCTGCCGAAACCGCGGCGACTGCCGCAGCAGAGGTCTCTCTATTTGCCCCAGCCGCCGCCCTTAAACAAGGTCTCGGCGCGCTCAGCCGGCAGACTCCTTTTCTTCGTCGCGCCTGACCTTGGCCAATGCCGATGCGATAAGCCCTGCCGGTACGGCAACAATGCCCAGGCCGGCCATGAGCACGACGAAAGTGAAGATCTTTCCCGCCGTCGTGATCGGATACACGTCGCCGTAGCCCACTGTGCTGAGGGTTGCCACTGCCCACCACATCGAGTGGAAGATCGATTTGAAGTGCTCCGGCTGAGCGACGTGCTCGAAGTAGTAAATGCCCATCGCCGCCATGTACAGAACCAACAGTGTCGCAAAGATGAAGAGAATGATCTCTTCGCGCACAATCATTATCGCCTTGCCAAATCTCCGCATGGCCATCGAGTATCGAGCCAGCTTGAAGATTCGGACAAGTCTGAACAGCCGAAACGCACGAACGCCCCTGAGATCGAGCCCGAGCGCCAGGTAGAAGGGCGCAATGGCCGCGAGATCGATCAAGCCATAGAAGCTAAATACGTAGGAGAGCTTTTTCTCTGCGGCATAGATTCTCAGGCCATATTCGATGGTAAAGAGAATCGTGACCACGATCTCTGAATAGTAAAGGTATGTCTGCACCCACGGCTCAAGATCCGGCAGCGTTTCTATCGAGAGCGTGATCACCGAATAGATGATCAGCCCGAGAATCGCCAGGTCGACGACCTTTCCTGCGGGAGTATCTGGCCGACGGAAAATTTCGCGAATGCGCATGCCCGTGTAGCCCGGTGTCGTGGAATTGCGTGAAGATGCGCGCCGCGACAATTTAGTCCGGGGTCAGAACAAAGGCAACACGGCCCCGGGTTTGGGCACGGTCAGCTTGTCGGCTGCGGACCGAGAAAGGGTAGGGAGCGCAGGCGGCGGACGATTCCGCGGACGGTGAGGCCGACCAGCACGTCCAGCATGCAGTAAAAGCTGCCGGCGGCGATCGGCGGGTTGGCGCTGGTCAGGCCGAAGTGGGGCACCTCGGGGTGCCACAGCCAGTTGCCCATCCAGGTGCCGTACAATTCGACCGCCAGCGAGGCGACGAACATCACTGCGTACAGCCGCCGGCCCTCGCCCTGCAGCATGCACAGCACGAACAGCGCGATCAGCAGGATGCTGACGGTATCTACTCCATTGATCCAGGCATAGGCGGCGTACGCCACGGCCGTGGCCGGCACCAGCGCGACGAACGCGGCCGGCACGCGGGAGGCGAATGTCAGCCCCAGCCAGAACAGCAGCACGTGGCCGGGCGGAATGTAGAAGGGAATGTTGTCCAGCCGGTAGGTGTACAGCCCCCACACCAGCGACAGGAAAATCTCGCCGAAAGTCGCCCAGCACAGGCACACCCAGAACGGCAGCCGCCATTCCCTCGGGCTGGTGCGAAGCAGGCGAAACATCACGCCCCAGCTCCATGCGCTGACGGCCAGTTGCCCCGCCAGCCCGCCGTGCTGATCGACGATCAGGCCGAAAACGAAGGTGCCCACCACCAAGGCGAGGTTGATGCGATCGGTGCGGGTCAGCGTGTGGTGCATAGGAAGAAACGGTTCCGAGTTCCGAGTTCCAAGTCGAAAAACTAAAGTACTGCGTGCTGTGTGCTGTGTGCTGCGTAAAAAAGACAGGGCCGAGGGCCGAACATCAAATCCGGGTTTCTTGGTGCTTTGGTGCCTTGGTGGTTCGTCCTGTTTGGGTTTTCCTCCGCGTCCTCCGCGGTGAGAGCAGTCTTTGTCAGTTCAGAATCGCGATCGCTTCGATCTCGACCAGCAGTTCGGGGGTGGCAAGGTCGGAGATGCCAATCAGGGTATGCGCAGGCGGGCGGGTGAAGGACTTCTTCACCAGTTCGCCGATCCACACGCGGTCGTCCGGGCGAAGCCCGACGATGAAGGTGGTGATCTTGGCGATGTCGTCCATGCTGCCGCCGGCGGCCTGAACGGCGATTCTCAGGTTTTTCATCGCCTGCTCGGCCTGGGCCTTGACGTCGCCGATGCCCACCACTTTCGAGTTGGCGTCGCGCGCGGTCTGGCCGCTGATGAAGACCATGCGCTCGCCCCTGGCGATGACCACCTGGGTGAACGTGGTCGGCTTGAACAGCCCGTCCGGGTTCAGAAAATCGAGGTAGGAATCCGCCTGCGCTGCCGGCGCGACCACGGTAAGCAGACCGAGCAAGATCAGATAAGCGATACGCATATACGCTCCATGAAGCAACGGGAAACGGCTTTCACCACAGAGACACAGAGGCACAGAGAAATACGAATCTGAGCTCGCGTGAAAGCATCGAGACTCCGCTCTCTCCCTCCTTGTAATTTCCCTCTTTGTCTTTCTCTGCGCCTCTGTGGTAAGCAAGAATCAATGAGTCTACCCTCACGCCACCACGGCCGACACCGGGCGGCGCGGGCTGGGCAGGGCGCGGCCGAGGGGGTAGCCGATGCGGAAGGGCATGAGCGGCTGCCAGGCGGGGTCATTGACCAGCACCGCCATCGCGTTGCCGAAGCGCGGCTCGATGCCGAGCTGGCGCTCGCGGTCGATGCGCTCGCAGGGCTGATTGAGCGGCTGCACGGCCAGGCCCTGCAGCGTCGCCTGCAGATGCAGCCGCTGCCAGGCGCGCCCACCGAGCAGGCACTGGCGCCACTGGCGCGGGTCGGGCACGACCAGCAGGCCGAACACGGGGGCGGTGCCCACGTGGCGCTCGCGCGTGGCCTCGAGCCAGAAGCGGTCGGCGGTGGCCTGGTCGGGCGGCGGCAGGATCTTCGCCATCGCGTTCGTCACCGCGGGCAGCGACTGCGCATCCAGGGTGATGCCATCGCGATGGGTCTGGATCGCCTCCCAGTTCTCGCGGAACCACTTCGCGCTGTCGGCGGACTGCTCCTTGTCGGCGATGATGGCCTCGGTCGCCGCGACGATGAGCCGTCCCATCACGTCGCGCCCGGAGATTTCGTCGAACCACAGTACGCGCACCCGCGGATCGGCGCCGGCACTGGCGCCAAGCTGCTGAATCAGCGTTACCGGCACCTCGCGCAAAGGATCGTAGGCGCCGCGATCGGTGTGGCGCGACGCGATCGCCTGGAACAGCGCCGAGCGGCCGACGGTGCCCTGCTCCAGCCGCACCCGCGCCACGCGCTCGCCGGTCTCGCCGTCGGGCATCAGCGTGACTTCGGCTTCGATGCCGTGCGCATTCGCCGCCAGCACCAGGTTTTCCAGCGCGCAGCCCAGGCCGATGTGCATCTCGCGCAGAAAGGGATCGACGGCGCCGATGTTGCGCGAGCGGTCGGCATACAGGTCGATCTGCGTTTCGGTGACGCGGAAGCGCCAGGGCTGGGAATTGTGCGGATTGGCCGCGAGAATCGCCGCGGCCACCATCCGGATCGGCAGCGGCTCGTCCTCGGCCTGCCAGTCGCGCCAGGGCTGGTACGCCGGCCCGCGCCCCGGGCGCAGCACATGCTCGTCCCACGCCCGCCAGCCGACGGCGCCCGCAGCCACCACCACGGCGACCCCCGCGCCCTTCAGCAACAACCGTCGACTAACCTTCATCGAAAACTCCGCTGCACGACTCATACTTCAACGGACTGACAAACTCACCACAGAGGCACAGAGACACAGAGGAAACCAGGGCGCGGAACTCATGCGGAAAACACCGCGATAGGCACGATCAACTCCAAAATAGTCCGGAGGTTCTTCTGTCCGGGTTAACTTTCAGGTTCTCGTTGCTGTTGTTCTCTGTGCCTCTGTGGTAAAGGCTTGATGCTTCCTTCCGTCGGCGAAGGTTAACCCGGCAGATACTGCGCGAACTCCTTCTCCACCGCCTTCGGGTCCTTGGCCAGGCCCTGGGAAACGCCTTCAGCCATGTCGCCGGGGTAGACCTCTTCGTCACCGCGTTCCACCCCGTCGAGCGCGGCGTGGGCGACCATGTCGGGTGGGTCCTTCGGTCCCTTGTAGTCGCGCGTCATGTCGGTGTCGACCGCGCCCGGCATCACGGCCACGACCAGGGTGTGCTGCTTCGCCAGCTCGGCGCGCACGCCCTGGCTCATGCTCAGTCCCGCCGCCTTGGAGGCGCACAGCGAGCCATACGCCGGCATCGACACCCGGGACAGGATCGACAGCATATTGATGATCGCCCCGCCGCCGTTGCGCTTGAGGATGGGCGCGAACGCCCGGCACATCGACAGCGTGCCGAAATAATTGGTGTCCATCTCGTCGCGCGCGTCGTCGAGCACCGCCGAAGCGATGAGCGCCTTGCCGCGGTTGATGCCGGCATTGTTGATCAGCAGGTTGACATCGCCCGCCTGCGCGGCGGCGGCGGAGACCTGCGCCGGCTTTGTGATGTCGAGCGTGAGCACCTGGATGCGATTGCCGTACTTCGCGTCCAGGTCGTCAAGCCTGTGACGGTCGCGCGCGGTGGCGTAGACCTTCTTGGCGCCGCGTTTCATCAGCGCGTCGACAAAGGCGCGGCCGATGCCGCGATTGGCGCCGGTGACCAGCGCAACGCATCCGTGAATGTCCATCTGGAGAGCCTCCCCTGGGTTGGTATTCTCGGCCGGCCCCGTGCCGCGCTCGATCCAGCCGGGATCGACCTCGGGCAGCGGGATGGCGGCCAGCAAGCCTTGAGTGTATGCGTGACGGGGCGCCGCGAAAAGCACCGCCACCGGCCCCTGCTCGACCACCTCGCCCTCGCGCATCACCAGCACGCGGTCGCACAGCGCCCGCACCACCGAAAGATCGTGGCTGATGAAGATGAGCGCGCCGTCGGTCTTCAGCTCGCGCAGCAGCACCAGGATCTGCGCCTGGGTGGAAACGTCCAGCCCGGACACGATCTCGTCGGCGATGATCAGATCTGGCTTGAGCGCGATCGCGCGCGCGATGCCCACCCGCTGGCGCTGGCCGCCGGAGAGTTCATGCGGAAAGCGCGTGACGAACGCCGGCGGCAGGCCCACACGCTCGAGCAGCGCCGCCGCTTCGCGCAGCGCCTCGCGCCGGTCCGCCGCGCGCCGGTAGACGAGCAGCGGCTGCGACAGGATGGTGCCGATGCGGTGGCGCGGATTTAGGGAAGACAGCGGGTCCTGAAAAATGAACTGCAGCTTCGGGCGCAGCGGGCGAAGCCCCTCTTCGTCGAGCGTCGTGATGTCGTGCCCGGCGAAGCGCAGGGTTCCCGCGCTCGGCCGGTACAGGCGTGCCAGGGTGCGGGCGAGCGAAGTCTTGCCGGAGCCGGATTCGCCGACGATGCCGAGCGACTCGCCCGGCGCCAGCAACAGGTCGACGCCGCTGAAGATGGTGATGAGCGGCGCGCGGCCCACCAGCGGACTGGCCGCACGGTCGGGCAGTTGCAGCGCGAGGCCCTGCGCCTCGAGCAGCGCCATCAGGGCTGCGCCTCGTCCCAGCGGCGCAGCTCTGCCGCCAGCCGCGCGGTGAGCTCGGCCGGCAGCGGCCGCAGCACCTCGCCCGGCCGGTCGAAGCGCGGCGTCGCGGCGAGCAGCGCGCGGGTGTAGTCGTGTGCCGGCCGCGCGAACAGCTCGGCGACCGGCGCGTGCTCCAGCACCCGGCCGCCGTGCATCACGTACACGCGCTCGCACAGTTTCGCCACCACTCCGAGATCGTGCGTCACGAACAGGATGGCGGTGCGCGAGGCGGCCTGCAGCTCGCGCAGCAGCCGCAGGATCTGCTTCTGCACGGTCACGTCGAGCGCGGTGGTGCACTCGTCGGCGATCACCAGCTTGGGCCGGCAGGCGAAGGCGATGGCGATCAGCACCCGCTGGCGCATGCCGCCGGAGAGTTCGTGCGGATAGCGCCGCAGCACCCCCGCCGGATCGCGCAGGTGCACCTGCTCGAGCAGTTCCAGCGCGCGCGCGCGCGCCGCCGCGCGCTCGAGCCCCAGATGCATGCGCAGCACATCGGTCACCTGCGGCTCGATGCGCTCCACCGGGTTGAGCGCGGTCATCGGGTTCTGCGGAATGTAGGCGATGTCGCGGCCGAGCAGCCGCCGGCGCTGCGCCGCCGGCAGGCGGGTGATGTCCGCGCCGTCGAAACCGATGCGCCCGCCGATATGCGCGCCGGCGGGCGCGAAGCCCAGCACGCAGCGCGCCACCATGGTCTTGCCGGCGCCCGACTCGCCGACCAGGCCGACGATCTCGCCGGCATCGACGCCGATCGACACGCCGCGCAGCAGCCAGGCCGGCGGCTGCGCCGGCAGGCTGAGGGTCAGCTCGCTGATGTCCAGCAGCGCGCTCACTGCGCGGCCACCGGATCGAGTGCGTCGCGCAGCCCGTCGCCGAGCGCATTGAGCGCCAGCACCGCGACGATGATGCAGGCCATCGGCGCCGCCATCAGCCACCACGCCTGGTTCACGTACAGGCGCCCCTCCTGGATGATGCCGCCCCAGGTGGGCACGCCGGTCGACGACAGGCCGACGAAGGAGAGAATCGCCTCGATGACGATGGCAATGCCCATCTCCAGCGTGAACAGGGTGAGCAGCAGCGGCGCCACGTTGGGCAGGATCTCGCGCCACAGGATCGCGGCGGGCGTGAGCCCGATGGTCACCGCCGAGGCGACGTAGTCGCGCCCCTTCTGCACCATGACTTCGGCGCGCACCACCCGGCAGAAGCGCGTCCAGTCGATGACGATGATGGCGATCGCCACAGTGGTCAGCCCGGCCCCGAGGACCGCGGGCAGCACGATACACAGGAGCACCGAGGGAAAGCTCATCCAGATGTCGACCA
>CALJLA010000163.1 GCA_937983055.1 uncultured Pseudomonadota bacterium
GACGTCATCGGCGCGCGTAGCTCTCCTCGGCTCCGCCTGCCGGTCGAAAACGAAGAAACTCTGCGGGCCGGGCCTAGTGCCGATAGCCCCGCAACAGGAAGTAGATCTCGTCCTTCAGGCGCAGGCGGCGCTTCTTCATTTCCTCGAACTGGAAATCCTCAAAGGGTTTTTTGTTTTTCTTGATGTCGACGATCTGGGCGTTCAGGGTTTCGTATTGCTCCAGGAGCTGCGCGAGCCGGTCGTCCCGGTCTCGCATTTCATGGATGAGCTGGCGGAACTCGGGGAACTCATGGTCAACGTCGTGCGGCAGTATGTACATGACACATCACCTCCGTCGTTTGTGCCGTACCTGGGGAAGGCCGGCGGGTTGTTTCGGTTTCAGAATACGCCTGGTCCCGGCAGGCGCCAACCCCCGTGCCGGCATATCTTCCCGCTCGATGTTAAGAGTTGTAAAAAGCGACGGATCTTAGGCAGTTACTGCGCCTTGCGGGCGGGCGCCGGCGCGCCTGCCGGCGATACCGGCTGCGCCGCGCGCGGGGAGCATGCAAGAATGCAGGCGTCGGCATGGCGTCCGGCGCGGCGCTTTCGGCCGAGTGCGCTGGACGCGAATCCGGAGTACGACTAAACCCGGCACCCGTAAACCATGGCGTGGAATCCATCCAATCTGCTCGCCGCACTCGAGTCGGCGATCTGGGACCGCCGGCTGGACGAACTCACTCCGGCGCGCGCGGCCGGACTGCGCCTGCTGCGGCTGCTGCTCGTGCTCGGACGCGATCTTGTGGCCGGCCAGCTCACGCTCAGGGCCATGAGCCTGGTGTACACCACGCTGCTTGCCATCGTGCCGCTGCTGGCGCTGAGCTTTTCGGTGCTCAAGGCATTCGGCGTGTACAACCAGATCGGGCCGATGCTCGCCCGCTTTCTCTCGCCGCTGGGCGAGAAGGGCGAGGAGATTTCCCAGCGCATCATCGAGTTCATCCAGAACCTCAACGTCGGCGTGCTCGGCTCGGTCGGCCTGGCGTTGCTGGTCTACACGTCAGTCGCGCTGCTGCAGAAGATCGAAACCTCTTTCAATTACATCTGGCACATCACCCAGGCGCGCAGCCTGCGCCAGCGCTTCGCGAGCTATCTCAGCGCCCTGCTGATCGGACCGCTGCTGGTCTTTTCCGCGCTTGGCCTGACCGCCTCGCTCGCCAGCGCCCGCGTGGTGCAGGATGTGCTGGCGCTGGAACCGTTGGGCAGCGTCTTCTACCAGGTCGGGCGCCTGATGCCGTATCTGATGGTGATCGGTGCGTTCACTTTTCTCTACGTGTTTCTGCCCAACACGAAGGTCAGGCTCGGACCCGCGCTGGCCGGCGGCATCGTAGGCGGCGTGCTATGGCAATCGGCCGGCTGGGCCTTCGCCGAGTTCGTCGCCACCTCGACGCGCTATTCGGCGATCTACTCCAGCTTTGCGATCCTGGTGCTGTTCATGATCTGGGTGTATCTGAGCTGGCTGATCCTGCTGCTCGGTGCCAGCGTCACCTTCTACGTCCAGCAGCCGGAATACGTCGTCGCCAGCAGCGGTGAGCCCCGGCTGTCGAACCGCATGCGCGAGCGGCTGGCGCTGATGGTGATGTCGCTCATCGGCGAGCATCACCTGACGGGCGCGCCGCCCTGGTCGCTGGCGGCGCTGACGCAGCGCCTGCGGGTGCCGATGTACGCGGTGCAAACGGTGATCGACGCGCTCCGCCAGGGCGGCCTGCTGGCGGAAAGCAGCGACGACCCGCCCACCTATCTGCCGGCGCGCGATCTCGAAGGCGTGCGGGTGAAGACCCTGCTCGACATCGTGCGCGCCGCGGGCGAGGATGGCTTTCTGAGTCCGGCGACACTGCCGACGCCCGACGGCGTCGAATCGGTGCTCCGGCAGATCGATGCCGGCGCCGAGCACGCTCTGGACGGCCTGACGCTGCGCGCGCTGGCGCGCGCAGAAAGCGCACCACCGGACGCTGGTGCCACCTGATCAATACGAACAACCAAGGGAGGAGCAATGCCGGCCGTAGTCAATGCCGCCAAGGCCAGACTGGAAAAGGGTGAGCTCGCCGTGGGCATGGGCGTGCGCGCGGTGCGCGGCGTCGAAATCGCCCGCGCCATGAAAACGGCCGGCTACGACTGGCTGTTCATCGACCTGGAGCATGGGGCCGCTTCCACCGAAACCGCCGCCACCATCTGCGTGGCGGCGCTCGATGCCGGCATCGCGCCGCTGGTACGTGTGCCGCACATGGAGCTCACCATGGCCACGCGCTGCCTCGATGGCGGCGCGCTCGGCATCGTCATTCCGCACGTGGATACGGTCGAGCAGGCGCGCGCAATGGTCGACGCCTTCCGCTTCGCCCCGCTCGGACATCGCTCGATCGGCGGCGCGTATCCCCAGCTTGGTTTCGCCTCGGTACCGGCCTCGGAGGTGGTGCCTGCGCTCAACGCGGCGACACTGGTGGTAGCGATGATCGAGACTCCGCAGGCGGTCGAGAACGCCGACGCGATCGCCGCCGTCCCCGGCATCGACGTGCTGCTGATGGGCACCAACGATCTCTGCCTGGAGATGGGCATTCCCGGCAAGCTCGCCGATTCGAGAGTCGGCGCAGCCATCGATGCAGTCGTCGGCGCCTGCAAGCGACATGGCAAATGGGCGGGGCTGGGGGGCGTCTACACCGCCGACTTGCTCAAGCCCTACATTGCGCGCGGCATGCGCATGATTCTGGCGGGCAATGACATCAGCCTGCTCGTCGGCGCGGCCACCGCCCAGTCGGCCTTCGTGCGGAATTGCGCATGAGCCGGGTGTTCGTGCACGAGCAGCTCGTTCGCTTTTCTCACTGCGATCCCGCCGGCATCGTCTACTTTCCCGATTTCTTCGATTTCGCCCATGCCACGATGGAAGACTGGTTTCGTGAAGCGCTGGGCGTTGCGCTGCCGTCGTTGATCCGCGATCGGCGCATCGGCACTCCGACCGTGGGCATCGAGGCGGACTTCGTGCGGCCGCTGTCGATGGGGGACGTGCTGCGCAACGAACTTTCGGTGCTGAAGCTGGGCAATGCGTCGGTAAAGCTGCGCTACGAGGGGCTCAAGGATGGCGAGCGGCACCTCGGCATTACGCAGACCATCGTGTTCATGGATCTCGACGCCGGACGCGCAGTGCCGGTGCCGGAGGACCTGCGCCCCGCCATCGAGCGCTACCTCGCGGATTGACGTTTCGGCGCCGGCCGCACGCCGGCGCCGTCCGCGCAAGCGCCGTCAGCCCGGCGCCACCAGCGGATCGCTGATGCCGAGCACGTACAGCGCGAAGAGGGCGATCAGTCCGGCAAAGAGCACGTAGTAGATCGTCGGAATGATGGTGATGCGCAGGGTGACGCCTTCGCGTCCCAGCAGCCCGACGGTCGCGGAGGCGGCCACCACGTTGTGGATGGCGATCATGTTGCCGGCGGCAGCGCCCACGCTCTGCGCCGCCACCACCAGCGCACCCGACACGCCGATCAGCGTCGCCGTCTCGTACTGGAACTGGCTGAGCATCAGGTTGCTCACGGTGTTCGAGCCCGCGAGAAAGGCGCCGAGCGCGCCGACCGAAGGCGCCAGCAGCGGGTATACGCTGCCCATCAGGTCCGCGACGCCGCGCGCCATCGCGATCGGCATGCTGACCAGGTCGTTGACGTTGACTCCCGAGTTGATCATCACGCGCACCATCGGCACGGTAAAGATCAGCACGAAGCCGGCCCCCACCAGCGTGCCGCTCGATTCGCGCAGCGCCTTGCCGAATTCGCCCGGCTGCATGCGGTGCAGGAAATAGGTCACGATGCACACGAACACCAGCAATCCCCCGGGCAGGTAGAGAAACTGCAGGTTGCCGCCGATGCCGGCCTCGCCGAGGATGTTGGCGAACTTGAGGTCGACGCTTTTCAGCGCGTCGCCGACCGGCTTGACCGTGCGGGAAATGATCAGCAGCAGGGCCAGCAGCAGATAGGGCGCCCAGGCCATGAAGCGGCCGATCTCCACGCGCGCGATGTTGTCCATCCGCATCTCGATGCGCCCCATCCATTCCGCCGGCCACTCCGACGCCGGCGCGAAATCCCAGGTCTTCTTCGGCACCAGGAAGCCCGCGCGCACCGCAGCGGTCACGATCGCAAGCCCGAGCAGGCCGCCGATGATGGAGGGGAACTCCGGCCCGAGAAGCACGCCGGCCAGCGCATAAGGAATGGTGAAGCTGAAGGCCGCGAACAGCGCAAACGGCAGAATGGACAAGCCCTCGGTCCACGACTTGTTGCGGCCGAAGAAGCGGGTCATCACCATCACCAGGAACAGCGGCATGAAGGTGCCGCAGATCGCGTGGATGATGGCGACCTCCGCGACCACCAGGCGGCAGAACGGCTCCCACTCCAGGCCGCGCGCGGCGAGCTGCTCGGTCAGCGCGGCCTTGTCCAGGCCGCCCTGCACCCCGACGATCAGCGGCGTGCCCACCGCGCCGAAGGACACCGGCGTCGACTGGATCATCATGCCGAAGGTGACCGCCGCCAGTGCCGGAAACCCGACCGCGACCATCAGCGGCGCCGCCACCGCCGCCGGGGTGCCGAACCCGGACGCTCCCTCGATGAAGCAGCCGAAGAACCAGGCGATCAGGATCACCTGCACCCGCCGGTCGGGACTGATGTTGGCAAAGCCGGCGCGGATCGTGGCGATGGCGCCGGAATGCTTCAGGGTGTTGAGCAGGAGGATGGCGCCGAAGATGATCCACAGCAGCGCCACCGTCAGGATCAGCCCCTGCAGGGACGAAGCTAAAACCCGGTTGAAGCTCACGCCCCAGACGCCCATCGCGATGACGCAGGTGAGCACGAAGACCATCGGCATCACGTACTTCGCCGCGATCCTGAAGCCGGCCAGCAGAACCCCCGCCAGCAGGATCGGCGCGAAGGCCAGCAGCGCCATTGTTCCCTCTCCCATGGACTCCTCCTTTTTTCTGTTTGTCGCCAGGCCGGGACGGCCGGCTTGACCGCGCCTCTCCTGCCCACCGCGGACCTCCCGCGTCGGGGCGGGCACCCCACACGGCGGGGCGCGCCGGCAATGCGCGATTCTAACGGCTGCGGGCCTGGTGCAGGTTCAGGCCCGTACCGCCGAAGCAGACGCTGCCGCCTGCTCGATCAGCCGTACCTCGTTGGGTACATGCACCGTGGTGGTCGGGAAGGCGACCTCGGCGCCGTGGCCGGCGATGATCTCCGAGATTTTGAGGAGCACCTGCTCTTTCACCATGTGATACTCGGTCCATACCCGTGTGTGGGTGAAGGTATAGACGAAAAAATCCATCGACGACGCACCGAACTTGTCGAAGTTCACCATCAGCGTCTGCGTTTCGTCGATGTCGGGGTTTTCCTTCAGGTAGGCCCGTATGTCCTCGAGAATCTTCGGCACCACCGCGACGTCGTCGTAGCGCACGCCGACCTGCTCGAAGATTCGGCGGTGCGTCATGCGCGAAGGATTCTCGACCGATATGGTGGTGAAAACCGCGTTCGGCACGTACAGCGGCCGTTTGTCGAAGGTGCGGATCACCGTGCGACGCCAGCCGACTTCCTCCACCGTACCTTCGATCTCCTTGTCGGGCGAGCGGATCCAGTCGCCGACCGCGAACGGTCGATCGAGATAGATCGTCAGCCCGCCGAAGAAGTTGGCCATCATGTCGCGCGCAGCCAGGCCGACGGCGATGCCGCCGACACCGCCGAACGCAAGCAGGCCGGCGATGTTGATGCCCATGGTCTGCAGCACCACCAGCGCCGAGGTAATCACGATAGATGCGCGGAACAGCTTGCCAAGCGCCTCGACGAAACTGCGGTCCACCTGCTCGCCTGCCGCCTGCCTGCGCTCGATGTAACGCGCCTGGTACTGGCCGACAAAACGCAGCGCGAACCACATGATCATCGCGATGATGCCGATGTCGCGCATGGTATCGACCGCGTCGAAGATGGCCGCATCGGTCTGCCGGCCGACGATATGGGCGGCGAACGCGACGCCTATGATCCAGATGAGGCCCCGGGTCGGTCCCACCAGCGATTCGAACAGCACGTCGTCGAGCATGTTGGAGGTCGCGCGCGTCTTATGGGCGAGGCGCTGCAGCACGCGACGCACCAGCGCACCCGCGATCAGCGTCACCAGCACCACGCCAAAGACCTGCACGATCCAGCCGTGCTCGCCCTTCCAGTCCAGCAGCAGGCTTGTCAGATATTCAAGATTCATCTAGCTCCCTGTGGAAACTCAGCCGGCGCTCGCATCCACGATCAGCGAAGCGGCAGCAGGGTGGAAATGATGAGCACTTCGATCAGGCCAACGACCGAAATGAAGCTCGTCAGCACGGTCCAGGTTTTCAGGGTCTCGCGCTCGGTGAACCCGCTCAGCTTTCCCACCACCCAGAAGCCGCTGTCGTTCATCCAGGAGCAGAACACCGCGCCAAAGCCGATCGCCAGGAAGATATAGACCGGGTGCACCGTGAGCGTCGAGCCATCACCGAGAATGGCGGCCATCAGACCCACCGTGGTGATCATCGCCACGGTCCCGGAGCCCTG
>CALJLA010000164.1 GCA_937983055.1 uncultured Pseudomonadota bacterium
CGGAGCGTCTCCAGGCAGCGGTGGGCGTCATCCTCACGCTCGAAGCCGATCACGAGGAGAGTAGCGCGGGGGAATCGCACCCCCGCGCTCTCGCAGAACCGGACGTGAACGTCTCCGCTCATCCGGCTCCCATCACTCAACCTACGGCAAGACGCCAAGTTGCCAGTGCGGGAATAAATGTGGTTCCCGGCGGGCAACGCGTCGGAGCCAGTGGGTGGCACGACGCTGATGGCGATACCGTTTGTATTTCCGCTGCGTCCAACGCACCAGGCGTCGATTGAGCGCTCGGAGCATCGGATACATTCCCGACTTGTAGTACTTCCCGTAGTAGGAGAGCCAGCCCGAGAGTTCCGCCCGAAACATGCGGGCGATGTCTTCGAGGCTCTTGTCGCTACGGCACTGAATCCGCCAACTGCGAATCGTCGCGCGGGCCGCTTGGGCAGCCCTGTTGCTCATCGCAGGCGAAAAGTTCACAAAGAACTTTCCTTGGCGGTTCTTTGAGGGCCGAGGGCGAAAGGTGTAGCCCAAGAAGTCGAAACTCTCGTGCGCATGACTCCCGCGCCGGTCATCATCCTTGCAGTAGACGATTTTCGTCTTCTGTGGATGAGCTTCCAGCTTGCACCTTCGTAGACGCTCCTCGATCTGGCGGCGGATGAATTTCGCTTGGGCCTTGGATCGACAGTGGACAACGATATCATCTGCATAACGCTCAAACGAGAGGTACGGAAAGTTCTCCGCCATCCACTTGTCGAACACGTGGTGCAGAAAGATATTGGCCAGCAACGGGGATGCGACCCCGCCTTGCGGCGTGCCGCGATCCCGTCGGACTTCGTTGCCATCGCCATCGACGGCCGACGCTTTCAACCAACGCTCGATGTAGAGCAGAATCCACGGACAATCGGTGTGCTTCCGCACCGCGTGCATCATCAATGAGTGATCGATATTATCGAAGAACCCTTTGATGTCCAGATCGAGCACCCAGTCGTTGCGCCAGCAGCGCTGTCGGGCTTGCCCGACGGCGTCCAGCGCGGACTTGCCGGGGCGATAGCCATAGGAGTCTTCGTGAAACTCTGGTTCCACTTCCGGCTCCAAGTACAGCTTCGCCACCATCTGTGCTACTCGATCAGCTACCGTGGGAATGCCAAGGACCCGCTCCCCGCCCCCTGACTTGGGAATTTTCACCAGGCGTACCGGTGGCGGAAAGTATGATCCTGAGGACATGCGATTCCAGATCTTGTAGAGGTTTCCCTTCAGGTTGGCCTCGAAATCTGCAATCGATTCCTCGTCGACTCCTGCAGCCCCCTGGTTGGCTTTGACACGCTGCCAAGCCCGCCAGACAGCCATCTTGGAAATACAAAATGGTTTCGTTTCAGTCACCGGCTCCTCCCAGATTTCTGGTTGACCAATTTCCAAAACACAAGTGACATGGCCCCTTTGCTCCACCGGAGTTACCCGGCTTCAGGGCTACTACGGGCCATTCCGCCCCTGTGCCTCGCATCGGTACTCAGGCCCTTGTGGGTCTTCCACTTGGACAGCTCCCTTCACATCGAGGCGACAGGTTCCCGGGTTCCATGCACGCGCCTGAATCGGACTCACGCCACCTTCATGCCGGACGCCGCTCTGGCAGTAAGCAGATTTCTCCAGAACTCATCCCGGGATAACGACTACCTCCCGGTTTTGACGTCAAATTACGCTTTCGACACGTCATCAGTGGTTCACTCGCGTTCGTCTTTCCGACTCCTACCTGACACGGTCGAGCCGTGCCGTTTCCTTAACGCTCACCACGAGTGGCTCTTGACCACCGCAGCTTAAGGCGGTTTGCAGCCTGCCTCTGCAGGCCGGCTGCGAGGGGCCTTGCCCTCATCACACGCACAGATTGCCCGGCGCACAATCATCCGCATAGCGGACGAGATAGGCATCGCGTCGCAGGCAGGGTTTTACATCTTGTTCGAACCACACGTTCAGCACGTAGTGCAGGAAGATGTTCGAGAGCAAGGGTGAAATTACTCCACCTTGTGGCGATCCGGATTCGGGATAGCTTACGCTGCCGTCCTCCATCACGCCTGCTTTCAGCCATTTGTCTATCAGTCGCAACAGCACGCCATCGCGCACCCTGAGTCGAAGAAACT
>CALJLA010000165.1 GCA_937983055.1 uncultured Pseudomonadota bacterium
CCCGGCCAAGGGCAGGCCGGGTGGCTGCGGAAGATAGTGATAAGGTGATAGAAACCATTCGCAAGATCAGTGAGATCCTCGAGCGCTCGGAGCGGCGAAGGATGCTGATTTTGCTTGTCATGATGATTGTCATGGGGCTGCTGGAGGCAACCGGAGTTGCCTCGGTTATGCCTTTCTTTGCCGTGATGAGCAACAAGTCCGCAGTTCAGGAGAATGAGTACCTCAGGTACGTCTATGAGACGTTTGAATTCTCCGATGTTGATAGCTTCCTGTTCTATCTGGGTGTCGGTGTGTTTGTCCTCGTTGTTGGAAGCCTGTCGTTCAGAGCATTCACACTCTGGGTCACGGCGCGATATGTCCAGATGCGCGGATACAGCCTGAGCAGTCGCCTTCTCAAGGCATACCTTGCACGCCCGTACAGCTATTTTCTGACGCATCACAGCGCCGACCTCGGAAAAACCGTTCTCCTCGAGGCGCAGCAGGTTATATCGGGCGTGCTGATGCCGATGGCGCAGCTTGTCGCCAATACGATTCTCGCGGCCTTCCTCTTCGCCGTCATTCTTGGGTCCGGGCCTGAGTTTGCGTTGTCTGCTATCGGTGTGCTGGGCGGCGCCTATATTCTCATCTATTCAATCGTGCGAAAATTTCTTGGCCGGATCGGTCAGGACCGCGTGCGCAGCAATCGCGAAAGGTTTCAGATTGCCCAGGAGGCGCTCGGGGGAATCAAGGACATAAAGGTCCTGGGCTTAGAGGTGGGGTACCTGCGCAGCTTCCTGAAGCCCGCGCGACGCTTCGCCAGATCCCACGCCGACAGCCAGATTATCGGCCAGTTGCCCCAGTACATCCTGCAGGCGCTCGCCATCGGTGGAATGATTGCCTTTGTTCTTGTTGAGCTGGCTGCGCCGGACCGGGAGATCGCTGACCTGCTGCCGCTGATGGCGCTTTACGCGTTTGCGGGACTGCGCCTTCTGCCGGCCCTGCAACAGATCTACTTGGCGTTGACGCGCATTCGCTACGGCCGGGCGGGTCTGGACGCAGTTCACGGCGATCTGGTCGGTCAGGCACGAACTCCGGTACCAGGTCTTACACTTCCAGTCGCCGAGGAGCCCTGCCCTTTGCGTCTCCACAAAACGCTTACGATCGACGGTGTCAGCTACACCTATCCACAGGCCGAGGGAGCAAGCGTTTCCAAGCTGACGGTCAAGATTCCCGCGCGTAAAACTGTTGCCTTTGTCGGCCCGACAGGTGCTGGAAAAACGACTGTCGTCGATCTCATTCTTGGACTTTTGGAGCCGCAGGAAGGAAGGCTTCTGGTTGACGGAAACGAGATCGACAGCGGAAATGTGCGGGCTTGGCAACGCAATATCGGCTATGTGCCGCAGCATATCTTTCTCAGCGACGACACAATTGCCGCGAACATTGCATTCGGTGTTCCTCCTGAAAGCATCGACCTTGAAGCTGTGGAGCGCGCCGCCAGAGTTGCAGAACTTCATGATTTCGTTGTCGACGAGACACCCGAAGGCTACGACACGATCGTAGGAGAGCGCGGCGTACGTCTGTCCGGCGGGCAGCGGCAACGCATCGGCATTGCCAGAGCGCTTTACCGTGACCCGGATGTCCTGGTTCTCGATGAGGCGACCAGTGCATTGGATAATTTGACGGAAAGAGCGGTCATGGACGCGATGCACAACATGGGCGGGCGCAAGACCATTATATTGATTGCGCATCGTCTGAGTACGGTGCGCCAATGCGACACCGTATTTCTGTTGGACCGCGGTGAAATCGTTGCATCCGGCAGCTACGAGGAGCTGCTTGCGAGCAATGACGAGTTTCGGAGAATGGCCAATGCTTGAGTGTGCGGCCGGTGGCGAGGTGTTTCCGTTTCTCCTGGAAGCAGGAGAAGAGGCGGTTGACTGCCATTCAGGGGGTGTGCGGCAGCGTGCGCTGCTCGTTCCGAAGTCAGATCATCGTCCGGCGCTGAAGGGCAATCACTGATGGAATTACAGCTTGGCACCAGACGGATCGGCCAGGGGGCACCTTGCTTCATCATAGCGGAGGTCGCTCAGACTCACGATGGGTCTCTGGGGCTTGCGCATGCCTTCATCGATGCGGCGGCTCGCGCTGGGGCCGACGCCATCAAGTTTCAGACTCACATCGCCGAGGCGGAGTCGACGCGTGACGAACCCTGGCGGGTCGCTTTCTCAAGGCAGGATGCCAGTCGCTATGACTATTGGAAGCGCATGGAGTTCTCGGCCGAGCAGTGGGCGGGTTTGCGCGACCATGCTGATGAGAAGGGGTTGGTATTTCTCTCCTCGGCCTTTTCGGCGGAGGCGGTGCACCTTCTGGATGGGCTTGGTATGCCGGCATGGAAGGTCGGGTCCGGCGAATTTCGTTCCGATGAGTTGCTGGCCGCAATGATGGCCACAGGAAAACCGATCCTCTTCAGCACGGGGATGTCAAACTGGTCAGAGATCGCAGAAGCGGCCGAGCGCTTTCGGCGAGCGGACGTGGCCTTTGCTCTCTTTCAGTGTACAAGCAAGTACCCTTCTCCCATCGAACAGGTTGGCCTGAATGTGGTCGACGAGATGAGAGCGCGCTTCCACTGCCCGGCAGGTCTCTCAGATCACACCGGGAGAGTCGAGCCGTCCCTGGCCGCAGTGTCCAGAAGGTTCGATCTGCTCGAGGTGCACGTCGCCTTTGACCGTCAAATGTTTGGCCCGGACGTTCCGGCTTCACTCACGTTCCAAGAACTTGCGCAGGTTGTGAAGCTTCGCGATGCCTGCGCTGTCATGGATGCGCATCCGGTCGACAAGGATGCCCTGGCTTCGGACCTCTCGGAGATGCGCAGCATTTTCACCAAGAGCCTGGCCCCGGCACGCCGGCTCACTGCGGGCACGGTGCTGACCGCAGATATGATCACCGCGAAGAAACCTGGCAGTGGAATTCCGGCGACAGCAAAGAACCAGGTCATTGGCCGGACATTGGCCCGAGATGTCTCACCTGACCGTTTGCTGCACCCGGAAGATCTTGTTGGAGGACTCAGCAGGTGATTATGCGCGCCGGCAGCTGGAACGAAATGCGCTGCCTGCTCAACGGAGAAACCGCGATGCCCGAGGTCAATCTTGCGTAAAATCTGTATAGTGGTTGCCAGCCGCGCCAACTATGGCCGGATCAAGTCCGTAATGCGCGCCGTTCAAAAGCATCCCGATCTCACGCTCCAGGTGGTGGCCAGCGCCTCGGCGCTGCTCTATCGGTTCGGCAATGTTGTCGATGTGATGCGCGCGGATGGTTTCACGCCAGATGCGACCTGAAAAATGATCGTGGAGGGTAACTCCCCGGCCAGCATGTCCAAGTCGACAGGCCTCGGAATTCTCGACCTGACTACAGTGTTCGACACGCTGAAGCCGGACGTCGTTCTGACTGTTGCGGACCGATACGAGACGCTCGCAACTGCGGTGGCCGCTTCCTATCTCAACATTCCTCTGGCCCATACCCAGGGCGGGGAACTCACCGGCTCGATTGATGACAGTGTGCGTCATGCCATCACCAAACTTGCACACATTCACCTGACCACAAACGACGATTCCGCGGCGGTCATTCGCCAGATGGGAGAGCAACCGCAACGGATTCATGTATGCGGTTGTCCTGCGATCGACCTCGCAGCAGAAGTGCGGGCAGATGCGGAGAAGGATCTCTTTGCAGAGTACGGCGGATCCGGCGACAGGCTGGACTGGAACAAGCCGTTTCTTGTCGTCCTGCAGCATCCTGTGACAACGGAGTTCGGGCATGGCCGCGAGCAGATCCTGGAGACGATCGAAGCGGTCAAGGGGATCGCGATGCAGACGGTCTGGCTGTGGCCGAACGTTGATGCCGGAACCGACGATATTTCGAAGGCTCTGCGCGAGTTTCAGGCGCATCATACTGATGTTCCAGTGCATTTTTTCCGGAATTTCAGCCCGGAAGACTATGTGCGCCTTATCGACAGATCGGCCTGTCTGATCGGCAACTCGTCGAGCGGCATCCGCGAAGGCGCATTTCTTGGGGTCCCTGTGGTGAACATCGGGACCCGCCAGAATGCCCGTCAGCGCGCAGGCAACGTAATCGATGTAGATTACGATGCCGGGGCAATCGAAAGCGCGATTCGGACCCAGTTGGAACACGGGCGGTATCCGCAGGACAGTCTCTATGGAAACGGCAGGGCCGGCGAGCGGATTGCTGCTTTGTTGGCCACGGTGCCACTGTCGATCAAGAAGGAGTTCGTTCGTGTCTCCAACTGAGGACAGGCTGAAGTCGGGCAGCGTTGAGGAGTTTAAGAGCAGCTGGCGCGACCGTGCTGAGGCTCACTACAACCACTGGACTGCCGGCTCCGTCAAGAACCAGGTGCAGCTCGCTTTCAGAAGCCATTGGGAGGTGTTTTCCGAATTGATCGGGCCCCGTGCGCCAGGACGCGTGCTGGAGGTCGGTTGCGGTCGCGGATCCCTATCGAGCTATTTTGCCGCAAACGGGTGGGATGCCACGCTCCTGGACAGCTCACCTGATGTTATCGAGATCGCGAAGAAGATTTTCTCGACGAATGGTCATTCCGGCCAGTTCATCGTAGGCGATGCTTTGGATCTTCCCTTCGATGATGAAAGCTTCGATGTCGTCGCTTCCATCGGCCTGTTGGAGCACTTTGAGGAGCCGGGGCGCACTCTGGACGAGCAGTGGAGGATGCTGAAACCCGGTGGCTGGCTGCTTTGCTATATCGTACCGGAGCGGCCAGACAACCTTCAGCGGTACTTCAACTGGATCAACGCAATTCTCCGCCAGACGGTTGGAAGACTGGTTGCCGGCAAGGAAGCGCGAGAAAAGCCGGACATCTACCGTTCGGATGCGGACTCTGCCGAGTATCTGCCGCACATTGAGAATCACAATCCGGCCCGGGTGGTGGTCAGCGGGATGTATTCGATGCCGATGATCAGCCATTCGCCGGAGTTTCCGTTCTCTCTGCTTCCCGCGCCCCTGGAGCGCTTTCTTGTCGCAGTCTTTTCGGTCGCACTGGCGCTGCGACGAAGCGTCACCGGGCGCCATGGCTGGCTGTGTGACGAAAAGAACGGCCAGGCTTTCCTCATTGCCGCACAGCGCAGGGCGGAGACATGAAGATTCTGGTTGCTGAGTCGGAATCCTACAGCGACAAGGCCCTGGAGGTGTTGCGGCAGCTTGGCACGGTCTCCTGCGCAGACATTCAAGACCGTGCCTCACTGATCGACAGGCTTGGAGATGTTGACATCCTGGTGGTTCGGTTGCGTCACCGAGTGGACGGCGAAGTGATGAATGCAGCGCCGAATCTGCGGATCATTGTATCGCCGACCACAGGCCTCGATCACGTCGACCTGGACGAGGCCCGGGTGCGCGGAATTTCAGTTTTGTCCTTGCAGGGAGAGACCGACTTTCTCAACAAT
>CALJLA010000166.1 GCA_937983055.1 uncultured Pseudomonadota bacterium
TTTCAATGGGTTACGAGTCACTGCAGTAAAACTGCAGTAAATTGACTCCAAAATTTGCATTTCTACGACCATTTTCGCGCACAAAGAACACTCGTATACACGGGTTCGATTCCCGTAGGGGTCACCATTGTTTTTCAATAGGTTACGAGGCACTGCAGTAAAACTGCAGTAAATCGACTCCAAAATCAGCGTTTTTACCGACCATTTTCACGTACCTGACAGACTCGTACACACGGGTTCGCTTCCCGTCGTATTTGCCATTATGTTTCAATGGGTTGGAAGGCTTTGCAGTAGAAAGTGCAGTAAATGCGATGTTCTGGCTGCTGACGTGTGCAGCATAGATAGCTCAAACAGCTCTATTAATCGAGAAGAATCTTCGCAGCGCGAGGCGGCAGCGTGGCTGCGGCGATTATCGCATCCGAATCGGCTTCAGACGCCGATGGGTGCTCGTTGTCAAAATGCCCTGATCGCCAATTGACAAAATCATCCCAGAAAACAACACCTTGGAAGACTGGGAAACCGGGAAGGTGAAACCAATGCCGTGCCGTTGAGTATGACACACCGGCGCACACGGAGAATTCCTTGGCGTTCAGCGCCTGACCGAGACGGCGCTTTTCAAGCACAGCCTCAAGCGATACATCTCGAAGCTGCTTGTCATGGCACCGTGGCTTATGTGTGTCTGAGTCATGCTTTCCCATCTTGTAACACTACCACATTCGCGAGCCTTTGTCGCGCGGAAAGTGGCTCTCACTGTGCGTTTGCGAGCGGCACCTGCGTGCTACAGCCTCGCGCTCTGTGATAGGCCGATTTCTTCTTGAATCGGGCCACGATCCGATTTACTGCTGATGTTGAACGTGCCAGTGCGAGCCGAGCCACATGCAGCAGAGTGGACATATTGCAAATGACAGCCGTAGACATTGACGACTACTGCCGAGAGGTAGAGTGTACTTACGATGGGGAGCGATATTCGGTTCGCGATAATGGAGCCGTGTTCCGCCACATCCGCAAGGGCAAGCGTCAACGTCCGACGGATGCTCGGTGGACCTTCGGCAAGCCCAATGCCAAAACCGGATACATGGAAATTGCATCGGTTCGTGTCCACCGGATCGTAGCAACCGCTTTTCACGGTTCCCCGCCCACGGCGGAACACGTTGTCGATCACATCGATACGAACCGCCGAAACAATCGCCCAGAAAACCTCAGATGGCTCACACGATTGGAGAACGCGCTTCTCAATCCCATCACTGTGAAGCGGATTGAATTCATTTGTGGGAGTATCGAGGCGTTTCTGGAAGACCCCTCCAGCCTACGTCACGGAGCACTTGATCGTAATATCGCCTGGATGCGGACGGTCAGCCCTCAAGAAGCACAAGCCTGTCGCGAGCGCATGCACCTTTGGGCAAACAGTGACAAGCCGTCTTCTGGCGGCTCACTTGGCGAGTGGGTATTCAAACCTATTCCCGCTCAAGACAAAGCGACAGAAGCGTCGGCAATCAGCCCTCAAGTGGCTCAGGCGTGCAAGGAGCACATGCAACTTGTGGCAGCGAACGACAAACCTGTTTTTGCCAAACCCGTTGAGAACGAGAAGGTGGACACAACACGAGTGTCAATCCGGAGGCAAACTCCGATAGCCCTGCATGAGCCTCCTGCTTTGGTAATGGCGAAGACACAGGGGGCGGCACAGCGAAACTGGCGTATCCCTTCTGAGTTCCCATGCTGCCCGCAGGAACCCGGAGAAGAGCCGCTTGTAACCTACGCACAGAATCTCAAGCCTGGAACCACTTTTGCGCGCAATGATTTTTCGGAGACCGTGGTTCTGGAAGCTGCATTGACTGACGATGGCCAATCACTCTGGGTGATATGTGAACAGCGTCAGGAAAACCCAGTCAAACCGTGGGCCGTTGCGCAGATAACCTACGAGGACGGCTTGTACGTACACACAAGTCGCGGGACTTTCTTCAGCAAAGAAGGGGCCGACAAGCAGTTCTGCCTCGCGCGGGGACTTGAGTGGACCGGCGAAGAGTCCATCGACGATTACTGCTAGTTTCGCGGTGTAACAACTCACTACAAGAGCAAACTCTGTAGGGCACGTCCGCCATCCAGGCGACCGAGTGCTTCCGGGCTTCGCTGCGCTGCGGTCCTGCCGGACGGCTATCGCCCCCTCTCGCCCTCTCGTGTGAAAAACAGGGGGTGAATCCCCCGTGCCGTCAAGGATCAGGGCCACGCGACCGGCGCGGCTTCCTCCCCAATCTTCCGCGCTCGTGCCTCGCTTGTGCAGACCGGGTGCCCCTCCACGCCGGTCGTCCTTGACTGCACTCCCCCCTTCCTTTTTGGGCTTTGCCCCCCTTCCGCCGGAAAACGCGAGCGCGTTTCGCGTAAGGGGACATTTCCAAAGTTCAGAAAGGACCAACGATCATGGCAACCGCCACCACGACCCGCACCGACGTTTACACCCGTGTTACTTCGCACATCGTCGCAGAGCTTGAGCGCGGCGTGCGGCCTTGGCTCAAGCCTTGGAACGCAGAAAATGCAGCCGGACGCATCACACGACCACTGCGGCACCGCGGCCAACAGTATCAGGGAATCAACATCATGATGCTTTGGGCATCGGCAGAGAGGCAAGGCTACTCCTGCCCGTTCTGGCTCACCTTTCAACAGGAAAAGCAACTTGGCGGACACGTCAAAAAGAGCGAGCCCGGCGCACATGTTGTTTACGCCACCACCTTCAAGAAGAAGGAGCAGAGCGAAGACGGTAGCGAGACCGAGGCGGAGATTCCGTTTCTCAAGGAATACACCGTTTTTAACGCCGAGCAGTGCGAGGGACTGCCTAACCACTATTACACGCTGGCCGAACCGCCGATCGAAACCATTGAGCGGATCGAGCACGTGGAAGCCTATTTCGCCAACACGAAAGCCGACATCCGCACCGGAGGCAACCGGGCTTACTACGCGATTGAAGGCGACTACGTGAAGCTGCCCCCGCTGGAGACCTTCCGCAATGCCGAGGCCCACGCCGCAACGCTCGCCCACGAGATGACGCACTGGACCCGGCATCAAACCCGCCTGAACCGTGAATTCGGCCGCAAACGATGGGGCGATGAAGGCTACGCGATGGAAGAACTGGTCGCCGAACTCGGATCGGCTTTCCTGTGTGCTGACCTGCACATCACGCCAGAGATTCGCGACGACCACGCCGCCTATATCGCTGAATGGCTCAAGGTTCTGAAGGACGACAAGCGGGCGATTTTCTCCGCCGCATCCCACGCCAGCAAGGCTGTGGAATACCTGCACGGCCTGCAACCGCAGCCCGCAGCCTGACGGCTTTGACCATCCCGCCCGCTGGCGATGTCCGGCGGGCGGGTTTCTTTGACCCAACGTCCCAAACACCGAGAGGGCTTCACATGGACCCGAACCAAACCTATCTGGATATGTACCACGCCATGCGTGAGGGAGACTTCGACACGGCAAGGGAATTCGCCTTCGCCCTGAAACGCTGGCTTGCCAGAGGCGGATTCTACCCCTACCAGTACACGCCCGAGGCGATAAACGCTTACAGTTGCAGCGTCCTGCGGCGAACCGCCGGACACCCCGAACCGGTTTTCAGTCTTGTCTGCGAATCCTGCGATGCAGGAGCAGACATCGGCACCGAGGAGCAGGCAATCGCCGAGGGATGGACCTGCATTCAACCAGCCCCTGACCTGTTGCAGGCAAACTATGTCGGTACGTGCCCGGACTGCCGGGAATAATCGAACCAGCACACCCAAACGCCGCCGGCCGCCGGATGACTCCGGCGGCCGGTCTTCCTTTGCATTGCGCTTTATTCTCACTGTGATACTGCTGTAGAGATAACAACAACAAGAAGCAATGGGGACGGTACATGAATCTATTTCAGAAAACAGTGTCATTTGTGATGGTAGCCTGCTTACTTTCGTCCTGCGCAGGGCGTGCCGCAAATCCAATAATGATCCAGCAATACGGTGACCACAAAAAGTCGTGCAAAGCACTCGAAATGGAGATGACAAACATCCAAGGCGAAATCTCGAACCTCGTCCCACAAACGGAGAAGACCGGGAAGAATGTTGCACTCGGCGTCACCGGCTTTTTCCTCATTGTCCCGTTGTTCTTTATGGACCTGAGCCAGGCAGAACAGGTCGAGGTCAATGCTCTGCGGCAGAGGTACAACTCGCTGGCCATAATTGCAACAGACAAGAACTGTGACTTCGATGCCCAGCAAATCCCGGAATTCACGAAGAAGAAGCCAGTCAAGGAAAAGCCCGCATACCCATCTAAACGGATGTAGCCGCAGCCCGCAGCGCAATCCCGATTATGCCGGTTTTGTCTTTCAAAATCGCGGCGCGGCTGCGCCGCGCCCTTCTCAATGCAGGAATCCGCTCGCCGTTTTGCCGAGCCATTCCTTGAGTTCAGCGTTTGATTCAAACTCCACGACGTGAATCGAATCAATCGTCGGTCCTGACTCGCCGACCTGGGCAATATCTTCTTCGCTCATTTCGCGAATCCATACGACGCGATGACGGTGCAAGCCGGCGTGCAGCAGATCGATTGAGCCTTCCGCCAGAGGAGTGTCGAGATTGCTGCCCCGGATCAGCACCAGATACACCAGATCCCCGGTGAACTTGATGAGCAAGCCTTCCGATGGGTTGTACCACCACGGCCCGATCCAGCCATACGGAAAAAATGCGCTGTTGCCGTTGCGAAATCGGAACTCAATCGCCGTTGATCGGTCATGAATGCCCCGCAGGTACCCAAACGCCGGGCAACAGGCTTCGCCGTCGTCCCCGCCATCGTTGCTGAAAGGACCACGTTTCACATGGTCTGAAAGGTGCGGATTGACGCTGAAGCGCCGCTGAGGTGTCATCTTTTCATCGCGCATGATCTTTCTCCGTGCGTGAGGCCGAATCGCGGCCCTTTCCACCTTGCGAATGTTCGGCAGGCGATGCCGACAGGCCGAGTCCGCGCATGAACGCGAGCCGATCTTTGATCCGGTTGCCTTTGCCTGCTTTCGGCTGCGCCGATTCCACCAGTTCCGTCGCAGAGACCGGATCATCCGGCTTGCCGAACGCTTTGAGCAGTTCCACACGGTCATCCGTGTAAATCACGGCCTGCTGCCTGCCGCGCGTCACGGCGACATACGCCGTGCGCTGACCGGTTGCAGGCAGTGACTGGCTGGAGATGCCG
>CALJLA010000167.1 GCA_937983055.1 uncultured Pseudomonadota bacterium
GGCGACATCGATACTGCGTCGTGCGGGGCGGTGCCGGCGCTGCAGCTGCGCGATGCGGGCAACTTCGCCCAGCAGCGCCGGCAGCGGCGGAATGTTGAAGTCGCGCTCGAGCAGGGTGGGGTACACGCCCAGCTCGCCATAGCTGAAATCCAGCAGGCGCCAGACCGGATCGATTACATCGGCCCCGTGCGTGTCGATGATCAGATCGTCGGCTTCGCGGTAGTGGCCGGCCACATGCATGTAGACGATTCGCTCGCGCCGCAGACCGCGCAGAAACGCTTCCGGGTCGTAGCGGTGGTTGACGCTGTTGACGTACAGATTGTTTATATCCAGGTGCAGCCAGCAGTCGGCCTCATCCAGCACCGCGTTGATGAAATCGAGCTCGCTCATCTCGTCGAGCGGCGACTGTACGTAGAAGGAGGCGTTTTCCACCGCGATGCGGCGGCCGAGAATGTCCTGCGCGTGGCGAATGCGCGCCGCTACGTGGCGCACTGCGTCGGCGGTGAAAGGAATCGGCAGCAGGTCGTAGAGCTGACCGTCGTCGCTGCAGTAGGAAAGGTGCTCGGTGTACAGCGCAATGCGATGGCGCTCGAGAAACGAACGCACCCGCTTCAGGAACAGCTCGTCGAGCGGGCCCGGTCCGCCGAGCGACAGGGAAAGCGTTCGCTCAGCGCGCGAAACGCCTTGCCGCGCGCGCCGCCGACATCGATCCAGTTCTCCGGTGCAATTTCCAGGAAATCGACCGGGGCGCCGTGTAAAGCGAGCAGCGTCGGGATCAGCTCATGCCGAAGGCCGAGCCCGGCGCCGCTCAAGACATTGGCTGTCACAAGCGTGGGCGTTTAACGCCTCAGGTCTTGCCGCCGCACTTGCCTTCGCCGCACTTGCCTTCCTTGTCTTTCTTGTCGCCCCCGCACTTGCCCTCGCCGCACTTGCCGTCACCGCCCTTGTGGCCGTCGGCGACCTGGTAGCCGCTCTTCAGCGACTCGAGCTGGAACGGGTTGTCGGCGGCAGTTGCGAGCGGGGCGCCCGCAACGGTGGCGGCGAATGCCGTGCCAACTGCCAGAGAAAGAACGTTTTTCCTGCGAGCCATGATGCGCTTACTCCTCTTTGAAGGACGGTTTTGTTCATACTGCCCTGACACTGCCGGGGCAGTTTACAACGTGCGCTGCAGCCAGAAACCGGTGCTGAGTGCCCGTATCAACGACTTATACGAGGCGCCGCCGCCTGTTGGATGTACCGCCGCCCGCCGGGCCCGGCGCGGCCGGGATCGGCCCGGCCACTGGGTCGGAACGCCGGCCGCCCCCCGAGTTCCGCGCCCCGGCCTTGGGTAGAGGCCTTGAAACGCGCTCGGCGGGGCCCATATACGGGCCAAGGGCAGACGGCCCGCGACACGACATATCAATCAGGAGGCGGCTTATGGCAAATGTGACCCGGTACAACCCGTTCGACGAGGCGTTCGACGACCTGTTCAAGGGCTTTTTCGTGCGCCCGATGGCGTTCGAGGGACCGCTGCAGACCCAGGGCGCGGTGCAACTGCGCATCGACGTCAAGGAAGACGACAAGGCCTATGTGGTACACGCCGAGATACCCGGCGTGAAGCGCGACGACATCAACGTGACGATCGACGGCAACCAGGTCGCGATCAGCGCCGAGGTGAAGCGCCAGAAGGAAGAAAAGCAGGGCGAAAAGCTGCTGCGCAGCGAGCGCTACTACGGCAAGGTCTATCGCGCCTTCTCGCTTGCGCAGGAGGTGGACGAGGCCGGCGCCCAGGCTCGTTATGCCGACGGCGTGCTGGAACTGACTCTGCCGAAGAAGGCCGTGGTTACGGCCCGGCGGCTCGCGATCCAGTAACGCGCAGGGCGGCGTCTGCCGACGTCGAAGGGCGGCCATCGGCCGCCCTTTTTCATGCGGCCGCCCGCCGGGCGCGTGCGGTCGGTCGGGTAGAATCCTGCCACCTCCGCTTCCGCCGCGCAGACGATGACGATTTCACCCAGCGACGCCCATTCCAAGGCCCAGATTCTCTCGGAGGCGCTGCCCTACATCCGGCGCTTTCACGGCAAGACCATCGTGATCAAGTACGGCGGCAACGCCATGACGGACGACACGCTCAAGCACTCGTTCGCGCGCGACGTGGTGCTGCTGAAGCTGGTGGGCATGAACCCGGTGGTGGTGCACGGCGGCGGCCCGCAAATCGACAGCCTGCTCGCGCGGGTGGGCAAGAAGGGCGAGTTCGTACAGGGCATGCGGGTGACCGACAGCGAGACGATGGACGTCGTCGAGATGGTGCTCGGCGGGCTGGTGAACAAGGAGATCGTCAACCTCGTCAACCAGCATGGTGGCCGCGCCATCGGCCTGTCGGGCAAGGACGGCGCTTTCATCCGCGCGCGCAAGATGCTGGTGCCGAGCAAGGAAGACGTTGCGCAGATGCTCGATATCGGTCAGGTCGGCGAAGTCACCGCGATCGACCCGGAGATCATCGCACTGCTCGAAACCCGCGAGTTCATCCCGATCGTGGCACCGATCGGCGTGGGCGCCGACGGCAAGTCCTACAACATCAATGCCGACCTTGTCGCCGGCAAGCTGGCCGAAGTGCTCAAGGCGGAGAAGCTGATCCTGCTCACCAACACGCCGGGGGTGCTGGACAAGAACGGTGACTTGCTGACCGGCCTGACCCCGCGCCAGGTGGAAGAACTGTTTGCCGATGGCACGATTCACGGGGGGATGCTGCCAAAGCTCTCATCGGCCCTCGATGCTGCGAAGAGCGGTGTGAAGAGCGTGCATATCATCGACGGGCGGGTCGAGCATGCGCTGCTGCTGGAAATTCTGACCGACCAGGGCGTCGGCACCCTGATCCGCAGCCACTGACGAAGGCGACGGCCCGCGCCGCGGCGTCTGAGTTGGCGGCGGGCAGGCGTCCGGACATCGCATGAGCATTGCCCGCCCCACCTGGATCTTCGACCTCGACAACACGCTGCACGACGCGCGGCCGCACATCTTCCCGCACCTGAATCGCTCGATGACTGCCTATGTCGCGGCGCATCTCGGGCTGGACGACGCGGCGGCCGACCAGGTCAGGCGCGACTACTGGCTGCGCTACGGCGCGACGCTGGTCGGGCTGATCCGTCACCACGACGTCGATCCTGCGCACTTCCTGCAGGAAACGCATCGCTTTCCGGAGCTGTCCCGGATGGTCGTGGCCCGGCGCGAGCTGCGCTGGACGCTGAATCGGCTGCCCGGCCGGAAGATCGTGTTCTCCAACGCGCCTTCCCATTATTCCGCGGCGGTGCTGGCTCTGATCGGCGTCGAGGATCTGTTCGACGACGTGTTCACGATCGAGCGCACCGGCTTTCGGCCGAAGCCGGACGCCCAGGGGTTCTACCGGCTGCTGCGTCGCCACCGGCTTCAGCCGGCCCGATGCGTCATGGTCGAAGACAGCCTGGAAAACCTACGCACCGCGAAACGCATCGGCATGAAGACCGTGTGGGTGGACCCGACGCATCGCGCGCCTGCCTGGGTCGACGTGAACGTTCGCCACCTGGCGGCCCTGCCCCGGCAGCTGTACGGCCTGCGCTAGCCGTCGGGCGGCGCGAGCCCGGCGTCGTGATAAAGTGCCAGGTGTTCCAATCAGGTCCCCTTGGGCTCAATAGCCGCCTTCCTACTGCCATGCCAGCGAGATCGGGAGAGCGCAAGCTGCAGATCCTGCAGACCCTTGCGAGCATGCTCGAAAATCCGAAGGGGGAGAAGATCACCACCGCGGCGCTGGCCGCCCGACTCAACGTGTCGGAGGCAGCGCTGTACCGGCATTTCGCCAGCAAGGCGCAGATGTTCGAGGGATTGATCGAGTTCATCGAGCAGACGCTGTTCGGACTGATCAACAAGATCACCGCCGAGGAAAAGAACGGCATGCAGCAGGTGGAAGCGATGCTGTCGATGCTGCTCGGGTTCGCGAAGAAGAATCCCGGCATGACCCGGGTGCTGATCGGCGATGCGCTGGTCAACGAAGATGAGCGGCTGCAGCTGCGAATCAACCAGTTGCACGATCGGCTGGAGGCGACGCTGAAGCAGGCGCTGCGCTTTGCCGTCACCGAGAAGCAGGTGCAGGAAGACCTCGACCCGATCGCCCATGCCAACCTGCTGGTCGCGTACGTGATCGGTCGCTGGCACCAGTTCGCCAAAAGCGGGTTCAAGCGCGACCCGCTCGAGCACTGGTCGCAGCAGTGGCCGGAGCTGCTGTAGCGCGGGCGTGGTGTCGAGGCTGGCCGCTGTCCTGGTGTTGGGTCTGCTCGCCGCCGGCTGCGGCACGTCGGATCGTCAGTACGAGCGCGCCGTCATCGGCACCTGGGGCTCGAAAGAGGTGGCTCAGGACGACGTTATCGTCGAAACCGAAACCGAGTTATTGCCGGGCGGCCGGGTGAACTGGCGCGGCGAGCTGCGGGTGCCGGTGCCGGCAACCTTTTACGTGCCTCGCGGCGTGAACCACGAAGTCAAGAACGGGCGCCTGATCTTCTACTTCACCGCCAGCGGCGAGTGGGCGGTGCGCGAGGGCTTCCTGCACACGCGGGTCGAGGCCTCCACGCTACCCAGCCTGATGCCGCCGGGGTTTTCCACCGCCTGGCGCATCAGGGAAGTCAATCCGAAGGAAATGATCTACGTCTCGGCCGGCAGCGGCCGTACCCGGGTGGAATACCGGAAAGAATGACGGGTTGCGGCTGACCGGGGGCAACGGCGCCGGCCACCCGTTTATTCGCTTGGCAGGCGCCCGGTCTCAGCCGTCCGCCGCGCAGGCTGCGGCCGCGTCGCGCTGTGCGGTGTCGCCACCGGCGCACACCGCACAGGCGGGATCGCGCCTGATGCGCACCGAGCGCCACTGCATGGACAGCGCGTCCAGCATCAGCAGCCGCCCGTTCAGACTTTCGCCCACGTCCATCAGCAGCTTAAGCGCCTCCGCCGCCTGGGTGGTGCCGATAATGCCGACCAGCGGCGCGAATACGCCCATCACCGCGCAGCGCATTTCCTCGAGTTCGCCGTGCTCGGGGAACAGGCAGTGGTAGCAGGCGCTGTCTTCGCGGCGCAGGTCGAATACCGAGATCTGGCCATCGAAGCGGATGGCCGCGCCGGACACCAGCGGGCGACGCCAGCGCACGCAGGCGCGATTGATGGCATGGCGCGTCGCGAAATTGTCGGTGGCGTCGATCACCAGGTCGGCGGCCTGCACCAGCGCTTCCAGCCGATCGCCGGCCAGCCGCTCCGCGACCGCCTCGACCCGGGTTTCCGGATTGATGCGCGCCAGCGTCGCCTGCGCCGACAGCACCTTCTTGCGGCCGATTGCATCGGTGAAGTGCACGATCTGCCGCTGCAGATTGGTGAGGTCGACTTCGTCGCCATCACACAGGGTCAGCCGGCCCACTCCGCTGGCCGCCAGATAGAGACTCGCGGGCGCACCGAGGCCGCCGGCCCCGACCACCAGCACATGCGCGGCCTGCAGGCGTTCCTGGCCGTCGATGCCGATCTCGGGCAGCAGGATATGCCGGCTGTAGCGAAGCAACTGGTCGTCGTTCATGTCTTCAGGCCGGATGCGGCAGGGCAACCAAAAAAAATCGGGGCACCCTGAAGGGTGCCCCATGTGCCGGCGGCGCTTACTTGCGCCCGATGATCTGCAGGCCTTTCAGCAGGTTCAGCGCCTGGTTCAACTGGTAGTCGTTCTTGGAAACGATATCCGGCGTCTGCCCGTCTCCGGCCTTGGACTCGGCGTCCGTCGCCTTGGGCGCGGCGCCGGCCGGGGGCTTGTTCTCGCCGGGGGCGGCCGGGTTGTCGAGGTGCCGGGTGAGGTCGGCCTCACGCACCTTCAGCCCCGCTTCGCCTTCGGTGATGGTTGCCTCCTCGACCACGATGTCGGGCGTTATGCCGGTGGCCTGAATCGAGCGTCCGCCCGGCGTGTAGTAGCGCGCCGTGGTCAGCTTGATCGCGGTGCCGTTGCCGAGCGGGAGAATGGTCTGCACCGAGCCCTTGCCGAAGGTCTGCGTACCCATGACGACGGCGCGTTTGTGGTCCTGCAGCGCACCGGCGACGATTTCCGACGCTGACGCCGAACCGCCGTTGACGAGCACGACCATCGGCGCGGTCTTCGTTTCCTTGGGCAGGCCGTCGAGATAGTCGCCGCGGCCGCCGCGCACGTAGTAATCGGGCCGCGCGTAAAGCTTCATCCGGGCGTCCTCGGAGCGACCCTCGGTGTAGACAACCAGCGTGTCCTTTGGCAGGAACGCCGCCGACACCGCCACCGCGGAGTTAAGCAACCCGCCGGGATCGTTGCGCAGGTCTAGGATGATGCCCTTCATCGGCCCCTGGTTCTCCTTGAAGTGCTTGTCGATCGCCTTCGCCAGCGTCTCGCCGGTGTGTTCCTGGAACTGGGTCACGCGGAAATAGGCGTAGCCGGGCTCGAGCAGCTTGGATTTCACGCTCTGGATCTGGATGATCGCCCGGGTGATCGTCACCACCATCGGTTTCTGGTCGCCCTTGCGAAGGACGGTGAGCGTGATGTTGGTGTTGGGCTTGCCGCGCATGCGCTTGACCGCTTCGTTCAGCGTCATGCCCTTCACGTTGGTGTCGTCGAGCTTGATGATCAGATCGCCCGGCTTGAGACCGGCGCGCCAGGCGGGCGTGTCCTCGATCGGGGCCACCACCTTGACGAATCCGTCCTCCATGCCGACCTCGATGCCCAGCCCGCCGAACTCGCCCTGGGTGCCGACCTGCAGCTCCTTGAACGCTTCGGCGTCGAGATACGCCGAGTGCGGATCGAGCCCGGACAGCATGCCGTTGATCGCTTCCGAGATGAGCTTCTTGTCGTCGACCGGTTCGACATAGTCATTCTTGATGCGGCCGAAGACTTCGGTGAAGGCGCGCAAATCCTCGATCGGCAGCGGGCCGGCGGCGGAACGATCCGCCACTGCCGAGAAGTTGAGGCTGATCATCACACCGAGCACCGCGCCCAGCGCGATCAGCCAGAGTTGTCGGAATTTGCCACGCATGTTTCAGACTCCTTGAGGCGAGCGGACACTCGCGACGGGTTGCCGGCAGGGCGCTACTTAAGCCTTACCCACGGCATGGGATCGAACGGTTTGCCTTGATATCTCAGCTCAAAGTATAAACCCGAATCCGGGTTTCCACCGCTGTTGCCCACGGACGCCAGCGTATCTCCCGCGCGCAGTTCGTCGCCCACCTGCCGAAGCAAAGCCTCGTTGTTCCCGTACAGGCTCATGTAGCCGCCGCCATGGTCCAGAATCAACAGGTTTCCAAAACCCCTCAGCCAGTCGGCGTATACCACCTGGCCGGAGGCGACGGCTTTGACATCTTGTCCAGGCCTGGCTGCAATAAACAGTCCTTTCCAGGACAATCCGCCGTCCTGCCTTGGGCTGCCATAACGGTTCATCAGTTCCCCGATCACCGGCAGGCGCAGCCGTCCCTTGAGCTTGCGGAATGCGGCCCCGGCCACGCTATCGTCCGGCAGCTTTGAGTTGCGCACGCCGGTGGACTTGCGCCGGCGCTCGGCCTCCTCGGCCAGGCGCTCGATCAGCCGGGTCAGGCGCTGTTCGTTCTGCCTCAGCGTCGAGATCTCCCGGCGTTGCCGGTTGATGTCGTTCGAGACGCGGCTCAGCACCTGCTTGCGCTTTGCTTCTTCGCCGACGAGGCGGCGCTTTTCTTCGGATTCCGCCCGTTCGAGGGCGCGCAGGTCGGCACTCTTGCGGGTGGCCGCCTCGGCCAGTTCGTCGAGCCTGCGCAGATCGGCGCGCAACCCGGCAATCAGCTCGGCGCGCGCCCGCGACACATAGCCGAGATAGTGAAGCTGCCGCGCCGTCTCGTTCGGATCCTGACGGTTGAGCATAAGGCGCAGCGTTTCGGGCTGCCCGGCGACATACTGCCGGTAAAGCAGTTTTTCCAGCCGTTCGCGTTCGCTGCCGATCCGCGCTGCGAGCTGCCGTGCCTTGTCTTGCGGGCGGGCCAGTGCGGCGGTGAGCGGGCGCCGCTGCTGCGCGATCTCGAACAGCTGGCGGTTGGTGCGGCTGATCGCCCGCTCCGATTCGCGCAGGGCATCGGCCGCTTCCGCGCGAGATTCCTCCGAGCGCTCAAGCTCTTTCTGCAGGGCCTCGATGCGGCCGCGCAGCTCCTCGAGCTCCTTCTTCTGGGTGGTCTGCGCGCCAGCCGGCTGCGCTGTCAGCGCCAGGCCGAGCGCCGCCCCCAGCGCGATCAGGACCTGCCCAGCCGATAGCCGGCGCGGCTTCAGATCAGGCACGCGCCTTGGACTGGGCCGCGACGGCGGCCGCCGCCTGTCGTGCCTTCTCGGGGTCGCCGAGGTAGTAGCTGCGGATCGGCCGCAGGTCGTCTTCCAGTTCGTACACCAGGGGAATTCCGGTCGGTATGTTGAGCCCCACGATGTCCTGCTCGGACACGTTGTCCAGGTACTTCACCAGCGCGCGGATGGTGTTGCCGTGCGCGGCGACAATGACTTTGCCGCCCGATTTGACACGCGGCGCGATGCGCTCGTTCCAGTAGGGCAGAAAGCGCGCCACCGTGTCCTTGAGGCACTCGGTCAGCGGCAGTTCGGACCGCGCGACATCGCGGTAGCGCAGGTCGTTCGCGGGCGTGCGCGGATCGGACGCTTCAAGCGCCGGCGGCGGCGTGTCGTAGCTGCGCCGCCAGACGAGGATCTGGTCCTCGCCGAATTTTTCCGCCATGTCCGTCTTGTTCAGACCCTGCAGCGCCCCGTAGTGACGCTCGTTCAGGCGCCAGGACAGTTCCTGCGGAATCCACATGCGGTCCAGTTGGTCGAGCACGATCCACAGGGTCCGGATGGCGCGCTTCAGCACCGAGCAATAGGCGAAATCGAACTCGAACCCCGCCTCGCGGAGGAGTTTTCCGGCCTCGCGCGCCTCGACGACGCCTTTCTCCGACAGATCGACGTCGGTCCAGCCGGTAAAGCGGTTTTCCTTGTTCCAGATGCTCTCGCCGTGGCGAAGCAGGACGATCTTCTTCATGTGCCTTCCCGGAGTGGTGTTCGGTCGCCTGTATTATCGCATCGCCCCTGCGAAACTCCCTGCTGCCCATGACAGTCGGCCCGCTGCCTCGTACCGCGCAAATTGCCGCCTTGCTGATCGGCGCGATGCTGACGATACCGTTTCTCCTGCCGTTCGCGCAGCCGCCGATCGCCAGCTTCTACCAGGAGTGGTTGACGATGGCGCTCGGCGCAGCGGCATTCGTCCTGCTTGCAACAGGCGCGGCGCGTATCAGCGTGCCTTTCGTGTGCCTGCTGCCGTTGATGCTGATTGCACTCCTTGGAGTGCACACCGTGACCGGGCGCTTGGCGTTTTCGGAGCAGGGGGTTATTGCCGGGCTTTATCTCGTCTGGACTGGCGTTATGGTCATGGCCGGCCAGCTCCTGAGGCAGTCGCTCGGCGGCGAGCGGCTGGTCATCCTGTTCGCGTGGGTAATCGGGGCCGGCGCGTTGGCCTCTGCGCTGATTGCCGGCCTGCAGATGGCTGGCTGGACTCCAGCGGGCTGGCCTACGCTCGATCCTCACGGCCGCGTTCAGGGCAATCTGAATCAACCTAACCATCTAGCGGATTACCTGGCAATTGGCATTGCCTCCACTATTTTTCTTGCGGCCACGAGACGATTGCGTGCCGGCGCTGCCGCCCTAGCGCTTGCATTGATGCTGCCGGCGCTTTGGTTCAGCGGGTCGCGAGCGGCGGTGTTCTATCTTGGTTTACTGCTGATCGGGAGCTTATGGCTGCGCGCCAGGATCGCGAGTCCGGAATTTGGTCGCGCGGCAATCTGGATGACGGCGATCGCGCTGACGTTTGTGATGCTGGCGTGGCTCGGTCCCATGACAACGGACAGTTCGGCACATGGTGCCAGCGCGATCGATTCCCGCTTTGGGCTGGAAGACGCCGGGTTGGACCTACGATTGCGCAAATGGCACGCGGCGTTGTTGATGGCAGAGAAGAGTCCTGTGCTTGGCGTCGGGTTCGGTGCGTACGGCTGGCACTATTTTCTTCTCGCCCCCCGATTGCCGGCGGAGGTCGAGGGCCTGGCTACCGATCATGCGCATAACTTGTTGCTGCACCTGCTTGCCGAGTTCGGCGTGTTTGCGGCGCTCGCCTGTGCGGTCGTTGCGCTGGTCTGGCTGCACGCGCAGCGCCGCGCGGGGGCGTCACCTGCTGCGGCGTGGTTGTGGGCGGCAACCGGCATAGTGCTGCTGCACAGCGGGCTCGAACACCCGCTGTGGTTTGCCTATTTTCTCGGTTTGTTCTCGCTTCTGGTCGGCGCCAGCTGGCCGGAGAACTGGTCGCTCGGCGCTCTGCGCGGGGGGCTCACGACAGCGGGGGTAGCCGGACTGGTTGCGCTCGGCCTGCTGTGGTTGGTGATGTCGGATTACAGGCAGCTCGAGCGCCTTGCGCGGCCGGTCGAAGGCGAGTCGCCGGCAGCCCTGCAGGCGCGTGTCGTGGATGCCTATCAACGCACTCTTTTTCCGCATCTGCTGGTCTTCGCGCTTGCCAGCGGCGCGACGGTTGACGACGAGCAGCTCGAGGCGAAGATCGCGCTCAATGCCACCGCGCTGCGTGTGCTGCCTACGCCGGAGGCCGCCTACCGACATGCGGTGCTACTGGCGCTGGCGGGTCGAACGGACGCGGCGAGGCGCGCCTGGGACCGCGCCAGCGCCGCATACCCGCGCGCCGTGCCCGCCGCCGTGCGCGCACTGGATTCGGACGCCCGTGCGCCCATCGCGCTGCTGTTAGAATACGCGCGCTCAAAAATCGGGACGCGAGATTGAAGTTCATCATCGATAATATCTGGCTGGTGCTGGTCGCCGTCATCAGCGGCGCCGTGCTGGTCTGGCCCTGGATCGCAAAGCGGATGAGCGGTGCCCGCGAAGTCGGGGCGATGGAGGCGGTTCAGTTGATCAACCGCAAAGACGCGATCGTGCTGGACGTGCGGGAGCAGGGCGAGTTCAACGGTGGACACGTCGCCAGCGCGCGCAACATCCCGGCGGCGGCGCTGGACAAGCGTATCGACGAGCTGGGCAAGTTCAAGAATCGACCGATGGTGATTGCCTGCGCCTCAGGCGCCCGGTCGCATGCCGCGCAGGCGGCGTTGCGCAAGCACGGGTTTGCCGAGGTCTACGTGCTGGCAGGCGGGATCGGCGCCTGGCAGCAAGCCAATCTGCCGCTGGAGAAGACCTGATGGCCGGCGAGATCAGCATGTACTGCACGGCCATGTGCCCGTACTGCCAGATGGCGGAGCGGCTGCTCGCGCAGAAAGGGGTCACCGACCTGAACAAGATTCGCGTGGACCTCGAACCCGGGCGCCGCGCGGAGATGATGGAGCGCACCGGGCGACGTACCGTACCGCAGATCTACATCGGAGATCTGCATGTCGGCGGCTGCGACGATCTGTACGCGCTGGATCAGGCAGGCACGCTCGAGCGCCTGCTGCGTGGCGAAAGCGCCTAACCATTTACCCGACGAGACCGGATTCCAATGAGCGAACAGAACAACCAACCGACCTTCGCGATCGAGAAGCTGTACGTGAAGGATCTTTCCCTCGAAGTGCCGAACGCGCCGAAGGTCTACCTCGAGCGCGAGGCGCCGCAGGTCGAGGTGTCCCTCAACAACGCGGCCCAGCCGGTAGACGACAAGATCTACGAGGCATCGCTGACGGTGACGGTGACCGCGAAGCTGAAGGACAAGACCGTGTTTCTGGTCGAGGCGACCTACGGCGGAGTCTTCCGCATCGAGAACATTCCGCAGCAGGAGCTCGACCCGGTGCTGGGCGTGACCTGCCCGAACATCCTCTTCCCGTACCTCCGCGAAGTGGTGTCGGATACCGTGGTGCGCGCCGGGTTCCCGCCGGTGCTGCTGCACCCGATGAACTTCGAGGCGGTCTACCAGGCCCGTCGGCAGCAGCAGTCGCAGCAGGCGGCAGGCGGACCGGCGCACTGAACAGCATGCGGCTGCGGCAGGTTTTCCTCGGGCTCACGCTGTGCTGCGCGGGCGTCGCGCTGGCGCTCGACTTCCGCTCGGTCGCCGAGCCGGCGGTCATCGCCTACGAGGCGCCCGCGAAAGACGCGCGAAAGCTTTTCATCCTGTCGCGGGACTACCCGGTAGAGGTGGTGATTTCGACCAATGACGGCTGGGTGCGCGTGCGCGACGATACTGGCGCCTTCGGGTGGGTGGAGGCGCGCAGCCTGACCGATCGCCGCACCGTCATGGTCAAGTCGCAGACCATCGACGTTCACGCCGCGCCGAACGAGTCGGCGGCGGTCGCGTTCCGGGCCGAACAGGGCGTGACGCTGGAGTTTCTCGGCTACTCGGCGGGCTGGGCCAATGTAAAGCATCGCTCGGGGACAACCGGCTTCGTGCGCCCGGGCGATCTCTGGGGCCTATGAAGATTGCCGTCCTGGGCGCCGGCGCCTGGGGAACGGCCGTTGCCATCGCGGCGACCGAGCGTCACCAAACCGTCCTTTGGAGCCGCGATCCCGCCCATTACGATGCGCTTGCGCGCGAACGGGAGAATCGCCGCTATCTTCCGGGCATAACGCTGCCGCCGGGCCTGGCAATCTCGAGGCATTTCGCCGACGCGCTTGCCGGCGCCGAACTCGCCATTCTCGCGGTGCCGACTGCAGGTCTGCGCGCGGCGCTGGGCCAATTGGCCCAGCAAGCCGGGGGACTGGGCATCATCTGGCTGTGCAAGGGCTTCGAGTCGGGCTCGATGCTGCTGCCGCACCAGGTTTTTGGCCAAGTGCTGGCCGGCCATCCACGCGGGGCGGTGTTGTCCGGACCGAGTTTTGCCGACGAGGTGGCGCGCGGTCTGCCGGCGGCGGTGACCCTGGCCTCGTTCGACGCGGCATTTGCGGCGGAGGCCGCCCAGGTGCTGCACAACCGCCGGCTGCGCATTTACTCCAGCGACGACGTGGCGGGGGTGGAAATCGGCGGCGCGGTCAAAAACGTCATCGCCATTGCGGCCGGCGTCTGCGACGGCCTGAAGCTGGGTAACAGCGCGCGGGCTGCATTGATTACCCGCGGACTTGCGGAGATCACCCGGCTCGGTCTGCGCATGGGCGGACGCCTGGAAACATTCATGGGCCTGTCCGGGGTGGGCGACCTGTCCCTGACGTGCACCAGCGACCTTTCGCGAAACCGCCGCGTCGGCCTGTCGTTGGCCGCGGGAACCGCGCTGAACGACACCCTGGCAGGTCTTGGGCATGTGGCCGAGGGCGTCAACACCGCAAAAGAGGTCTGGCGCCTGGCGCAGCAGCTGGGGGTCGACATGCCGATCACCCACGCGATTACCCGGGTGCTGGCGGGCGAATGGTCGCCGCGCGAGGCGGTCGACGAGCTGCTGCAGCGCGAACCCAAGCCCGAGCGCGTCGGCTAGTTCAGGCCGCGCCGGCGAAGCCGGTTTGCCGCCAGGCTTCGTAGACCGCGATCGACACCGCATTGGCCAGGTTCAGGCTGCGGCTGCCTGGGCGCATGGGCAGGCGGACCTGCCGCTCAGACGCGATGCCGGCCAGGATGTGCTCGGGCAGCCCGCGCGTCTCTGCGCCGAACAGTAAGGCATCTCCCGCCTTGAAGGCGACGTGATCGGGGCGCATCCGACCGCGGGTGGAGAATGCCGCCACCCTCACATCAGGCTGATTCAAAAGCCATTCCTCCCACGATCGATGCACTTGTACCGACGCAAACTCGTGGTAGTCGAGGCCTGCCCGGCGCAGCCGCCGATGATCCAGCCGGAATCCCAAAGGTTGCAACAGATGTAACTCGCAGCCGACATTCGCGCACAGGCGAATGATGTTGCCGGTGTTTGGCGGAATCTCTGGTTGATACAGGACGACCTTAAACATAGTGCTTGCCGTGTGCGATCAAAAAGTTTATGTTGCGAATTCAGTCGCCTATACGAGACTGCTTCAGTCGCAACTTAACATCTGCCTGTATCCTTTCAATAAGTAATGGGTAAGCCCGAGAAAATCAGGCTTGGCGAGATTCTGCTCCAGCAGCAGCTGCTGTCGGAAGAGCAGTTGAAGCAGGCACTGGACGAGCAGAAGCGCACCGGTCGCAAACTGGGGCGGATATTCATCGACAGCGGCTTTCTCACCGAGGACCAGATCGGCGGCGCGCTGGCGCGGCAGCTGCAGATCCCGTTCATCAATCTGAAGCACTTCAACATCAAGCCGGAAGTGGCCATGCGCCTGCCCGAGGCGCAGGCCCGCCGATTCCGCGCCATTGTGCTGGAGGATGCCGGCGCCTTTTACCGGGTGGGCCTGGCGGACCCGACCGACCTGTTTGCTTACGACGAGATCAATCGCATCCTGCGCCGCGACTTGCAGCTCGCGGTGGTCAGCGAGTCGCTGCTGCTGCAGACGATTGACCGCATCTATCGCAAGACCGAGGAGATTTCCGGCTTCGCGCAGGAACTCGGCGAGGAGCTCGGCGAAACGGCCATCGATCTGGGTGGCATTGGCGTTACGCCGGGGCTGGAAGAGGCGCCGGTCGTCAAGCTGCTGCAGTCGATGTTCGACGATGCAGTGGGCGTGCGCGCCTCGGACATTCACATCGAACCGCAGGAGAAGAAGCTCCAGATCCGCTTCCGGATCGACGGCGTGCTGCACGTCCAGACCGAGGCCGACGCCAAGATTGCCTCGGCCCTGGTCTTGCGGCTGAAGCTGATGTCGGGACTGGATATCTCGGAGAAACGCCTGCCCCAGGATGGGCGCTTCAACGTCAAGGTTCGCAACGCGCAGATCGACGTGCGTATATCGACCATGCCGACGCAGTTCGGCGAGTCGGTGGTCATGCGACTGCTCAACCAGTCGAGCGGCATCCTGAAACTGGACAAGATTGGCATGCCACCGGCCATGCTCGAGCGGCTGCGCCGGGTGCTGCACCGCCCCAGCGGCATGGTGCTGGTGACCGGGCCGACCGGCAGCGGCAAGACCACCACGCTGTATGCCGCCCTGGAAGAGCTGAATACCCCGGGCAACAAGATCATCACCGTCGAGGACCCGGTGGAATACCGCCTGCCCGGCATCAATCAGGTCCAGGTCCATGAAAAGATCGAGCTGACGTTCGGCCGGGTGCTGCGCGCCGCGCTGCGCCAGGACCCCGACGTGGTGCTGGTCGGCGAGATGCGCGACCAGGGCACCGTCGAAACCGGCCTGCGCGCCGCGATCACCGGTCACATGGTGCTGTCGACCCTGCACACCAACGATGCGGCGACCACCCCGATTCGTCTGCTCGACATGGGGGCGCCGCGCTACATGGTCGCCATGTCGCTGCAAATCGTGATTGCGCAGCGGCTGGTGAGGATCGTCTGCGAAAGCTGTGGCGAGACCCACACGCCGGCACCGCAGGAAATGGCGTGGCTGCAATCGGCGGCGCGCCAGGCCCTGGAGCACGCAGCCTTCGTCAAGGGGCGTGGCTGCACCCAGTGCAACGGCACGGGATATCTGGGCCGCACTGGCGTTTACGAAATGCTCGAAATGACCAAGCCGGTGGTCGATGCAGCCGCCCATGCCGACCCCGCGACCTTCATGGCGGTCGCCCGCAAGCAGCTCGAAGGCGAAACGCTGATCGATCACGCCATCGCCCTAGCCATTGCGGGACGCACCACCATTGAAGAAGCGATGCGCGTCAGCACGCAGCTCGAAGACTGATGACCTCGTTTGCCTACAAGGGCCGAAACGCCGAGGGTGCGCTGGTTCAGGGCATCATCGATGCGCCTGATGCCGGCACGGTCGCCACCCAGCTGTTCAGCACCGGCATCACGCCGGTGGAAATCGGTGAAACAACCGCGACGCGCGACGAACCGGCCGCCGACTGGCTGACGCGGCTCACCCGCAGGCGTGTCGACCATCAGGACCTGCTGCTGTTCAGCCGCCAGATGTACACCCTGCTCAAGGCCGGCGTGCCGATCATGCGCGCGCTGGCGGGCTTGCAGGAATCCACCACCAATCTGGCGTTCAAGGAAGTTCTCCAAAGCGTGCGCGAGAACCTGGACAGCGGCCGGCCGCTATCGACTGCGCTGCAGCGCCAGAATGGCGTGTTCTCGCCGTTCTACGTGGCGATGGTCTACGTCGGCGAGACAACCGGCATGCTGGAAGAAATCTTCCTGCGGCTGTTTCATCACCTCGAGTTCCAGGAATTCATGCGCATGCAGGTGAAATCGGCGCTGCGCTACCCGATGTTCGTCATCGCGACGATGGCCGTTGCGATCGTCATCATCAACATCTTCGTGATCCCGGCTTTTGCCAGGGTTTACGCTGGATTCAATGCCGAACTGCCGCTGCTGACGCAGGTGCTGATCGGGTTCTCGAATTTCATGATCGGCAGCTGGTGGCTGCTCGCGGCCGGGCTGGTGGCGGCGGTGTTCGGATTCCGCAGCTGGACGCACAGCGAAAAAGGCCGCCATGCCTGGGACCGGATCAAGCTGCGCATTCCGATCGCCGGCAAGATCGTGCAGAAGGCCACGCTTGCGCGCTTTTCGCGCAGCTTCTCGCTGGCACTGCGCAGCGGCGTGCCGGTGGTGCAGGGGTTGACCCTGGTCGCGCAGACGGTGGACAACGCGCACATCGGAAGGCAGATCGAGCGCATGCGCGAAGGGGTGGAGCGCGGCGAGAGCGTGCTTCGTACCTCGGTGAATGCCGGCGTTTTCACCCCGGTGGTACTGCAAATGGTCATGGTCGGCGAGGAGTCGGGCTCGCTCGACGAGATGATGCAGGAGGTCGCCGACATGTATCAGCGCGAGGTCGAGTACGAACTGAAAACCCTCGGCTCTCAGATCGAGCCGGTGTTGATCGTCTGCCTCGGGGTGCTGGTGCTGATCCTCGCCCTGGGCGTGTTCCTGCCGATCTGGGACCTTGGCTCGGCGGCGCTTCGGCGATGACGCGATGCGTGACAAACATGCCGCGAAATGGCAGGGCGGCGCGACCCGAATGGAGCTCGCGGTTTCGATCGCCGTGGTGGGCATCCTGGCGGCGGCCCTGCTGGAGCGGTTGCTGTACGTCGAGGAGTACGCCGAAAAGACGGCCATGGAACTGACCATCGCCAACATGCAGGCCGGGCTACGGGCGCGGATTGGCAACCTGCTGATCGAGGGCCAACCGTCGAGAATTCCGACACTCGCCGGCGCCAACCCGGTGGAGTTTCTGGACAAACATCCGGACAACTACCTTGGTGCACTGGAAGTTTCACCGGACGGAAGGGCCGACGGCAATTGGTACTTCGATATCAACCGTCGAGAACTCGTCTACACCGCCAACAACACACTTCATTTTGTGCCGTCGGCATACCGCGACTACACGGTGCGGCTAAGGGTTATGCCAGTGCATGCCGCGGCGAATCCGGGGGGTGGCAAGCCGGGAGCGCAACAGGACTGGGTGGCGCTGGTCGTGGTGAACGACTATCGCTGGTTCTAGCAACTGGCACGATGGGTGCAGATAAGGCAGTCGATTTTCGGCTGCGTCATTGAGGGCAAACGCACGATGCGAAAGAAACGTGGTTTCACGCTGATAGAACTGGTGGTGACCTTGAGCGTCATCGCCATCCTGGCGGCAGTGGCACTGCCGCGCTATATCGCGCTGCAGTCGCAGGCCCGTGCCGGCAAGGCACAGGCCATCTTCGGCGGGATGCGCTCGGCCGCGGCCTTGGCGCATGCCCAGGCGCTCGCCACGAACACCGTGACCAGCGGGGCGGCCACCATCCAGATGGAGGGGGTCAACGTCACGATGATGAACGGCTACCCCACCGCGGACGGCGCAGGGATTATCACGGCGCTGCAGCTCAATGCCGTCAGCGATGACGTCACTATCTCAGCTGGGGGTGCAGGGGCCGGCGCCACCATCGACATCGATATAAATGGCGGTACAAGCCCAAATTGCAGGGTGAGCTACACCGCACCCGCGGCAGCCAATGCATCACCAGGTGTCGGGATTACGACCAACGGGTGCTAGTCAGACACCGTCTTTTACCAGATTTGTTAACCGAGTTTCCTCGAGAGGAGAGTCAAATGCAGCAGAATCAACGCGGGTTTACGCTTATTGAACTGGTGGTGGTGATTGTTATCCTGGGCATCCTCGCGGCCGTAGCGGTTCCCAGATTCGTTGATCTTCAGGATGAAGCGAACACCGCGGCGCTGGACGGGGTTGCCGGCGCGATCAGCTCCGCAAGCGCGATCAACTACGCGGCTGCAGTCGCGGCGTCTGGTAAAGGCGTGACTACGACTGGGCAAGCATGCAACACCGCCGTGGCGGCAATTCTGCAGGACGGTATTCCTACGGGTTACACGGTCAGTGCCGGTGTTCTTGCTGCTGGAAACAACACGTGCACCGTGACGCAAACGGGATCCGGGAATACCAAGAACGTGACGGTCATCGGCGTTACCGACTAACGCTATAGGTCCGAACGTGTGGCGGCCCGCACGTTCGGACTTATCCGTCACGGGGCCATAGCGAACGCATGCGCGCGACATTAGGGGCACAGCACCCGACGCGCGGGTTCTCGCTCGTCGAACTCATCGTGGTGTTGGTGATTGCGAGCGTCCTCGCGGCCATCGCGCTGCCTCGGCTCGTCGAATCCGATGCATTTGAAGCTCGCGGCTTCTTCGATGCCGCGCAGGCTGCCACTCGTTATGCCCAGAAGCTCGCCGTAGCGCAGCGGCGCAACGTCCACGTGGTCGTCACTGCCAGCTCCCTGAGCCTGTGCTACGACGGCGGTTGCGGTTCATCCGTAACCGACCCTGTGAGGTCGACTCCTTTCGTTCTTTCCGTGCCGAACGGTGTGACGTTGGCCGGAGCGAACATCTTCTTCGACGGTCTTGGCCGGCCGAGCGCGGGCGCAACTTTCTCTGTGACTGACAGCGACGGTGCCCGCACCTTCGTAGTCGAGGCGGATACCGGCTATGTCCACCCGTAACCGGACATCTCTTTGTCGCGGGACAGCCGGCTTTACCTTCGTTGAGCTGATCATGTACATCGTGATCGTCGGCATCGCGGTGGCAGCGATCCTGCTGGTGTATTCCACGACGGTGCGCAGCAGTGCGGATCCGCTGGTGAACAAGCAGCTCCTGTCGATCGCGGAGGCGATGCTGGAGGAGGTGCAGCTGATGCCGTTTACCCTCTGCGATCCCGACGACGCGAACGCGGCAACGGCCACCGTGCTGGCCGATTGCGCCACCACGCCGGAGGCGATCGGGCCGGAGGGGGCGGAATCCCGCTACAGCGCGGCGGACCCGTTCGACAATGTGAATGACTACCACGGCTTCGATACGGCAACCGCGGCGTTGCCGGGCATTCGCGACATCACCGGTGCGCCCATCGCAACGCTGGCCGGTTACCGGGCACAGGTCAGCGTCACGACCCAGGCGGTCGGCCCGGGTGGGTCGCAAGTCGCCGGCGCCGGTGCCAACGGGCCGCAATCACTGCTGATTACCGTGACCGCCAGCGCGCCCGGCGGCGACGCGCTCTCGCTCAGCGGCTACCGCACCCGCTACGCACCGGCCGCCGTGCCCTGAGTCGCCGCCGATGATTGCGCACCGGCAAACCGGGTTCACGCTGGCGGAGGCGATCATCGTCATCGTCATCCTCGGCATTCTGTCGGCGGCCGCGGCGGTGTTCATTCGCGGGCCGGTAGACGCCTACTTCGATACCGCGCGCCGGGCCGCGCTCACTGACGTCGCCGATACCGCAATACGGCGCATCGGGCGCGACCTGCGCGCGGCGCTGCCGAACAGCGTGCGCGTGGCGGGTGCCTGCAATGGTGTCGGGACCTGCTATCTGGAGTATGTGCCGCTGATTGCCGGCGCCCGATATCGTGCAGAGCTGGACAACACCGGCGCCGGAGACCCGCTGGATTTCACCGACAACGCCGACCAGTCCTTCGACATCATCGGGCAGCCGATCTCGATCCCGGCGGCGGGAACGAAGTGGGTCGCCATTTACAACCTTGGGATCCCGGGCGCCACTGCCTATTCGGGCGATTCGGGCGCCAATGATGTCCGTCGCCAGTACAGCGGGGCAGGCGGCAGCGTCTCCAGCGTCACCTTCACCTCGGCGGTTGCGGTCCCATTTCAGTCGCCCGCACGCCGATTCCATATCGTGTCTTCGCCGGTGACTTACGCTTGCGTGCCCTCTCCGGCGGGCGGCAGTCTGCTGCGCTACGAGGGCTACGCCTTCAGCGCCGGCCAGTTGACGCCGCCGGGCGGGACGCCCGCCGTTCTCGCGGGCAGCGTGACCCGCTGCAGCTTTACCTACACCGCGCAGCAGGTTGCGCAGCGCGCCGGCCTGGTGTCGATCTCTCTGCAGGTCAGCCAGGATGGCGAGCCGGTCGATCTTTTCTACCAGGTGCACGTCAGCAATGTTCCGTAACCGCCAACGCGGCGCGAGCCTGATTGCGGCGATCTTCCTGCTGGTGGTGATCGGCGCGCTGATTGCCTACCTGGTTACCCTGTCCGGTCTGCAACAGACTTCCTCCGCGCTCGACGTACAGGGCGCCCGCGCCTACCAGGCCGCCCGTGCCGGCATCGAATGGGGTGTGTACCGTGCGCTGCGCGACAGTGCCTGCAACTCAGCCAGCTTTACGCCGGCTGCCGATCTGGCCGAGTTCACCGTGACCGTCCAGTGCACGGCGACGGCTTACACGGAAGTCGATGCAACGCCGAAGACGATTTACTCGATCACGTCTACCGCGTGCAACCGCCCAGCCGCAGGCGTGTGCCCAGGGACGGTGGGCACTAACTATGTGGAACGGCAATTGCAGGCCATCGTGGACAAGAGCTCGCCCTGATCGATCCACGCTCGCGCAGGAGATGGAAACGCATACCGACCGCACCCTGATCGCGCCGACCGCCACTGAGGCTTTTCAATCGGGCGGCGGGTGGCTGTGCGCGCGCCGCATGTGCGCTGCATTGCTGCTCCTGCTGCTGGCTGCAGGGCTGAATCAGGCGCAGGCACAGATCGCGTTTCGAAGCGCCGCCTCGGCCGGGACTGGGTCGACGGCGGCGACGATCGCGCATGGCGGAGACGGTGCGCAGGACGACCGAAGCAACTGCGGCAGCATCACCCCCGGGCTGCCCGCAGGAACGGCGGCGGGCGATCTGCTGGTTGCCGTCGTGGTCGCCCGGGAGGATTCCGCTACTGTCACCATGGCTGGCTGGAACACGCTGTTCTCCGCGAATGTCGCCGGACAGGAGTTCCAGTCGTTTGTCTTCTGGCGCGTAGCCACTGGAGGAGACCCGACCACCGTCACCCAGTCGGGCACCTGCGATTTGCTGTTTGCGCGGGTATCGCGCTTCACCGGGGTGGATACGACCAACCCGATCAACGCCGGTCCGGGCGCCAGCTACCAGAACACCAACTCGGTATCGACCGGCAGTGTCACCACCACCGTCGCCGGTGCGATGCTGGTGTTCACCGCGCATATCGCCGACAACGCGACACTCAATTCCACACCCGGGGGCTTTTCCAGCGCCTATACCATCGGGGACAACTCCGGCCGCGACGGCGGCCTGGCGCTGCTTTACAGCGTGGCCGGCGCGGCCGGCAGTTACGGCCCCTATACCGCCGGCAAGACCAGCGGCAGCGATCCGAACCACGGCGTGCTGTTCGCGCTGAGCCCCCCGCCTTCGGGCCTGACAATAGC
>CALJLA010000168.1 GCA_937983055.1 uncultured Pseudomonadota bacterium
GCTACACCGCGCGCCACCACACCTTCTTCGAGATGCTGGGCAACTTCAGCTTCGGGGATTACTTCAAGCGCGACGCCATCCGCTTTGCCTGGGAACTGATCACCCAGGAGTTCGGCCTGCCCGCCGAGCGGTTGTGGGTCACCGTCTATCACGACGACGACGAGGCCTACGATATCTGGCGCGACGATATCGGCGTGCCGGCGCAGCGCATTGCCCGCATTGGCGACAAGCCGGGCGGACAGAAGTACCAGAGCGACAACTTCTGGCAGATGGGCGACACCGGCCCCTGCGGTCCGTGCTCGGAGATCTTCTGGGACCATGGCCCGGGCATCGAGGGCGGGCCGCCAGGATCGCCGGATGCCGACGGCGACCGCTACATCGAGATCTGGAATCTGGTGTTCATGCAGTTCAATCGCGACGAGTCGGGGCAGCTGCATCCGCTGCCGAAACCGTCGGTGGACACCGGCATGGGTCTCGAGCGGGTCGCCGCGGTGCTGCAGGGCGTGCATTCCAACTACGAGATCGACCTGTTCAAGACGCTGATCGCGGCGGCGGCCAGGGCCACCGGCACGAGCGACCTTGGCTCGAACTCGCTCAAGGTCATCGCCGATCATATCCGCGCGTGCAGCTTCCTGATCGCCGACGGGGTAATTCCCAGCAACGAGGGGCGCGGCTATGTGCTGCGCCGGATCATCCGCCGCGCCATCCGCCACGGCTACAAGCTTGGCCAGACGGCGCCGTTCTTCCACACCCTGGTGGCCGACCTGTCGGCGGTGATGGGCGAGGCCTACCCCGAGCTGCGGACCGCGCAGAAGCGGGTGGCCGAGACGCTTAAGCAGGAAGAGGAGCGCTTCGCGGAGACGCTGGAGAACGGCATGGAGGTGCTGGAGGGGGCGCTGCTGCGCGAAGACCGCATGCTCGACGGCGAAACGGTGTTCAAGCTCTACGACACCTACGGTTTCCCGGTCGACCTCACGGCGGACATCGCGCGGGAGCGCGGCGTGCAGGTGGATTTCGCCGGTTTCGAGGAAGCAATGGAGCGCCAGCGCGAGCGCGCGCGGGCGGCCTCGCGTTTCCAGATGCGGTCCGGCGTGGACTACACCGGCCAGGCCACCGAGTTTCACGGTTACGACACACTGAACCTGCCGGGCACGGTGGTCGCGCTGTATCGCGAGGGTGCCTCGGTTGAGCGGCTCGCGCAGGGCGAGCGCGGAATCGTGGTGCTCGACCGCACGCCGTTCTACGCCGAGTCAGGCGGCCAGGTCGGCGACCGCGGCGCCATCGTCAGCCAGGCGAGCCCGTTCTCGACCTTCCGGGTGGAAGACACGCAGAGAATCCGCGCCGAAGTGTTCGGTCACCACGGCACGGTGGCGAAGGGCGAGATCCGCGTCGGCGACGCGGTGACCGGCCAAGTGGATCTGCGTCTACGCTCTGCGGCCATGTTCAATCACTCGGCCACCCACCTCATGCACGCGGCCCTGCGCAAGGTGCTCGGCGACCATGTGCAGCAGAAGGGCTCGCTGGTCGACGAGTTCAAGACGCGCTTCGATTTCTCGCATCCGAAGCCGATGACGCCGGAGGAGATCGCCCGGGTCGAGGCAATGGTCAACGAGGAGATCCGGCGCAATGTGCCGGTCGAGCCGCGCCTGATGAAGTACGACGAGGCGATCAGGGCGGGCGCCATGGCGCTGTTCGGGGAGAAGTACGGCGACGAAGTGCGGGTGATCGGCATGGGCGACTTTTCGACCGAGCTGTGCGGCGGCACCCACGTCAGGCGCACCGGCGACATCGGCTTTTTCAAGGTGGTCTCCGAATCCGGCGTGGCGGCGGGCGTGCGGCGCATCGAGGCGGTGACCGCGCAGGGCGCGCTCGATCACGTGCAGCGGCGCGACGCGCAGTTTGCCGAGATCGCGGCCGCGCTCAAGGCGGGGCCGGAGGATGTCGAGCATCGCCTGGTGCAGATCCTGGAAAACGTGCGCAGCCTGGAAAAGGAGATCGGCCGCCTGAAATCGAAGCTGGCGAGCGCGCAGGGCGGCGACCTGGCCGATCGCGCCGAAGCCGTCGGCGCGGCAAAGGTGCTGGCGGCCAATGTAGACGGCGCCGACGCCAAGACGCTGCGCGAAACGCTGGACGGCCTGAAGGAAAAGCTCAAGAGCGCGGCGATCGTGCTCGGCAGCGTGGACGGCGAGAAAGTCACGCTGATCGCCGGAGTGACCGGCGATCTGACGCCGAAGATCAAGGCCGGCGAACTGGTGAACTTCGTTGCCCAGCAGGTGGGCCGGCGCGGCGGCGGGCGTGCCGACATGGCGCAGGCCGGCGGCACCGAGCCGGGCAAGCTGCCGGACGCGCTCAAGTCGGTGAAGACCTGGGGGGAACCGCGGCTCTGAGTCCGGTTGCGCGGACCCGCCGGGTCCGGGCAGCCACGCGGCGGGGGCGCGTTACCGCCCCGCGCAACATGAAAACCAAAGGGTAAATGCCGGTGCGGCGGGTGCGTCGACATTCGGCCGGCAGAATGGAGACCGCTTGAACGGCTCGGTGCAATCTGCGCAGCGCCGCATCCGCCCGGGCAGACCCGCCTGGGTTGCCGGCGGTTATCTGCTGGTCGGGGCGTTGTGGATTCTCGCCTCGGATTGGCTTCTGCCGCTGGTGGTCGAGGATCCGGCCCAGTTCTCCTTCTGGCAGTCGATCAAGGGCTGGCTGTTCGTCGGGCTCACCGCGGCCGCGCTGTACCTGCTGCTGCGCGCGGTATTCCCTTCGCTGGGCGACTGGCGCGGCGGCGCCGACCAGGGCGTGCTCTCCTATCAGCTCCTGTTCAAGAGCCACCCGGTGCCGATGTGGGTGTGCGACCGCGACGATGGACGTTTTCTCGCTGTAAACGATGCGGCGGTCGCGGCCTACGGCTACAGCCGCAGGGAATTTCTGGCAATGACGGTGGGAGAGCTCGCCGCCGTTGCCGTTGGCGCGGCAAGCGAATCGCCAGCCATCGCCCGGCACCGCCGCAGGGATGGCTCGATCATCGAGGTCGAGCTCACCGACGGCGACATCCTGTTCGAGGGGCGGCCGGCCGCGCTCACGCAGGCAAAGGACGTGTCGGAACAGCGTGCTGCCCAGGCGCAGCTGCGCCAGCGCGACGAGCGCTTTCAGGCCGTGCTGAAAGCGACCAACGACGCGGTCTGGGACTGGGACGTGGCGAGCGGCAGGCTGTGGTGGAGCGAAGGCGTGACCACCCTGTTCGGCTACCCGCGCGAGGAGATCAGCGACCGCTACGACTGGTGGCGGGAGCGAGTTCATCCCGAGGACCGCGCCGAAACAATCGCCGGCAGCGACGCGCTGCTGGAGGGCCGCGCCGGCTCGTGGCAGGCGGAATACCGCTTTCGCTGCGCTGACGGCAGCTACGCGGACGTGCTCGATCGCGGCCTGGCCCTGCGCGATGATGCCGGTCACACGCGGCGAGTGGTGGGTGCCATGATGGACATCAGCGAGCGCAAGCGCATCGAGCGCGCGCTGCGCGACAGCCAGGAGCGGCTCGATCTGGCGCTGGCCGCTTCGGATCTTGCGAGCTGGGACTGGGACATCGCCGGCGGGCGCGTGAGCCTGTCGCCGCATTTCGCCCACATGCTGGGCTACTCGCTCGAGGAGATCGGCGATCAGATGCAGGCGTGGGCGACGCTGATCCACCCCGAGGACCAGCCGCGGCTGCGCGCCCAGATCGTGCGCCACTTCAAGGGCGAGCTGCTGATGTTCGAGGCGGACTACCGGATGCGTACCCGCGGCGGGGACTGGCGCTGGATGCAGACCGTCGGGCGCGTGGTCGAGCAGAGCCGCGACGGCCGTGCGCTGCGCATGTCGGGCACGCACCGGGACATCACCGCCCACAAGCGCACCACCGACCTGGTGCGCAAGCTGTCGCAGGCGGTGGATCAGAGCGCGAACATGGTGGTGATCACCGATCCCGCGGGCGTGATTGAGTATGTGAACCCGAAGTTCTGCGAAATCACCGGCTACACCCGCGACGAAATCGTCGGGCGCGAGCTGTGGAGCATGAAATCGCTGGACATGCCGGTCGCCACGTTCCGCGAGGTGTGGGAGACGCTGAGCGCCGGAAACGAGTGGCACGGCGAGCTGCACAACCGCAAGCGCAACGGCGAGTTCTACTGGTGCCTGGAGTCGATCTCGCCGGTGCGAGACGAGCACGGAAACATCACCAACTTCGTTTCAGTGGCCGAAGACATCAGTGAGCGCAAGCACGCCGAAACCACCATCCGCCACCTCGCCTATTACGATCCGCTCACCGGGCTTCCGAACCGGCGGCTGTTCCGCGACCGCCTGGAGCAGGCCAAGGCCAACGCGCAGCGCAGCGGCACCTCGTTCGGCCTGATGTACCTGGATCTCGATCGCTTCAAGCACGTTAACGACACGCTCGGGCACGAGCTGGGCGACATGCTGCTGAAAGCGGCATCGCAGCGCATCTCGGACTGCCTGCGCAAGGGCGACACGATGGCGCGGCTCGGCGGAGACGAATTCGCGGTCATCGTGGTGGACATCGGCGAGCAAGCGCATCTTGCCCGCGTCGCGGAAAAGATCGTGCGAGCCATGCAGGAGCCGTTCGAGCTTAACGGCTTCGAACTGTTCAGCTCTACCTCGCTCGGGATCAGCGTGTTTCCGGGCGACGGCCTGGACACCGAGGCGATCATCAAGAATGCTGACCTGGCGCTGTACCGGGCCAAGGAGCAGGGGCGCAACAACTTCCAGTTCTTCATGGCGGACATGAATGCGCGCTCGATGGAGCGTCTGGTGATCGAGAGCAAGCTGCGCCATGCGATCGATCGCGACGAGCTGCTGCTGCATTACCAGCCGCAGATCAACCTCGAAAGCGGCCGCGTGACCGGCGTCGAGGCGCTGCTGCGCTGGCGCTCGCCGGACCTCGGCCTGGTCATGCCGGCGGAGTTCGTGTCGCTCGCCGAGGAAAGCGGGCTGATCGTGCCGATCGGTGAATGGGTACTCGGGGCCGCCTGCCGGCAGTTCCGGCTCTGGCTGGACGCGAACATCGGGCTTGGGCGTCTCGCGGTGAATCTCAGCCCGCGGCAGTTTCGACAGCCGGGACTCGATGCGCAGATCGAGCAAGCGTTGCAGGCCGCCGGCCTGGCGCCGCATTACCTCGAAGTGGAGATTACCGAGAACACGGCGATGAGCAATCCGCGGCTGACCCACAGCATTCTCGAGCGGCTGCGCGCCATCGGCATCCAGGTGGCGATCGACGACTTCGGCACCGGGTATTCGTCGCTTGCGACGCTGAAGCACTTTCCGGTGACGCGGCTGAAAGTGGACAAGGTGTTCGTGCAGGACGTGGCCGACAACGCCGACGATGCCGCGATCGTGCTCGCGATCGTGCGCATGGCGCACAGCCTGAAGCTGGAGGTGGTGGCCGAAGGGGTGGAGACCCAGGCCCAGCTGGCGTTTCTGAAGAATAACGGCTGCCAGGAGGCGCAGGGTTACCTGTTTGCGCGGCCGCTGCCGGCGGAGGAACTCGTGCAGTGGCTGCGCGGCCGTGCGGGCGGCGCTGCGGCGGCCGCGCCCGGCTGACGCCGAGTCGGGCTCACACCAGGCTGTGCGGATTCTCCACCAGGGTCTGGTGCACGAAAGCCTGCAGATTGAGCGTGTCGTTCGCCGCCGGATCGATCAGTTCGATGCCGTGCTGATGCGGGCCCTCCGGGGCTTCGGCTGCGGCCGGCTTGCCGGCGCGCACGCGGGCCTGCAGGTCGAGGGTGACGGCGTTGCCAAATACCAGCAGGTCGAACCGGATCTGCAGATTGCTGCCGGGATCGCCCAGGGCGGCGGGCGATTCCAGCAGGAGGCCGGAGGCGCTCAGGTTCACGATGCGCGCCTCGGTCTCGCCGCCGGCGGCGGGCCGAACCCGCGCTGAGATGTCGGTGCGCACCCGCGGCGCCTTGCGCACTAGCACGCCCTCGATGCGTTCCGGAAACTTGAGGTGCAGATAGTCGAAGGGGTTGCGGATCACCCGCTCGACGAAGCTCCTGAAGCCGAACGCGCCCTGGCCGGAGAATACCCGCACTACCAGCCCGTCGCCTTCCACCAGCGGCTTGACGCCTGCCGATGGCTGCGGCGTCTGCACCATCAGGCTATGGCCTTCGAGGAAACCGAGCAGGCGCACCATGTAGCGGACCTGTCCGAGGCCAGGGCCCGGCTCGAGCTGCAGGCGGTCTCCCACCTTGAGGCGCATGTCCTCGAAGGTGCTGCGGGCGGCGGCGGTGGTATCGGTCATGGCACGATGGCGACGGGCACGCCGCGCCGGCGGCACGGCGCCTTGCCTGCACGGGCGTTCATGTCCGGCATTACGGCCGCCGGCGGGCGGGCTTGAGCCGCTGCTAGAAGGGCAGCTTCGCGTCCGGCCGGGCGGCGAGCAGCACGCGGCGGAAGTCTTCCTGGATCTCGCGCAGCGCCTTCGCGTTGTCGGCCTCGAAGCGCAGCACCAGCACCGGCGTGGTGTTGGACGAACGGGCAAGGCCGAAGCCGTTGTCATACTCCACCCGCAGACCGTCGATGGTGATGACCTCGCGCGCGTTCGGGAAGCGCGCTTCCTTCTGCAGCTTGGCCACCAGGGCGTAATTCTCGCCTTCGGCCAGCTTGACCTGCAGCTCGGGCGTGTTGATCGAATCGGGAAGCTCGTCGAATACCTTGCCGATGTCGGGCTGGCCGCTCAGGTATTCCAGCAGGCGCGCGCCGGCGTAGAGCCCGTCGTCGAAGCCGTACCAGCGCTCCTTGAAGAAGATATGGCCGCTCATCTCGCCGGCGAGCGGGGCCCCGGACTCCTTCATCTTGGCCTTGATGAGCGAGTGGCCGGTCTTCCACATCGTCGGCCGGCCGCCGTGACTGCGCACCCAGGGTGCGAGGTTACGGGTGCATTTCACGTCGAAGATGATCTCGCCGCCGGGATTGCGCGACAGCACGTCGGCCGCGAACAGCATCAGCTGGCGGTCGGGATAGATGATCTTGCCCTGCTTGGTGACTACGCCCAGGCGGTCGCCGTCGCCGTCGAAGGCGAGGCCGATCTCGGCGGGGCCGGATTCGAGCGCCCGGATCAGATCGGCAAGATTGTCCGGCTGCGACGGGTCGGGATGGTGGTTGGGGCATGTGCCGTCGGCTTCGCAGAAAAGCGCCTCGACTTCGCAGCCGAGGCGGCGATAGAGCTCTGGCGCAAAGGCGCCCGGAATGCCGTTGCCGCAGTCCACCGCGATTTTCATCTTGCGCTTGAGCCGGATGTCGCCCGCCACGCGATCAATATAGGCGCGCGCGATCTCGCGCTCGTCCACGCTGCCGGCGCCGGTGGCGAGGTCGCCGCGCTCGATGCGCGCGCGCAGCTGCTGGATCGTTTCGCCGGACAGCGTCTCGCCGGCCAGCATCATCTTCAGGCCGTTGTAGTCGGGCGGGTTGTGGCTGCCGGTCACCATTACGCCGCCGCCGGTGCCGAAGTTGTGCGCGGCGAAATACAGCATCAGCGTGGTGACCCGGCCGACGTCGATGGCGTTCATGCCGGCGCGGTTGAGACCGCGGGCGAGCGCTTTCGACAGCGCCGGGCCCGACAGGCGCCCGTCGCGGCCGATGCACACCGCCTTGACGCCGCGCGCGGCCGCCTCCGAGCCGATCGCCCGGCCGATTGCCTCGACCGCTTCGGCGGTGAGCGTGCGGTCGACGATGCCGCGGATATCGTAGGCCTTGAAGATCTCGGGTGCGGGAATCATGAGCCTCCGATCCTGGTTCGAGTTATTGACGCGGGCGGCAGCGCCGCCGCCACAAACTTAGCACATTGCGGCGGCGCGCACGCGCGTGCGCCACGGGCGGCTCAGCGCTGCGCGAATGCAGAGAAATGCCGCAGCAGGCGCACCGGCAGCCAGTCGAGGTTTCCGGGAAACGGCCCGGTGGCAAAGCCGGCATGGCCGCCGCCGCCGGTGATCTCGCACACCACGCAATCGGGCAGCGCGGCGCGCGGGGGCAGATGGCTTCCGGGCAGAAAGGGATCGTTGTGCGCGTGCACGATCAGCGTCGGCAGGCCGATGCGCCCGAGCTCGGGCTTGCTGCTGGCGCGCGTCCAGTAGTCGCCGACGTCGCGAAACCCGTGCACCGGCGCGGTGTAGGCGTCGTCGAAGGCGTGCAGGCTGCGCGCGCGCGCGATGCGCTCGCGGTGGAACAGGCCGGGAAAACGCGCGAGTTTCCCGAGGCTCTTGCGCTTCATCGTGCGCAGGAAGTGCAGCGCGTAGAGCCGGTTGAAGCCGCGGCCGAGACGATGCCCGGCGGCCATCAGGTCGACCGGCGCGGACACCGCGGCGGCCGCATCGAGTAGCGCCCCTGCGCCCGCGCCCTCGCGCGAGAGCCACTTGAGCAGCGCGTTGCCGCCGAGCGAGACGCCCACCGCGAACATCGGGCTGCGCCCGTGCCGGCGCAGCCGCCTGAGCATCCAGTCGATCTCGTCGGCGTCGCCGGAGTGATAGGCACGGGCGAGGCGGTTGGGTTCGCCGCTGCAGCCGCGAAAATGGGCGACCACGCCGCGCCACGCGCGCGTTCTCAGATGCTGCAAGAGCGCGGTCGCGTAGTGGCTGCGCGAGCAGCCTTCCAGGCCGTGGAACAGGACGACAAGCGGCGCGTCCTCCGGGCCGTCCAGCCAGTCGAAGTCGATGAAATCGCCGTCCGGCGTGTCGACGCGTTCGCGGCGCAGCGGCGGCGGCGCGCGGCGCAGCGCGAAGTAGGGATACAGCGTCTGCAGATGTCCCCCGGGCAGCCAGCGCGGGGCGCGGTAATCGCCCGCCGCCATCAGTGCAGCATCGACGGCGGCGGCTCCTCCGCCGGCGGCGCGGCCGGCGGCACCGAGGCGTGGTGCATCAGCATGCGCCAGCCGCGCGGGGTGAGAACGTAGACGTTGGTGGCCAGCACCGCGGTGGCGGGACGAGGGTCGCCGCGCGTCTTCACATGCTCGAACACGCTGTGCACCGCCAGCATGCGGCCGGGGTAGAGGCGCCCGTTCGACAGACTGAAGCTCAGCTGGGGGCCTTGCGCGAACAGCTGGCGCCAGGACTCCCGCACTTCCGCCACGCCGCAAAGACGCGGTCCGCCCGGGTGCACGCAGATGATCTCTTCGTCTTCGGCCCATACCGCCATCATGGCGGCGAGGTCGGCGCGCTCGAAGGCGCTGTAGAAGGCGCGTTCGGCGGCTTCGGCGCTGGCAAATGCGGTGGCGATCATGGCGCGGTGTCGAGTGCCCGGATGCGCTGGTGCACCTGCTCCGGGGTGAGGCGGATCATACAGTTGAAGTGTCCGAGCGGGCAGACGCGCTGAAAGCAGGGACTGCAGGGCAGGTCCAGGCGGGCGACCTGGGCCGCTGGGGACAGCGGCGGGGTGAAGCCGGGCGAGCTGGAGCCGAAGATCGCCAGCATCGGCCGGTCGAAAGCCGCCGCGACATGCATCAGCCCGGAATCGTTGGTGACCACCAGATCTGCGCCCGCCAGCGTGAGGATGGCGTCGGTGAGAGTAGTGGCCCCGCACAGGTTGCGCGCTAGGCCGTCGCTTCCGGCGGCGATGCTGTCCGCCACCGGCCGGTCGCGCGCCGAGCCGAGCAGCCAGATCGCGTAACCCTCCGCCGCCAGTCGCCGCGCCAGCTCGGCGAAGTAGCGCTCCGGCCAGCGCTTGGCGGGGCCGTATTCGGCGCCCGGGCAGAAGCAGGCAAGCCGCGCCGGGCGCTCGAGCCCGAGCCGCGCAAGCATGGCATCGCGCGCGCCGGCATCGGCAATCAGGCGCGGTGCGGGCAGCGGCCGCGCCAGCGGCGCCTCGCGCGGCTGCGACAGCCAGGCGAATCGCTCCACCATCAGCGGTAGCGCTACGCGGTCGAGCCGGCGCGCGTCGCTGAGCAGCGGCTGGCGCAGTTCGCCGACATAGCCGATGCGCTCGGGGATGCGCGCGAACCAGGGCAGCAGCGCGCTCTTGAAGGAATTGGGCAGGACGAAGCAGCGCCGATAACCGCGCGCCGCCAGCTGCCGGGCGAGCCGCCAGCGCGCCCCGAGCGCCAGTTCGCCATGCCGGAACGGGCTGTCGATGGTATCGGCCACCTCCGGCATATGCCGGTAGACCGGCAGCACCCAGGCGGGTGCCAGCACGTCGATGGCGCCGTCCGGCGACTGGTTCTTGAGGCGGGCGAGCAGTGGCTGCGACAACACCGCGTCGCCGATCCAGGACGGCGCGACGATCAGCGTGCGCAGCCGTGCGGCGCTCATCGCGACGCCGGGCCCCGAGGCTTCGCGGCCGCGGCGCCGGGCAGCGCCATGGTCAGTGACCCTGGCGTGGCCCGCCCTTGAGGACGTACCGGGTGCCGCAGTACGGGCATAGCGCCTCCCCGCGCTGCTCGATCGGCAGAAACACCCGGGGATGGGCGTTCCACAGCAGCTGGTCGGGCGTCGGGCAATGCAGCGGCAGGTCGGCCTCGCCGACTTCGACGAGACGTTCGCTGCTGGCGCGCCTGCCCTGCTCCATCAGTACACCCTGGTCAGCCAGTCGCGGTACTTCGCCGCGCGGCCGTTGACCACGTCGAAAAACATCGACTGCAGCCGGGTGGTAATCGGCCCGCGCTGGCCGTTGCCGATGACGCGGCTGTCGAGCTCGCGGATCGGCGTCACCTCGGCGGCGGTGCCGGTGAAAAACGCCTCGTCGGCGATGTAGATGTCGTCGCGGGTGAGGCGCCGCGCCTCCACCGTATAGCCGGCGTCGCCCGCCAGCCGGATCAGGGTGTCGCGGGTGATGCCGATCAGCGCCGAGGTGAGCTCCGGCTCGTAGATGCGTCCGCTCTTGATCACGAACAGGTTCTCGCCCGAGCCCTCGGCGACGAAACCGTCGACGTCGAGCAGCAGCGCCTCGTCGTAGCCGTGCTCCACCGCTTCCTGGTTGGCGAGAATCGAGTTGGCGTAGGTGCCGGAATACTTGGCCCGGCACATGGTGACGTTGACATGGTGCCGGGAATAGCTCGAGGTCTTGACCCGGATGCCCTTCTCCAGCCCGTCGTCGCCCAGATAGGCGCCCCAGGGCCAGGCAGCGATGGCGAGGTGAACCTTCGCACCCTTGGGCGAAACGCCCATCTTCTCCGAGCCGTAGAACGCGATCGGGCGCACGTAACAGGCCTCGAGCTTGTTCTGGCGCACCACCTCGCAGCAGGCGTCAATCACCGTCTGCCGGTCGTAGGGAATCTTCATCATGTAGATGTGGGCCGAGTTGAACAGCCGGTCGACATGCTCCTTCAGCCGGAAGATAGCGGTGCCGTCGACAGTCTTGTAGGCGCGCAGTCCCTCGAACACCGCCAGCCCGTAGTGCAGCGAATGGGTCAGGACGTGGGTGGTGGCGTCCCGCCACGGAACGAGCTTGCCGTCATACCAGATGACGCCGTCTCTGTCGCCCATCGACATCTTGTCGGACTCCCCGAAAAAAGCGGCAAGTGTAGCCTAACTGGGCGTTCCGCCGGCACCTTCGCCGCATCGTCTTGCCGTTCCAGTCCCCGATGCTATACCCTTCGCCGACTGCGGTCCCAGATACAGCACCGGCTACAAGTCGCGGCATCGGTGTTGACGCGCGCGGCACTCATGCCCACCCCGGATCAATCCTCGGTTCCCACTTATATGCCCAGATCGCCCGACCCGGCCTCCAGCCGGCGTGGCTGGCTGCGGCGCCTGGCCTCGGCCGCCGTCGACGAGGGCGACAGCGAGCTGCTGCGCATCCGCAAGACGCTGCTGATCTTTGCCAGCGGCCTGATGAACCTCGCGGCGGTGGTCTGGCTGCTGATCTACTGGTACATGGGGCTGCGCCTGCCGACCACGGTGCCGCTCGGTTTTCAGGTGCTCTCGGCGCTGGTGCTGGTGATCTTCCTGCGCACCCGGAATTTCGCCTTTTTCCGCGCCGCCCAGCTGTCGCTGTTCCTGTTCTTCCCGTTCATTGTGCAATGGTCGATCGGCAGCTTCGTCAGCTCATCGGGCATCGCCCTGCTGGCGCTGCTGGCCCCGATCGGCGCCATGGTGTGCTTCAGCCCGCGGGAATCGATCCCGTGGTTCGCCGCCTTCCTGGCGATGACGGTGCTGTCCGGCGCCTTCGACTACTTTCTGGCGAGCGGCGAGGACTACGGCATCCCGATGCGCACCATTGCGGTGTTCTTCGTGCTCAACTTCACGATCATCTCCACCATCGTCTGGCTGTTGCTGCGCTATTTCGTGCAGCAGCGCGACCGTTACGAGGAAGCGCTGGCCGAACAGCACCGGCTGGTGCGCGTGGAGCGCGAGCGCTCCGACCGGCTGCTGCACAGCATCCTGCCCAACCACATCGCCGAAAGGCTCAAGCGCGAACCCGGCCTGATCGCCGACGGCTTTGCCGACGTTTCCGTGCTGTTTGCCGACGTCGTCGGGTTCACCCGGCTGGCCGAGCGCCTTGCGCCGGGACAGGTGGTGACCTTCCTGGACGACGTGTTCTCGCGCTTCGACAACCTGGCGGAGAAGCACCGGCTGGACAAGATCAAGACCATCGGCGACGCCTACATCGCGGCGGGCGGGCTCGCCGGCGCGCGCCAGGGCTACGTCGAACACACCGCCGACCTGGCGCTGGAGATGATGGAAGCCGCGCGCGGCGACCCGACACTTACGCGCCACGGCGTCGAGCTGCATATCGGCATCGCCACCGGGCCGGTGATCGCCGGCGTGATCGGGGCCAAGCGCTTCATCTACGATGTGTGGGGCGATACCGTCAATGTCGCCGACCGCCTGACCAGCGAGGCGGGCAGCGGCACGATCCTGGTCGACAAGACGACCTATCTGCGCCTGAGCGAGCGCTATGCGTTCGATCCGCCGCTCGACCTGCCGGTGAAGGGCAAGGGCACCTTGACCGTCTACCGGCTGACCGGCCGCAAGCGCGCTGGCCGCTAGTCGGCGGTGCCGGCCTAGACCCGGTCGCCGGAAAACACCCAGTCGCGCAGCGCAACGGCTGCCCGGGTGTGCGCTTCGACCTGCTCTTTTGGCAGGCGGGCGTAGCGTTCGCCCTGCAGGCGCAACGCGTGCTGCAGGCGGCGGAACTCCCGGTAGGCGGCTTGCGCATCGTCCGACAGCGCCTCGGGAATCAGGCCCAGCCCGGCGGCGAGCCGCAGCAGCGCGAGATTGCCGATATTGCCGGTGAGCTCGGGGTGGTCGCAAGCGTAGGCCAGTACCAGGTACTGGACGCTGAACTCGACGTCGACCAGGCCGCCGGGATCGTGCTTCAGGTCGAACAGGCCGCTTGCGTTCGGGTGGCCGTCGCGCATCTTCTGGCGCATGGCGGCGACTTCGGCCTTCAACCGGGCGCGATCGCGCGGCATGCGCAGCACCTGCTCGCGGATCGCCTCGAAGGCGCTGCCGACACCGGTGTCGCCGGCCACGGCCCTGGCGCGGGTAAGCGCCTGGTGCTCCCACACCCAGGCCTGGTTCGCCTGATATTCGCGAAAGGCTTCGAGCGGACTCACCAGCAGGCCGGCCGCGCCGTTTGGCCGCAGCCGCAGATCGGTCTCGTACAGCACGCCGGCGGGCGTTGCGCTGGTGAGCCAGGTGTTGATGCGTTGCGCGAGCCGCGCATACACCTCCGTCGCGGCGTCATCCGCATCGTCGTACAGGAAGATGATGTCGAGATCGGACGCATAGCCGAGTTCCTTGCCGCCGAGCTTGCCGTAGCCGATCACCGCGAAGCGCGGCGACACGCGGTGCCGGGTGCGCAGCCCCGCCCAGGCCGTGCGCAGCGTTTCCTGCAGAACCAGCCCGGCCAGGTCGGACAGATGGTCGGAGAGCTTTTCCAGCGGCAGCGCGCCGGCGAGGTCGAGGGTCAGCAGGCGGAAGGTCTGCGCATGCTTGAAGTGGCGCAGCAAATCCATCTGGCGTTCGACGTTGCCGGCGTTGGCCTCGAGCTCCTGGCGCAGCTCGACAGCTAGGCGTGACCAGTCGGGGTTCTGCTCCGGTTGCGCGGTGATCAGCTCGTCGAGCAGCATCGGCTGGCGCGACAGGTACTCGGCGGCCCAGGGGCTCGCCGCGGCAAGGCGGGCGAGCGCCGCCAGCGCTTGTGGATACTCGTTGAGCAGCGCCAGATAGGATTCGCGGCGGCCGATGCTGTCGATCACGCCCATGGTGCGCTCGAGCGTCGCGTCCGGCTTCTCCTGCTCGGCGGCGACCTCGATCAGCGCCGGCATCAGGCGGTCGAGCCGCGCCTGCCCCGAGGCGGACATGCGCCGGTACGAGCCGCTCCCGCGCAGCCGCGACAGCCGCTCCATCGCCTGTGCGGGGTCGGCATAGCCCATTGCCGACAGGCGCCTGCCGGCGTCTTCGCCGGCGACGGTGCCGAGCCAGACGGCGGTGCAGTCGGTGTCCGCCTCGGCGTCGGTTTCGGCGCCGGCGAATATCGCGTCGAAGTGGCGGGTGACGATGTCGCGATGGCCCTCCAACGCCGTTTCCAGCGCGGAGAACTCGCCGAAGCCCATCGCCTCGGCGACCAGGGCGCGATCGGCCTCGTCGTCGGGCAGGTCCTGGGTCTGACGGTCGTCGAGGTACTGCAGCCGGTGCTCGAGATTGCGCAGGAACACATAGGCTTCGCGCAGCTGCGCCACCGCCGCCGGCGGCAGCAGGCGGCGCCGCGCGAGCTCGGGCAGCGCGGCAAGGGTGGGCCGCGCCCGCAGCGCCAACTCCCGGCCGCCGCGGATGAGCTGGAACACCTGCACGATGAACTCGATCTCGCGGATGCCGCCGCGCCCGAGCTTGATGTTTTCGGCGATGTCGCGACGCTGCACCTCCTGGCGGATCTGGCTGTGCAGGGCGCGCAGACTCTCCAGCGCCGAGAAATCCAGGTGGCGGCGAAACACGAAGGGCGCACTCAGGGCGTTGAGTTCGGCCTCGCTGTCGCCGGTGAGCACCCGCGCCTTGACCCAGGCGTAGCGTTCCCACTCCCGTCCCTGGGCGAAGAAATACGCCTCCAGCATCTCGAAGCTGCCGACCAGCGGGCCGCTTTCGCCATAGGGCCGAAGCCGGGTATCGACCCGGAACACGAAGCCCTCGCCGGTGATTTCCGCCAGTGAACTGATCAGCCGGCGCGCCAGCCGGGTGAAGTATTCGTGGTTGGCGATGCTCTTTGCGCCGTCGGTGTCGCCTTCTTCCGGGTACAGAAAGATCAGGTCGATGTCGGAGGACACATTGAGTTCGCCGCCGCCGAGCTTGCCCATGCCGACCACGTGCAGCTGCTGCGCCGTGCCGTCGCCGCCGCGCGGCACGCCGTACTCGGCGCCGAGCCGCGCGTCATGCAGGGCGAGCGCGGCGCCAAGGCACTCCTCCGCTAGGGCGGTGACGGTGGCCACCACTTCCTCCAGGCCGGCAAGGCCGTTCAGGTCGCGCGCGATCACGCGCAGCATGACCTGCTGCCGCAGCCGCCGGAGCGCGACGTCGAGCGCGGCGGGGTCGTTGCCGGCGGCGGCCAACGCCTCGCGCATCGCCTCGCGGGTATAGGGTTGCCCCAGCAACTGCGCGTCGAGCTGTTCGGTGCCGGAGTCGAGCAGCTGGCGGGCGTAGCGCGAGAGCCTGCGGGTGCGCGCCAGCGCCTGTTCGAAATCGAAAGTGTGATTCATCGGCGGTGGGGTAGAATCCGGGCGCGTCGGCAGTCAACCGCATTGCCGGTTCGTGCGTGAAGCCTGTGCATGCAAGGGCAGCGCGAGCGGGCTTTCCGCCGCGCGGAATTTTCCAGGCCCAAGCCTATCTTAGACGCAGCCCCCTCGTCAGCCGGGAAACGCTGACGCACGACACCGGCCAACGTGTTTTTTCGCTATTCCCTCGCGTTCCTCAAGCACGGTTCGATCTGGGCCTACCGGATAGCCACCTGGGCGGTACTGGCGCTCGGCCTGGGATTCGCGGCGGCGGTGATCGCGCTGCGCTACCTGCTGCTGCCCGGCATCGACGCCTACCGCGAGCCGATTGCGAAGGCGGTGTCGGCCGCGGTCGGCCAGCCGGTGTCGATCGGGCGCATCGAGGGCAGCTGGCGCGGCTATCGACCCGAGCTGCGGCTTTTCGACGTGCAGGTGCGCGAGCCGGGCGGGGCCGTAGCGCTTGGCCTCGAGCGGGTCGACACCGTGCTGTCCTGGGTGTCGCTGCTGGCGGGACGGGTGACTTTCCACCGGCTGGAGATCTCCGAAGCGATGCTGGAGATGCGGCGCGATTCGCTGGGTGAATTGTGGCTTGCCGGAGACCCGATCGAAACCGCCGGCGAGGGACGCCCGGGGTTTCGCGCGTGGCTCGCGCGCCAGCGCCAGATCGTGGTGCGCGACGCGCGTATCGTGTGGATCGACGAGATGCGCTCGGTGCCGCCGTTGGTCATCGAGCAGGCGAGCCTGCGCATCGATAACGAGGATGATCGGCATCGCTTCGCCCTGGTGGGCACGCCGCCGGCGGAGTTGGCATCCGCTGTGGTGTTGCGCGGCGAGTTCGCCAGCGCCGATCTGGGCGACGTGGCGGCCCTGACCGGGCGGATCTATGCCGAGTTCGAGTACGCGAACCTGGCGCTGGCATCGATCTGGATCGCGCTGCCGCTGCAGGTCGATTCCGGTCTTGGCGCACTGCGCCTGTGGCTGGACTTCGACGCGGGGCAGCTGGAATCGGCGACGGCCGATACCAACCTGGTCAACGTGCGCGCCCGGCTGCGCCCGCAGCTGGAGGCGCTGCAGCTGCAGCGGCTGAGCGGCCACCTGGGCTGGCGCCGGCAGCCTGGCGAGCTGCGGCTGACCGGACGCCAGCTGAACTTCGAAACCGCGGCTGCAGGCGCCCATCCACCGTTCGGCTTCGAGTTCCATTGGCCGCGGGCGCAGTCCACAGGACGCGCGGAACTGCGGCTGAGCGGCGTGGAGCCCGCGCGGTTCGCGCCGATGCTGGGGGCGCTGCCGATTGGCGACGCGCTGCGCGAGCAGCTGTTGACCGCGCGGCCGGAAGGCCGCATCGCGCAGGCGCGGGTGAGCTGGGACCGCGGCGCCTCGCCGTGGCGCCCGCAGCGCCTGGATGCAAGCTTCGAAGATCTTTCGGCGCGGCCGCTTGGGCGCTTTCCCGGGGTGCGCAACATCAGCGGGTCGATCGCCAGCGACGCCGCCGGCGGCCGGCTGTCGATCACCAGCGAGCGCGGGGAACTGGAGCTGCCCGCGGTGTTTGTGCAGCCGCTGCCGCTGGATTTCCTGAGCGCCGAGGCCGAGTGGAGCACGGAGGGCGAGCGGCTCACGGTAATGGTGCGCAGCCTGTCGTTCACCAACCCGCATGCGGCGGGCAACATCGCCGGCGGCTACACGCGCAGCGGCGACGGCCCCGGGACGGTCGACCTGCGCGGCACCCTGGTGCGCGCCGAGGCGGCCGATGCCTGGCAGTACCTGCCGAACAGCGCTCCGAATACCCGCGAGTGGCTGAAGCGCGCGCTGACCGCGGGACGGCTGAGCGAAGCGAAGTTCACCCTGTCGGGCCCGCTCGACCGCTTTCCGTTTCGCGACGGGCGCAGCGGCCGTTTCGAGGTGGTCGGCCAGCTGGAGGGCGCGAGCCTGGACTACGCCGACGGTTGGCCGGCGCTCGCGGGCGTGGCCGGGGAACTTGCCTTTCGCGGCGATCAGATGCACCTGCAGGCGCGCGCCGGCCGCATCTTCGACCTCGACATCGCCGGCACCGACGTCCGTATTGCCGAACTGGGCCGGCGCCGCGAAGTGCTGCGCATCGAAGGGCAGGCGGCCGGCGCGACGTCGGGTTTTCTGCGCTTCGTGGCGGACAGTCCGGTGTCGCGCTACATCGGCGGGCTGACGCAACGCATGCAGGCCGACGGCAGCGGACGCCTCGCGCTCACGCTCGAGTTGCCGCTGCGCGAAGCGCAGGCCGCCCGCGTGACGGGCCGTTTTCAGGCTTCGGGCGGGCGCCTTTCGATCGACCCGCGCGTGCCCGACTTGTCGGGCTACAGCGCCGACCTTGCTTTCACCGAGCGCACGCTGACCGTGCGACCCAGCCAGGCGCGCTTTCTGGGCGGCCCGCTGCGCATCCAGGGCGGCAGCAGTCGCGACGGTGGCGTCGGGCTGGAGTTCAGCGGCGCTCTGGACACTGCGGCGCTGGCGCGGGCGTTGCCGCATCCGGGGTGGCGCGGCATCACGGGCACGGCCGACTGGCGCGGGCGGCTCACGCTGTCGGACGGGACGGTGCGCTTCGAGGCCGATTCGGCGCTGACGCAGATGGCCTCAGCGCTGCCGGCGCCGCTGGACAAGGTACCTGGCGTGGCGCTGCCGCTGCGCCTTGCCTGGTCGTAGCGGACTGCCGCCGGATCGGAGCTGGAGTTCGCGATGGACGAGCGGCTGAGCGGGCGCCTGGAGCCGGACCAGGGGCGCGTCGTGCGCGGCGGGGTCGGCCTGGGCGGCGCGGCGCCGCCGGCCGGGGAGGCCGGCGTTGCCCTGAGCGGCCGGCTCGCCCTGCTCGATATCGACGCGTGGCGGGCGGCGCTCCGGGATGACGGCGCAGCCCGCGCGGAGGCCGCCACCAATGATTTGCCGCTGTTGCGGGCGGTCGATCTGTCGCTGGGCGCGCTCGAGGTCGGCGGCCGGCGCTTTGGCGAACTGCGCGTGACTGCCCGCCACACCGACGGGGGCTGGCGAGCCGCCCTTGCCGGCGAGCAGGGCAAGGGAGAGGCGACCTGGGCCCCGGGCAGGGGCGGCCGCCTGACGGCGCGTTTTGCGCGCCTGACCATTCCGCCACTGGCATCGACGCTGGCGCCGCGCGCGCCGGCCGAAACCCGCGAGTCGCTGCCCGGATTCGACGTGGTGGCCGAGAACTTCTCGTTCGAGGGCAAGGCGCTCGGGCGGCTGGAACTGCGCGCCGACCCGCAGCCGCTGCGCTGGCGGTTGGAGCGGCTGACGCTGTCGAACGCAGACGGGCGCATGGAGCTGAGCGGCGGCTGGGCGGTGGCCGACCGGCCGCGCACCGACCTGGATGTGGCCATCGAGGCAAACGATGTCGGCAAGCTGCTGGCGCGCCTCGGATACCCCGAGGGTGTTCGCGGGGGCACCGGCTCGCTGACCGGCCCGGTGAGCTGGCTGGGCTCGCCGTTTCGTCCCGATCTGCCGACGCTGAGCGGCCGGCTGAAGCTGGTGGCGCAGGACGGCCGCTTCGAGCGGCTGGAGCCCGGCGCGGCCAAGCTGCTGGGCATCCTCAGTCTGCAGGCGCTGCCGCGACGGCTGTCGCTCGATTTCAGCGATCTGTTCAGCTCGGGTTACAGCTTCGAGCGCATCGAGGCCAACGTCACGCTGACCAGCGGCGTTGCCCAGACCGACGACTTTCGCATGACCGGGTCGGCGGCGCGGGTGCACATGAACGGCCGGGTGAATCTGGCCGCGGAGACGCAGGATCTTCAGGTGCGTGTGTTTCCGCAGCTGTCCACCGCGGCCGCGGTTGCGGGCGCCGTGGTCAATCCCGCGGTGGGGGTGGCCACGCTGGTGCTGCAAAAGGCGCTCGGGGATCCGGTCGAGGAGCTTGCCGCGCTCGATTACCATGTCACCGGCAGCTGGGATCAGCCGAAAGTCGAACGCGTCGGACGGCAAGCGCAGACTCAGAGTCAACGCAAGTGAACCGCGGCCGCTTACCGTACAAACACTGACCCGAGGATTCGCCAGCATGCCCACCCGATCCGGTTATGGACGAACCGCCGCGCGTTCGCGTGCTGCACAGCCGGCCGGCGCGTTTCGCGTGGCCGGGGTGCAAATGGCCTCCGGGCCGAACATCTCGGCCAATCTTCACGAAGCCGGCCGCCTGATCGAGATGGCGGTGGCGCAGGGGGCGCGCCTGGTGGCGCTGCCGGAATACTTCGCAATCATGGGCCTCAGGGACACCGACAAGGTGCGCGCCCGCGAGCGCGAGGGCGACGGACGCATTCAGCACTTTCTGGCCGAGACCGCCCGCCGTCACGGCATCTGGCTGATCGGCACCTCGGTGCCGATGGTGTCGCCGAACGAAGGGCGCATCTACAACAGCTGCCTGGTGTTCGACGACAGCGGCAGGCAGGTGGCGCGCTACGACAAGATCCATCTGTTCAGCCTGGATCTGGGCAAGGAACGGTTTTCGGAGGAGCGCACCATCGAGCCCGGCCGCCAGGTGCAGGTGGTGGATTCGCCGTTCGGGCGCATCGGCCTGTCGATCTGCTACGACCTGCGCTTTCCCGAGCTGTACCGGGCGATGCGCGACGTCGACCTGATCGTGGTGCCGGCCGCCTTCACTGAAACCACCGGCCGCGCCCACTGGGAACCGCTGATCCGCGCCCGCGCCATCGAGAACCTGGCCTACGTGCTGGCGCGGGCGCAGGGCGGCTATCATCTGAATGGACGCGAGACTCATGGCGACTCGATGATCGTGGACCCGTGGGGCGTGGTGCTCGACCGCCTGCCGAGGGGCTCGGGCGTCGTGTCGGCGGGCATTAATCCGGCCTATCAGGCCAGCCTCAGAAACAGCCTGCCGGCATTGACTCACCGCTCGATTCACCGCATATAGGTTCAGAAACGCCGCGCAGCGCGCGGCGCGCGGCCGGACACTGCAAGGACAACGAAACGAATGAACCCGACCGAACTGCTGACGCCAAGCCCGGAATTCCTGTTCACCACGGCGAGCGATACGCTGCTGGCGCCGTTCGAGCTGGACGCATCGCGGCTGTCGCGGGTGTTCGGGCACATCATGGCGCACGAGGTCGACTACGCCGACCTGTATTTCCAGTACAGCCGCACCGAGGGCTGGAGCCTGGAGGAGGGCATCGTCAAGTCCGGCAGCTTCAACATCGACCAGGGCGTTGGGGTGCGCGCGGTGAGCGGCGAGAAGTCGGCCTTCGCCTATTCCGACGACATCAGCCTTGCGGCGCTGGAATCGGCGGCGCAGGCCACGCGCGCTATCGCGCGACAGGGCGGCAGCGCCGAAGCCCGCGTCGCGCGCCGGGTGCTCGGTCGCGCGCTGTACGCGCCGCCGGATCCGCTCGCCGGCATGCCCGATGCACAGAAAGTGGCGCTGCTCGAGCGGCTGGAGCGGTTCGCCCGCGCCTGCGATCCGCGCGTGACCCAGGTGATCGCCAGCCTGGGCGGCGAATACGACGTGGTGCTGGTGGCGCGCAACGACGGCGTGATCGCCGCCGACGTGCGCCCGCTGGTGCGGGTGTCGCTGCAGGTGATCGTCGAGCACAACGGTCGGCGGGAGCAGGGCAGCGCCGGCGGCGGCGGCCGCTTCGGCTACGCCTACTTCAGCGACGAGGTCCTGCGCGGCTACGCCGAGAAGGCGGTCGAGCAGGCCCTGGTGAACCTGGAGGCCGGGCCGGCCCCGGCGGGGACGATGACGGTGGTGCTCGGTCCCGGCTGGCCTGGGGTGCTGCTGCACGAAGCAATCGGCCACGGCCTGGAGGGCGATTTCAACCGCAAGGGCAGTTCGGCATTCAGCGGACGCATCGGCGAACGGGTCGCCGCGCCGGGGGTCACGGTGGTCGACGACGGCACGCTCGCCGAGCGGCGCGGCTCCCTGTCGATCGACGACGAAGGCAACCCGACCCAGCGCACGGTGCTGATCGAGGATGGTGTGCTGCGCGGCTATCTGCAGGACGTCATGAACGCCCGGCTGATGAACGCCGCGCCCACCGGCAATGGCCGGCGCGAGTCGTACGCGCACATTCCGATGCCGCGCATGACCAATACCTACATGCTGAACGGCGGCTGCGATCCCGACGAGATCCTGCATTCGGTGAAGCGCGGGCTGTTCGCGGCGAACTTCGGCGGCGGCCAGGTCGACATCGTGAGCGGTAAGTTCGTGTTTTCCGCCGCGGAGGCCTACCTGATCGAGGACGGCCGCCTCACGCGGCCGGTCAAGGGCGCCACGCTGATCGGCAACGGCCCGGACGTGCTCACGCGGGTATCGATGATCGGCAACGACATGGCGCTGGATCCGGGCGTGGGCACCTGCGGCAAGGAAGGGCAAAGCGTGCCGGTCGGCGTCGGCCAGCCGACGCTGCGGGTGGACGGACTGACCGTCGGCGGCACGCGCGCATGAGGCGCGCGGCGGTGCCCGGGTGACGGCGGGACCGCGCGTCGCATAGAATGCCGGCCTTTGGCCGGTGGCACCGTATTATTTTCATCCTTTGCCAAGATACCGCCCCGGCATCTCCCGAGTACGCACAGCTCATCGAGTCGCTGGCGCGGTTACCGAACATCATCACCCGGGTGCACCGCATCCAGGGCACCGAGCGTGCGGTGACCGAAATCTACCTGATCGGCGACACCAAGCAACTGCTGATCGAGGACATGCGCGCGCTGCCGTGCGTCGAGCAGGCGATCCGCGTGTCGGCGGAATACCGGGTGCTGGGTCGGCACAAGGACGACAGCCGCCCCGCCTATTTCGACTACCAGGGCCTTCGATTCGGCCAGGAAACGCTGCACGTCTTCGCCGGGCTGTGCGCGGTGGATACGCCGCAGCACGTCGAGGCGATGATGCGCACGCTCAGGGATCATGGCCAGCAATGCACGCGCATGGGCGCGTACAAGCCGCGCACCAGCCCGTACGCCTTCCAGGGGCACGGCAAGGCCTGCCTGCCCTGGGTGTTCGAGCTGGCCGGCAAGTACGGCATCAAAGTGGTCGCCATGGAAGTGATGCACGAGGCGCATGTCGCCGAGATTTGCCAGGCGCTGGAATCGACAGGGCATCCCACGGGCGTGATGCTGCAGATCGGCACGCGCAACACGCAGAACTTCGAACTGCTCAAGGCGGTCGGCCGGCAGCAGCAGTTTCCGGTGCTGATCAAGCGCGGTTTCGGCATCACCCTGGACGAATCGCTCAACGCGGCCGAATACCTGGCGAGCGAGGGCAACCGCAAGGTGATCTTCGGGCTGCGCGGTATAAAGACCAATCTCGGCGACCCTCATCGCAATTTCGTCGATTTCGCGCACGTACCGGTAGTGAAGCGTCTGACGCGCATGCCGGTATGCATCGATCCGAGCCATTCGGTCGGTTCGCGCAGCGCGTCCCAGGACGGGTTGCTCGACATCATGCACGTCACGGCGCAGGCGGTTGTTGCCGGCGCCAACATGGTGCTGGTCGATTTTCATCCCGATCCCGCGAAGGCGCTGGTGGACGGCCCGCAGGCGCTGAGGCTGGACGAGCTGCCGTACTTCCTAGAAGACGTGGCGATCGCGCGCGAGGCCTACCTGAAGCGCGCAGAGGCGGCGCGCCGGCAGGCGGCCGCTTGAGGCGCGGGCCCGCGCTTTACCAGCCATGAGGGCTCGCGCATAATGCTGCCGTCGAAACTAGGCTCCGGCGCATCCGTCCTCAGCATCGAACGAGGGGTCCGATTGAACGACATGCCCGACGAATCCGTCCCGGCAGCGCACAACGCACCGCTTGCCACGCTGGAGAACCTCGGCGAAGGCACCGCGCTGGCGCAGCAGATCTTCGAAATGATCGGGCATTCGAGATTCTTCGCCGACTTCACCCGCGCCGACGTGCAACGGCTCACTGCATTCATGCACGTGTATCGCGCCCAGGCCGGCCAGACGATCATTCGCGAGGGCGACGTCGATGACTACATGATGCTCATCATCCAGGGCCGGGTCGACATCGTGAAGACGGATTCTTTCGGCAAGAGCCAGCCGATGACCTCGGTCGGTCCGGGCGCCACGCTGGGCGAGATGTCGATGATCGACGGTGAGCCGCGGTTTGCAACCTGTGTCGCCCTGGAGCCCACGACATTTGCGACGCTGTCGCGCGACAGCATGGTGCAGATCATCCTGGAAGAGCCGAGCCTCGGCGCGAAGATCCTGATCAAGCTGGTCACGCTGCTATCGCAGCGGCTGCGCTCGACCAGCTCGAACCTGCTCCACTATATGGAGCGCTAGCGCGGGTGCGCGCCGCGCCGGCGATTGCCGTGGCGATGGCGCTTGCCGTGCCGGCCGCCGCGGCGTCGCCCGTGGCGGCGACCGATGACCGCGGCACGGTCGTGAAGCTCGCCATACCGGCGCAGCGCATCGCGGCGATCTCTCCGCATCTCGCGGAACTCACTTACGCTGCGGGTGCGGGGCACCGGCTGGTGGCAACCGTGCGGCGCTCGGATTATCCGCCGTCCGCCGCGGCGCTGCCAACGGTTGGAGACGCCTATGGCATCGACCGGGAGCGGCTTGCCCTGCAGCGCCCCGATCTGATCCTTGCGTGGCGCAGCGGTAACCGCGCCGCCGATTTGCGGGCACTGGCCGCGGGCCCGGTGCCGGTGTTCGTCGTGGAGCCGCGGCGGCTTTCCGACATCGCGCGACACCTGCGCGCGATCGGTGCGCTGGCCGGTACCGTGGCGGCTGCGGAGGCGGCGGCACAGCGGTTCGAGCAGCGGCTCGCCGCGCTGGAGCGTTCGCGCCCGAACCGGGCACGACGTGCGGTGTTCATTGAAATCTGGCCGCGGCCTCTCTTCACCGTCGGCCCGATGCATCTGATCGCCCGGGCGGTGTCGCTGTGCGGTGCAGACAGCGCGCTGCCGGACTACCCGCTGCTGTCCGGGCCGGTGCCGCCGGAGTCGGTGCTGGCTGCGCGGCCGGACGTGATTCTGTCGCTCAGCGGCATGGACGAAGCGCCTGCAGGCGCCCGCGGTGAGCCATCGCGCGTCAGAATCGATCCAGATCTGCTGACGCGGGCGACGCCGCGCATTCTCGACGGCATCGAGCAGTTGTGCGGCCGGCTGGATGAGCGGCGTTAGGCCTTGACGCACTGACCGGCATACAGCACCGGGCCGGTCGGCGCGCCCGACGGTGATCCGCCGCTCGGTTCCACGCTCATTGCCAGGCCCCAGGCGGCGTCGAGCTTGAGCGCCAGCGACGCGGGGACCATTACCGTTTGCTCCTCATGGGTGGTAATCAAGCCCAACGAGACCGGGGGCTGGTCATTGCCGGGCAGCATCCACAATTCCCAGGCGGTGTCGGGCGCCATTTCGGCATGACCAATCACTCTGACGCGCAAGCGTCGCGGCGCCTGCGGGCCCGGTTCCCAGGCCACTGTCATGGCGGGGGCCTGAGATTGCAGGTCTTCCATGACCACGACCATCATGGTCGGCGGCACGGGTGCAGGCGCGAGCAGCACGATCGCGAGCACCAGCGCCGCCAGCGCCGAGACCGCGGCACTGCCACGCCACAGGGCGACGCTGTTCCACCACCCGGCAGCCGGCACGCGGTGGCCCAGGCGCAGTTGCACCGCCTCCCACACCCGGGCAGGTGGCGCCATTTCCGGTAACGCGCCGGCGAGCGGTGTGAGCCGCTGCTCCCATTCGGTGACCGCGTCGCGCAGCCCCGGCTCGGTGCGCAGCAGCGTCTGCACGCGGCGGCGTACCCGGCCGGACAGGGTGCCGAGCACGTATTCGCGCGCCAGATGCTGCTGCAGACGGGGGTCCCTCGCCCTCATTTCGTTTCCGTTTGCTCCATGCACTGCTTCAAACGCTCCAGTCCGCGGCGGATCCAGGTCTTCACCGTGCCCAGCGGGCGGTCGACCTGGCTCGCAAGCTCGCCGTGCGACAGGCCGTAAAAAAACGCCAGCGTGATACTGCGACGCTGGTCTTCGGTCAGCTCCTGCAGGCAGCGCGCCAGCTTACCGGCGTCGGTGCTGCGTATGAACGCCTCTTCCGGGCCGGGACGGTCGTCCGCCAGCGCGGCGACCCGGCTGTCGTAATCATCGTCCGCCGTCTCGCGCGGCCTGCGCAGCCAGTCGAGCGCCCGGTTGCGCACGATGGTCGTCATCCATGTCATCGGTGCGCTCTTCGCCGCATCGTAGCCGCCCGCGTGGTGCCAGATGTTCACGAAGCTCTCCTGCAAGACATCTTCGGCCCAGTCCCGCCTACGGGTTATACGGACGGCAACGGCAAAAAGTTTCGGCGCGCAGGCACGATAGAGCGCGGCGAAGGCCTGCTGGTCGTTGAGCGCGCAGCGGGCCAGCAGCTCGCCCAGCGATGGGTCTGCCATCGTCACGCGCCCGATCGGCGGTTTTTCTGCCAGAGTACGTCGGGCTGCCCGGCGGCGCGGTTGAGCACCCTCGCAAGCACGAACAGCAGATCGGACAGCCGGTTGAGGTAACGTTGCGGCAGCGCCGAGAGCTGTTCGTCGGCGGCGAGCGAGACCACGCGCCGCTCGGCGCGCCGGCATACCGTGCGCGCGAGATGGCACACGGCGGCGGGGCGGGTGCCGCCCGGCAGAATGAAATCCTTGAGCGGCGGCAGGTCGGCATTGAAGGCATCGAGCACCTCTTCCAGCCGGCTGACGTGCGCCTCTGCGATGGCGGTGTAGCCCGGAATGCTGAGTTCACCGCCGAGGTCGAACAACTCGTGCTGCACCTCCACCATGCATGCCCGGATTTCGGCCGGCAGTGTCTCGGCGAGCAGCAGCCCCACGCAGCAGTTCAGTTCATCGACCGCACCGATCGCCTCGATGCGGCCGCTGTCCTTGGCCACCCGCGAGCCGTCGCCGAGACCGGTGGTGCCGGTGTCGCCGGTCCGAGTGTAGATCTTGGTCAGGCGGTGTCCCATAGTGGCCCCGATTATAGGCCTTCGCGGCGCGAGGCCCAGGCGCGCGCCGTTATCGCTGCGGAAGGGCGACCGAGCGTGGATCTCCGCCGAAATCCTCGATCTCGAGCTGAAGGTAGCGGTGCAGCACGTTGCGCCGGTGATTCTGCGCGTACGCGGCCCAGCGCGCATATGCGGGCAGGGCGGCGTGCTCGAGCGCCTCCACCAGGCTGGGCATCCGGGCATAAAGACTTCGTGCCTGCGCATCGAGGGTGGCCAGGTATTGCGCGGTGTTGGCCAGCACGCGCGCGTCGCCCGGCTGGCCGAAGCCCGGCACGACGTGACGCACCGGCAGGCGCGCAAGTGCGGCCAGGGCGGCCTGCCAGCCGGAGAAATCGCAGTCGCGGATTTCCGGCACATGCCCGGCCGATGCGAGCCCACCCGCGAAAAGGGTGCCGCTGGCGCGGTGGAAGACGGCAATGTCCCCGGGCGTGGCTGCCCAGCCGAAATGGAGGAGCTCGATGGTCTCGCCGCCGGCCTCGATGGCGACCGGGCCATCCCACACAACGCCGGGCAGGACCAGCCGCGAACCGTGCAACTCCTCGCCGAGCAGCGGCCGCAGATTTTCCAGGCAGTGAGCGCAGCGCGCGCGCATCAGATCGACGGTGGCGCGATGAGCGCCGACCGGCGCGCCGATCGCTTCGAAGGCGCTGATGCCGAACACGAACTCCTGCACCGCATGCGTCACGACGACCAGAGCGACCGGCCGGTCGGTGACCGCGCGGATCGCCTCGATCATGCGCTCGCCATAACTATGGGAAACGCCGGTGTCGATCACGACCACGCCGCGGGTGCCGACGATGAATCCGGCATTCGCGACATGGCCGCGATTGGCGGCGTTGGGCAGGCCGCCGCTGCCGACGAAGGCGTATACGTTATCGGCGATGCGCGCGGGCAGCAGTGCGTGCGCGTGGACCCAGGGCGCGGCGGTCAGCACCGACGCGAGCAGCAGCATGGGCAAGAATCGTCGGCGCAAGCGGCGAACATCCGGAGGCGAAAGGAAGTCCCACGCTACTGAAGGCGGCGCTTTGATGCAAGCGACGAACGCCGCCGCGCCGCCGTTCTGGTTTAATGCCGGGAAGTTGATCTCAAGGCATCGTATGCGCTTTGCGAGGATTCTCTCGGCGGCAATTCTGCTGTGCACCGAAAACGTTACCGCCGCCGCGCCGCTCGACGTGGTCGAGATTGCGCCGGGCAATTTCGTGCACTACGGCGTCGTGGGCGAACGCGCGCCCGTTAACCTGGGCGACAACGCCAACATCGGCTTCATCGTCGGCAGCCGCTGCGTGCTGGTGGTCGACACCGGCGGCACGAGGGCGCTCGGCGAGCGCCTGCGGGCTGCGATTCGCACAGTCACCGACCGGCCGGTATGCCACGTGGTGATCACCCACGCGCACCCCGACCATTACTTCGGCGCGGCCGCGCTTCGCGCCGACGGCGCCGAGGTGATCGGCCACGAACACCTGTCGCGCCAGCTGTCAGCGCGCGCACGGTTCGACCTGGGCGCCTTGCAGCGCGACCTGGGCGCGCTCGCCGAGGGCAGCGAGAGCGTGCCGCCGACGCGCACCGTCGCGGCCGGCGCGACCGTAGGCATCGACCTAGGCGACCGCATCGTGGAGATCCGCGGCTGGCCTCCCGCGCACACCGACCACGACCTCACGGTGTTCGACCGCAGCACCCGCACGCTATGGACGTCTGACCTGCTGTTTATCGAGCATACGCCGGTGCTCGACTCGAACATCACCGGGTTTCTTGCCGTCATGGAGGAACTGCGCGCCATCGACGCCGCGCAATACGTGGCGGGGCACGGACGCAGCCAAGCCGGCTGGCCACAGGTGCTCGAGCCCCAGCACCGGTACTTCAGCAGGATTCTCGAGGAAACGCGCGCGGCCATCAGGCGCGGCGATACGCTGATGGAGGCGGTGCATCGCATCGGTCTGTCGGAAAAGGACCGCTGGGCGCTGTTCGACACCTATCACCGGCGCAATGTCACCACCGCGTGGACCGAGCTTGAGTGGGAGTAATCGGCTATACTTCGGCGCCTGAGATTCGAGGTTTTCGGGGGGGCAATGGGCAGATTGGCGGCATTCGCGAACGCGCTGGCGGCGGCTGCCGTGCTGGCGTGCCCGCCGGTGCAGGCGAACCAGTTTGCCGAACCGGATCCCGCGGCCAGTCCGCACTGGCAGTCGATCAGGACCCTGATGTTCGGCGACCGCGAGATCGTTCCCGACGGCGAGGAAGTGGTTCGCGTCTACCTGAACACCCGGGCGGACGATGCCGCCACCGTGCCGGTGATGGTCAATGGGCTGATCGACCAGACGCCCGAGCGCTATATCAAGGCGGTATATCTGATCGTCGAGCGCAATCCTTCGCCGGCGGCCGGCGTGTTCTATTTCACGCCCGACAGCGGGCGGGTCAAGGTGGAGACGCGGCTGCGCTTCGAGGACTACAGTTTCGTGCGCGCGGTGGCCGAAACGAATGATGGCCGCCTGTACATGTCGCAGCGCTGGGTCAAGGCATCCGGGGGCTGCTCCGCACCGATGGGCAAGAACCTGATTCCACCGTCGCTGCTCGGCAAGATGCGCTTCCGCATCGACGATCACATCGAGTACAACAAGCCCACGCTGGTGCAGGTACAGATCCGCCACCCGAACGAATCGGGGTTGGCCGTCGACTTCGAGCCCGGCAGAACGCCGCGCTTCGTCCGCAGGATCGACGTTACCTACAATGGCGATCCGGTGATGAATGCCCAGGTGGACTTCTCGCTGTCGGATAATCCGATCTTCCGCTTCTATTTCGTGCCGACCCGCGAAGGCGAACTTCGGGTGGAGTTCGAGGATACGTTCGACAAGGTCTATTCGCAGTCCATTCGCATTGCCGAGGGCGTTGTGCCCACCGGCGGCTAGCGCGTTGACCGCGGCACAGGGCTTCCGATAGAGTTTTGCAGGGTTTTCTTAACGGTCACCTCATAATAAAGGCCGCTCAGGGATGAAATCTCGACTGACGATCACTGCTGGACTGCTTGCCGCGCTGGCGGCAATTTCACTGCCGCTGCAGGCGGCCGAGGGCGATGCCGCCGCCGGTGCGCAGAAAATCGCGATGTGCCAAGGCTGTCACGGCATACCCGGTTTCCGCATGGCTTACCCCGAGGTGTACTCGGTGCCGAAGCTCGGCGGGCAGCATGCCGCGTACCTGGTCAATGCGCTGAAGGCATACAAATCGGGCGACCGTGCCCATCCGACCATGATGGCCATCGCGGCCAGCCTGAGCGACCAGGACATGGCTGATGTCGCGGCGTACTACTCACAACAGGGCCGGTAGCAGGCTCGTCATGTACGGGAAAACATCGATGAACAAGCATCTGATTGCACTGCTTTGCGCCGGGTTCGCGGTTTCTGCCGGTGGCGCTGCCGCCGAGGCTGTCGATCCGGAAGCCAAGGCCAAGGAAATCTGTGCTGCCTGTCACGGGGAGGATGGCAATGCGTCGATCACGCCGGACACGCCGATGCTGGGTGGGCAGCCGGCCGACTACCTGGCCAAGGCGCTGCGTGACTACAAGTCGGGGGCGCGCAAGCATCCGGTGATGGGCGCGATGGCGGCGGGACTCTCGGCGGAGGAAATTACTGCGCTCTCGCGCTATTTCGCCCGTCAGAAGAGCCAGCTCTTCGTGCGCTACTGAGAGTCGCGCCGGCCGCCGGCGCGGCCGCATGGAAGTGGAACAGGGGAGCCCCGGCGGGCTCCCTTTTTCATGGGTTCCGGGTGCCGATCCGGCGGTCGAGGCACTCCAGATAGCGAGCCTGGTCCGGCACGGCGCCGTTGCGCTGGGCCTCCCAAACGGTCTCGCCCAGGCATTCCAGTACCAGGTGCAGCGCGTCGTGCTCGCCATGCCGCGCGGCAAGCAGCGAGTAGCGCTGGCGCAGCCCGGCTGGCTGATCGATCGAAAGCTGTTCCGCGATCGCCAGATGCAGGCTCAGATGCAGAAACGGGTTCAGTGCGCCCGATGCCGGCGAGTAGTCGCGGTCGAGATGTTTCGCGGGCGTGTCGAGGAGCGGGTGGTATTCCGGGTGCAGAAGGACGACCTCCAGCACCATCTGCTCGAGCCCGGCGAGCGTCTCGCCAGCGCGATACTTCCGCCAGGTTTCGAAGAACAGGCGCCGCGCCTGCTCGCGCGAAGGCGTAAACATCAGGCCGCCTTTACCTTCGGGCGAAACTCGCACAGGTCGGCGATCGGGCAGGCCGGACAGTCGGGCTTGCGTGCCTTGCACACGTAGCGGCCGTGCAGGATCAGCCAGTGGTGCGCATCCTGGCGAAAGGCTTCCGGCACCAGGCGGGTCAGCCGCCGCTCAACTTCCTCGACCGTACGGCCGTGGGCGATGCCGGTACGGTTTGCGACCCGGAAGATATGCGTGTCGACGGCAATCGTGGGTTGCCCGAACGCCGTGTTGAGCACGACGTTGGCGGTTTTCCGGCCCACCCCCGGCAGCAGTTCCAGGGCTTCGCGCGAATCGGGCACCTGCCCGGCATGGCGTTCCACAAGCAGCCGGCAGGTGGCGATGATGTTCTTTGCCTTGGTGCGGTACAGGCCGATGCGCCGGATATACGGCGTCAACCCATCTTCGCCCAGCGCGAGCATCGCCTCCGGAGAACTGGCGAGCGCAAACAGGTCGCGCGTGGCCTGGTTGACGCTGCGGTCGGTCGCCTGCGCCGACAGGATGACTGCCACCAGCAATTCGAAAGGCGACCGGTACTCGAGCTCGGTTGTGGGCTGCGGATTGGCCGCGCGCAGGCGCTCGAAAATGCGGGTGCGCTTGTCCGCGTTCAAGGCTTGTTCCGGCGCAGACGCCGTTCCTGCTCGCGGCGGGCGCGGGCGCGCTGCAGGGCGGCTTCGATGATCGCCTTCTTGCGCTCGCGCGCGGCGCCGGCGGGCTCGCCGTCCACCGTCGCCAGCTTTGAGGCGGCCTTGCGCGCAAGTCGCTCGTCGCGCTCATGGCGCTCGCGCTCGGTGCGGGTGCGGTGAAACGCGAAGCGCTCGCGCGCCAGCGCGGCCCGTTCGCGCGCCGACAGCGCGAGCCGTTGCTGCGCCGCCGGCTGGCCCTCGGCGGCCAGCGCGGCCAGCGGCGCCATGCGGATGCAGTCGACCGGACACACCGGCATGCACAGCTCGCAACCGGTGCAGTGCGCGGTCAGCACGGTGTGCATGCGCTTCGCCGCACCTACGATGGCATCGACCGGGCAGGCGCGGATGCACAGCATGCAGCCGATGCACGCGGGCTCGTCGATCAGCGCGGTCTCCGGCGGGCGCGACTCGCCGTGCGCCGGGTTGAGCGGCTTCGCCTCGCGGTTGAGCAGTCCTGCCAGCGCGGCGATCGTCTCGTCGCCGCCCGGCGGACACTGGTTGAAGTCGGCCTGCCCGTCGGCGATCGCATCGGCGTAATCGCGGCAGGTGGGGTAGCCGCAGCGGGTACATTGCGTCTGCGGCAGCAGGGCGTCGAGACGCAGTGCCAGTGGCACGGTCATCGGCAGCGCCTACCGTAGCCAGCGGCAGATGCCGATGCCCGGGGGCAGACGTCCGGACTCAGGCAACCTGACGCACGCCGAGGCGTTTCAGGCAGCGGTCGATCCATGTGGCGGTGAGCTTCTCCTGCAGCGAGTTCTGTCCGAGGCGCTGCGCCAGTGCGGCGAAGTCCACCCGGTCGAGCGGCTGGTCCTGATTGAAGCAGGAAAACACGTAGCTGCGCTCGCCGGTCTCGGGATCGATCTGCGGCTGCAGGCATTGCGCGCAGATCTCTTTCATCATGCACTGCATCGGCGAGTTGATCGAGCCGATCGCGAAGTGATGCGGCTTCAGGTTCGCGGCGAGTACGCCGTGGCGGGCGGCAGCGACCGCCGCCATCATGCGGTCCGAGCCGATGGCAATGCGACGGTCGGCTGCGGCGAAAGCGATCGGCTGCGGCCCGAGCCGGCCTTCGGCATAAGCGCGCATCGCCTGCACGATGGTGCCGACACAGCTGAGGTCGGCCGGCCGCCCCGGCGGGA
>CALJLA010000169.1 GCA_937983055.1 uncultured Pseudomonadota bacterium
GACGACATGTATCCAGCGGGAGAGGCTCGATGAAATCTGACTCAGAACTGCTCGCGGACGGGTAGAGCGCGGATGGCCCGCAGATCAAGCCGTACTGCTTCCTGTGGACCCGATACATGAGCCAGACAAACTGGCTGTGCTCGCTAAGTATGGGAAAGAGATATGAGAATCAGTGAGGCGCGGGCAAACGACCTGTTTGAAGCCATCGATGTCCCAATTGTCGACCTCCGAATCGCCCTATTGAACAACAAGGTAGAAGATTTGAACGATGCCTTGTTCAGGCTGGCGCTGGAAATTCACGAACGGGTGTTTCTCGCGCTGGACATCGAGAATGATTGAACAACTGATCCGGGACATAGCGAGGATAGAGGGGCTGAATGTCCTGAAAGCGCCGATGGTCGGCGGATCCGTCCAGATCGGCACAAAGAACGGCGGATACCTGTATGACCCGCTTTCCCCATGGACCAACGATGCGCTACAGGAGAAGTACAAGGTCACGTCGGAATGGAATGACCCTGTCTGGTGGTCAGCAACCCATCACGCGGACCACAGTGACGACAATGGCGTTGGCGAGCACGAAGACAGGAAGACGGCCGTGTTGCTGGCCATCCGGGAGGTTTCGCGTGAAACCTAGGTGCAGCTCTTCTCATACGCGCGCTGCGCCTGCCGAACACGACGCTCGAGGTCGGTAACTATCGTCGGGGTATCCGCCGACGCCAGCAAGCCACGTAAATCCTCCAGGTTCCACTGCTGGACAATGCAGTCCACACGCCCCGTCAGCGCGGATACGCGATCTGTCAACGCCCCCACCGAATTCACGACTTGCTGCAGATCGTCCTTTGTCGCGGCGTCCGGGTGCGCCGATGCGATGTGCAGCTTTCGATACGCATCCTCCTGCGGGATGGTGTAGTAACCCACCTTTCCCCACAGGGCGAACGCTGACAGCGCACCGGCAATGATCGCCGCCGCAGACGACGCAGCCACCACCATACTGGTTTTGTGGGAACGCCGGTCCAGGGAGTGCTCGGCGATCATCTCGCCGAGCTTTGATAAAACGTCTTCTTCGCTGCTCAGTGCGATATCCCCCGGGCGGGGGCGCGCATGACGTCATAAACGAGATAGTCGGCACCGTACACCACCAGCATCACCACCACCGCCACCGCCACCGCGTAGCGCGGGAACGTCCGCCAGACGCTCACGATGTCCGCCTCAATCGCGCCCATGCGCTCGGACTGCACGTCCAGCACAGCCAGTATTTGTTCGTCCACAGCCTCTAGCGCGTCCAGGCGTGCAGCGATGCTCTCATCGGCGGCCATGCTCGTTCCTTGTTTGGCCAGTAACGTTTAAACCAGTGGGGCGCCACCACGCCGCCCACGATAACCAGTTGAATCCATGCAATGGTGTTGTTTGTCCAGGCGTGCAGCGCGCCGTCCGTGAACGCGTGCAGGGCCAGTTGAACCACCAGCGTGGCCCCGGTCGTGCGGGCCAGCCAGTGACGTCGCGACAGTAACAGCGTCGCCGCTACGACGTCGATTACCGCAAAGCTGATCGTGACCGGCAGGCCCGACAACAGCACCACCGTCGACAGCCCCCAGACGGCCCACAACACCAGACCCACATCAGCGACGGGGTCCGAGCGCCAGTGCCCGCGAAAAACCGCAGCCGCGCACACCAGCCATGTGGCGACACCCAGCGCGACCGCGTAAATCATTCCTTCGGTTCGCCGCCTGAATTCAGGTTGTTGGTGGTTTCGATGTCGGCGAGCTCGTCATGCATCGTCGCCGCGGCGCTCTTCGCGTCCAGCAACTTCGTTTCGAGGTCGTCCAGCGCTTCCAGCGCGTCCGATGAGAACTGACTGCTGCCGATCTCGTCACGGAGCTCCTTCAGCGCGTCCACGCTGCTCTTGGCGGAGGCGATGGTGGTTTCTACCGCCTCGATGGCATGACGGCCCATGCGGGCCTGGTGGTCGTTCACAGGCCGCCGCTACCGCTCAGCCCGCCCTCGCCCGCTTTCGTTCCGGTTCGTTGTTTCAATTGCCACCTCCGCAGCCGTTCTCGCCACCACAGCCGAAACTGCCGGCTTTGACATGGGTTCGCTGTTTCATGGTTTTCCTTATGAGAGTCCTGCCCCGATGACGGTATTTTCACCCGTCGTGCGGGCATTGATATACGCCCAGCCGCCGTCCGCTACCGCCAGGGCTGTGCCTGTGGATTTGGTACCGCCGCCGCCGGACTCAAAATAGTCGATATCATCGGTCAGGGCCGGATCGATGTTGATCGACCCACCGGACTTGTTCAGCACGCGCCACGGGCCACCGTTCACGATGGCGTCGGGCAAATCGATGTCGATACCTGAGGTGGTGACGAAGAAAATCGTGTACGCATCCGCCTGTACCACCGTACGGTTGGCGGTCACCGTTTCGAACACCCACGCTTTCTGCACGTTGGGGTCCGGGAAGTTGTCGATCACCCATTCCGCGGATCCTGTGGTGTTGTTGTCCGCGTCTGTGGAATTCTTGTAGAGCACCAGCTTGTAGGTCGCGTTCATGTGCGGGATGAATTCGCTGGTTTCGTCCGACTCATTGGAAATCGGAAAGCCGTTGGCGTTCAGCTTGCACTTCGCGAGCGTCGTGGCGCCGGTCGAGTCCGTGGCCATGCTGAGCGGCGTGGTCGTACCGGCTTCATAGGCTTTCAGGTAGTAGCCGTCCGCCATTTCATCGCCGTCTTTCGAATACTGAGGGAGCGTTCCCGCTATTGCTGCGTATGCCATAATTCACTCATGCAATGGCTGGTCTTGTTCGTTCTCGCCTTCATCCTCTACCCACCCCTACTGCCCTGGCTGGCCGGTACGTTCCTCGTCCTCTGCGCGTGCTGCCTGGGCAGCGGCATTTGGAATGGCACGGGGCACAAAGAGCGTCTGGGCCTCGAACGCTGAATCAATCTGCTTGAACATCTGCAGCCACCGATTTTCCTGGTTGCCGGCCAGGCGACGGATGCGGTTCGCTTCAACCGCCCAGTCCGGATCAAATATCACTTCCGCCGCTGCACGAATCTGACGCGCACGAGCGCCTTCGGCGCCCAGGTTGGCCACTGTATCTATCGGCTCGCGGAGCAGGCGACGCAACGCATTGACAAACCCTTTGTCGAAACGCTCCCGGATCTCCGCCCGGACGCCGGTCTGCGAACCTCTGGCCCGGCCGGATGCGGCGCGCGTCAGTGCCATATTCAACCATTTCACGGCATCCCGCTGTTCCTTGCCCATGCCGGCCAGTAGAACCTTGATGGACTTGTCATTCGGGAACAACGCGCGCTTCATCATCCCCGGTACGTTGGGAAACTGGGCAGATGACAGATCCTCCATCCCGACACGCATAGACCCCAAACGCCGCTCCATCTCGGCACGAACGATCTGATTCCACGCTTCCTCACCGCCTTCCGTCGCCGTGATCGCCTTGCGGGCACTTCGCACCACCTCCGGATTGGTCTCGGCAGGATCGAAGATCGTGCGCGAGACCCGCTTCAGGTTCTCATCGGAAATACCGGCAACACGACCGATCAGGCTTTCACGCAAGGCATCCACCGGGGCGGATTCCCGGGCGTAGGTCGCGCGCGCCTGTGCATAGGCAGGCGACGCCTCATCCATGGCATTGAGCAGCAGTGTTTCCGCCTCTCCCACTTCCCGCGTTGCCTTGCTGGCGGCACTGGTCGGGCGATCCGCAAAATTCGCGATCTGAACGTCGATCCCTTCCTTGACGCCATGCAGGCGTTCCAGGCTGTCGGCGTTATCCAGGATGTCAGCGCGCATTTGTGACAAGGCTTTGGCGGCCGGATGGTTTTTGGGGTATTTCAAAAGCGCACCGTCTATGTGACGGACGACATCATCCACATTCGCGCCAATCCCTTCACCAAACGCTTCCTGATACAGCGGGCTGGCCTTTTCGGCCCTCGCAGCTCTCTTGAGTTCAATGGCCTTTTGTGCGCGATCACGAATCGTGCGAGGACCCACCACCACGCTATTGGGCGGCCCGATGCTGTCCAGCACGGATTGAACGGCCTCTTCGGCTTCCTGGTTTTGTTGTCGCAAGGCGCGCATCGCCGGTCGCGCCCCTTCCGGAAGCTGTCCAACAAACGACTGTTCCTCTACCAGAAACGGGTCCATCGTTTGCTGCGCCCGGGTTAACCGGATCCCCGTTTGTTCTGTCGCTTCCTGTGCGGCCTCTACCGCGTCCGCAACCTCCGTACCTGTGTCCGGTAACACCCGATTGGCGCGCGCATGACGAATGGCGCCGACAGCGCCCATAGCGCCCTCTGCGACGCCACCAAGCCCTGTAGCGAGCCCTACCTCCCCTGCGTCAAACTCGCCCCCTGCGGCCGCCTCGACGCCCTGGAGGCCCGCCTCCGCTACTCCGCTCTTGAGGCCGACCTGTGCCGCGCGACTGGCCAGATTGCCCAGCGCACTGGTTGCCGCGGATTTGGCCCGACCCGCCGGCAGATTGACGAAGGTTCGGAAGATGAACGATGTGATATCCGACCCGGACAAACCGGGCGCATTCAGCGCAAAGACTTCGCCTTTCTTGTTACGGACCAGAAGGTTTCGGTCCTGGTCTTCCAGAAATTCGAATTCGCCAGGGAACTGCTTCTCCAGGATGGCTGCGCGCTCATCCTGGCCAGCCGCCGACAGAATGCCGGTCGCGGCAAGCCCCTGCTCGAACAGCCCGGACCCTTCCGGAAATCCGCGAGAGGAAATATCCGGGAAGTCATCGGCCCGCAGGTTATCCACCTTGCGAAAACCGGGCGGCGGTTTTGGTGCTGCCGCATTACCGACCTTTTGGAAACCCGAGGGCAATTCAGCCATTGAACGGCACCCACTGGCCGTTCCGCAGGATCATCCGATTACCCTCTGCGTCTTCGATAATGTCGTTTTCCTGAATGGTCTGGAACGTATCCAGGACGCCGCTCACGTCAACCTTGGCCTTTGCCGCCCGTGACAGATCCAGGCGACGCTGCCGGATGTAACGATCACGGGTCTTGCCGTATTCCCGGACGACCTTGGAAATACCCCTGCGTAACAGTTCTTCACTGGAATTGGGGTCGATTGCGGTAATCGCATTGATCAATAGATCGAGCTCGGCTTCGCTGACGGCGCCCAGCGTTGCCCCGGATTCCTTCAGTTTCTGCAGTCGGTCCAGCGCCACACCGCTTTGAAGGGTCCTGACGACAGCGCGCAAGTCCGCGGCATCAGAACCGGGAATCAGACCCAAACCCGCACCCATCAACCCGGTGGTGTCATTCCCTATCAGGCCCTGAGCGAACCCGGCTTCCTCAATGAAGCTGTCAATCCCGCGAATGGCTGTATCCGCAGACTCAATCGCAGACGGAATGGCGCGCAACTCTGCCCCTCGTCCTTTCGCGATTTCGTCTGAAACAATCCGGGCCGCGGACGGGTCGATAAGTGCCAGTGCTTCCTGTACCGCCTGCTGGGTGTTGATATCCCCCAGCCGCACCGCCTCTCGCAGCTTTCGTTCCGTTTCCTGATCGGCCGTCTGCCCCTGAACGTCCACGAACTCGGCGCCCTCTGGCAGAAAGGTGGTTTGCGCCTGACCGCTTGGGTCAACAAAGGTAAATCCTTTCCGGCCGCCCAGATCGAACCGCTGAGGGCTGCCGACGACATTTTTCTGGCCGATCTTCGCAAGCGCTCCGGTCAGGGAGTCACGGAATCGCCGCGCACCCGCCAGCGTCGTCGGGATGTCTCTCAACTGCGCTTCGTCAAAGCCCAGGCGGCCCAGATCCGGGGCAATCTGATTGATTCGCGCCAGATAGTCCGCGTCTGTCCGAACGTTTTCGTCCGACAGGATGTTGTCGAGGACCCGAACACCAATCTGCAATTCCCGGGTGGCGTTGGCCACCTCTGCGGCTTCTGCCTGGCGCCGCAGCGCAGCCATGTTCAACCCGCTTGTCTCTACGCGCTGGCGCAACAGACCGTCCAGCAACGGCTGGTTACGAATCGTCGTCGCCTGCTGGAATCCCCGCCCAAAGGCACCGGAATCCCCCATCAGCGGTATCAGCGGATTAATGGGCATCAGAAAGGAATATCTCCGGCCTCGATGGCGTTATCGATGTCGCGGTTCAGCAGGAAATCCTGAAGCAGCGGCGACGCGAACCCCGCAATGGATCCAAACATACCGGACCGGGCATTGGCAGCACCCACACGACCGGCCGCCGTCGCCTGTGCGCCCCCTGTGACCAGATCCGAAAACCGACCCGCCTCACCTGTATCGAGGTTCGCGAGGTTCTGACCCATCGTGTTCCGGATATTCGCGATGTTCGTCGCCGCGTTCTGGCCCAGCGCGCCCGACTCCAGGAGTAGCCGCAACTGGTTCTGCAGGAGCGGGGCCCCCGCCAGAAAGGCGTTGTTCATCAGCCCTTCCTGCGTATCGCCTGCGCTCAGCCGTCCCCGGGCGGCGGCGAGCTTGCCGGTCTGTGTGTTCAGATTCTGAAGGCCCGCCTGAAACAGCGGGTTGTTCTGCAGAAATGCCGTTTGCCCTTCGTTGGTCAGGAGGTCGTCAAAGGCATCCAGCCGATCACGGCCGCCCAGCGCAAACGGCGCCAGTCCGGTGATCGCCGCATTGCCCTGATTCAGCAGGTTCTCGCGCCCCGACTGGAACAGACGGGTGTTCGCGCCAATCGCATGGCCAATGCCGGCGTTGATGTCTCTCGCGGCCCCCTTGGCGGCTTTCCGCTGGCTGCGCTGGCCCAGCAGGCTGCCGACCAGCGGGATACCGACTTTCGCTATTCCGGCTGCAAGTCCCATTTACTCAGCCCCATATACCATTGGTCATAGTGTACCCCACCCTTCACGATGGAGCGTTCGTTCACGCCTTCTTCGACAAAGCCGACTTTTTCCGCAAAAACCTTCACGTTCTCATGACAGAACGGGATCTGGGCCGTCAACTTCTCCCAGCCTGCCTCAAACAGCAAATCGCGGGCGTGACAGGCCATCTCCAGCGCATCGTCCCGGTACTGCGGTAACACCTGAATATGAACATCCAGGCAGATCCCGGAAAGCGGACGACACACCACCGCGCCAACAGCGAAGTCATCCCAGAACACCAGGCTTTGCGCATCCTCAGGCAGAGCGAATTCATGCACATCCGGGCTGGAATCGTCCGAAATCAGCGCGTAAATAGCCGGATGTGAGATGACCTGCAGCGCCCCTTCTGCTCTCACGGCATACTTCATGAGACCACCGCCAGATCCGTCACCCGGCGCCAGTCCGTACCATCCGAGAACGCCGGTACCGCCCCGCCGGTTTCGTCCGATACGTAAATCATGCGGCCTTCGTTGGCTGAGACATCCGGTACACCCGCGACAGTAAACGTGGGCATACCGTGCAATTCAATCTCCCCATCCACCAGCCCCGTGGTTTGACCGGACGCCCGCTTGTACACGTACGTGATCACCGTCGATTGGTCATTCTCTACGGCGTGCGTGCCGCCGATGATCATCGCCGGATCAACCAACACATGCGTGAAGTTCACGTTGGCATTCCCCGAAATGAAAAACGCCTCCGTGGAGCCGGTGGTTTCCCAGGGGCCACCACCAAAGCGGGCCTTGTTGATCGTGTAGCTCGCGCTGCCGGCATCCCAACTGACACACCGGCTGGCGCATTCAACGTCCAGCTCAATGTTCAGCATGTCGATAGCACCGCCCGAATGCTCGGAGTGCGACGTCACCGTGACGCCCCGGGAATTGCTGCTGCTCGAGGATCCGCTCGCCTGAATGTGAACGAAGTCCATCACCGCGCTGTTGTCCTTGCGGAAGGACAGGTTCACCAGTGAATTGGACCCTGTGGTATTCGTGCCCCAGTCCGTTGCGTTGAGATTGCGAACCGACAGAAAGTCGTTCGGGGCCGCCGTGTTCAACTGCGCCAGCAAACCATGGCGCTCTGACCCCTTCAGGTTGACGTTCGATATCGTGTTGTACGCGCCCTGGATCGTCAGGCCATCGCCCTCTGACGAACTCTGGGTGTTCGCAAACGTCGCTTCCACATTGGAAATGGTGACGTGCGCCGTCCCCTCATGGCAGTCCACCACCGATTCCGTACACGCGCTACCGGTGATGTTGGAAATGCCGATATTCCAGGTAATGCCGGTCGAACCCCCGCACGTGACCACATGGCGCAACCCCTGTCCGTGGCAATCCGATACGTGCGCCGCCTCATGCTCCCGGGTGATCATGGAACCGTAGGCAAGTCCGGTGGCGTCGTCCCCGTTCAGGTATCGGTTACCGGAGTGATGGCAATACACATTCGATGTCGAGCTCGCGCAACGACGGGCAAAGTCCTTGAACGTGCAGTTTTGGACAATGAAGTTTTCGGTGAACGTGACGGTCAGCGCGTCTTCGTCGTCCGCATCTCCACCGCCGATGAAATGGCAGTTGATGAACGCGATGCCCGGCTGCAGGGTGGGCGTGTACACCTCCGGGGTGCTGTCGTAGTCCAGGTGGAACTGCCGCTCGTAGGTGTTCACCGTCGCGGAGTCGACACTCCGCACCATGTTCCACTCACCGTGGGTGGTCCCGCCATTACCCCAGACATTCGCACTGCGAAAGAGATGCCAGTCGCGCTTCGCATGGCCGGACGTCGACGTAAACGTGGCCGTTGAATCCCCGGCCGAGATATTCGAGGGCGTGACCGCGGAGCCAATAGAACCATTGGAGGTGAACATCACCCCGCCCGATGCGGAGTAGGAAAAGGTCGCGTTGCGGACGATCAGCCAGGCCGTGCGATCATTGAACGTGGTGGCTGACCCGATGTTGTAGGTCAGCCCTTCGCCGTCAATCGTGGTGATCCGGTTGTTCCGGAACGCGGTCTGCACCGCCGACGCATCGTCGGTCGTGCCGTTCCCTTTGGCGCCGCGCCGGCGCAGCGTATCCCGCGATGACTCGTCCAGGGCCACGATGCGGTCGAACATCTGACCCAGCGCTTCGCGGTCATTCGTAACACGCGGATTGAGGTCAATCGCCGGCCGCACGCAACTCTACCCCGGCGCTGTGAAACGCTATCGATACGGGATCCGTGTAGGCAACATCGAAGGTCAACTGGTACCCGGCCGCCATGTGCGGCCATTCGATCTGCGTATCGAAGTCGCCCAGCGTCCCGGTGTTGATCCAGTGTTCCATGCCCCAGGTCTTGCCGGCGTCCAGCGAGCGCCTTAGCATCAGCTTCGGGAATTCCCCCTGTCCCGTGGTTAATCCCGTACCCGACGATACATTCAGGCGCAGCTTCGACATCTCCATGCGCCTGCGGGGCTCGTTGAACTGCTCACCCCCTATGGTGTGAAGGGTGCGCCGACGCTTGATCGCGGTACCGGCCCAGGTGAACGCGTCCCGGTCCAGTTCATGGATCTTCATGGACGTTTTATCGCCCACCAGGTGCTTCCCGTACGCGTAGGCGTAGTGCACACCATGCCACGCACCGTTGTTGTCGAGCTCGAACCAGTCCACCCCCTCCGCATACGCCCAGGTGGCCTCAGGGAAGGAAAAGACCACAAACTGCATCCCGTCCCACGGGATCACAAAGGCGGTGATCTCATCCAGCGAATACGTGCGAAACAGGCGCGAGAGAGCCGGCGGCGAAATAGCCTGAGGCTGTCGGCCTGAAATCGCGTACGCCACCCCGGATTTGTCCACGAAATACAGCGCGGTGGGGGTGTGGGTGATGCCGTGCTTCGACAGCGTGCCGATCCCCTCGATAATCCCCCCGTTCACGCGCTCGAACGGCGGGGTCCCCACCCCCGTATTCACCCAGGGCTCTATGGAGTTCTCACCGAACAGCCACAACCACTGATCAAACGCATAGGGAGCGGTGAAATGATCCGGGTCTGATTCCGGTTCGGCGGACTCACCTGACGTGAATGTCGTACTGCCGGCGTCCGAGACGTGGAACGCGTTGTCGTCCGAATCCGTAATGAAGTGGTTGTTCAGCCGGGTAATGACCGATTCATCATTCGGCCCGGACCCCAGCGTGGACAGCGTGGTCCCGTCAAACGTGTATAGCTCGCTCCCCGGGGCGTTCGGAGCGATCAGCATGTTCAGGCCGTCATTGGCCATACCCACCGGGCGGGTCGTGTCGTCAATCGCGCCGTGGTTGGTCTCGTTTCCGCCCCCGTCAATAGTCCGAAACGTCGCCGTTGAACCGCCCGCCCCGGTTGCCTTGCGAACAATCCGAAGCTGTCCCAGAAACGTCTGCATCCCCAGAATAACGCCACTGGTGTTATCACTCGAATCATAGAATGTCGTCAGGCCGGGGAACGGGTACACGCTCACCTCCGATACGCCCCCGGGATCCTGTCGCGGGTACATATTGACGAGCTTCTGCGCGCTCATAGGCACGGACGGCATGGAACCGCCCGCCAAAGGAAGCGGGACGTTGGTCACGGCGTCAGGCGCTCCGCCACCATCGCGGGGGCAGGACCCATGCGGGCTTTCTTGCTGGTCTTGTTCGCACCCCTGATCGCGCCCAGGAAGCGCTGGTAGTTGGTTGCCTCTGCCTCCGCGTCATTCTGATACAGGTACGTGGCCCACCGACAGCCGAACAGGTAGATATTCGGGTAGTTCGTCAGCACGTCGTTGGTGGTATTGGTGGCATCCAGGGCCGTGGGACGCTGGTAGTACAGCATCTCAAGGTCATAGGCCGAATCCGCCGCAATGTCGAATTCCAGTTGGGCCAGAATGGAGAAGTACAGCGGCCGCCCTGTGCCTCCCTTGATCAACAGGGATTCGGGGGTGCGATAGCGAATGTCAAACTCATTGCCCCCGGACGTGAGCTTCAGGCGCCGCATATCGAGGAATCGCGTGGGCAGGGCCACATAGCGAGAGGAAGCGGTAGCCGTTGCGGTCGCCCGCACTTCCATTTCTCGCACACGAAGGGGCGCAACCTCGTTGTTGAACATGGTGGCTTCGACAAGGCCGATGATTTCGTCCTTGTCCACTTCAGCATTGCGCGTCCAGTTGCCAATCGCGGTCTTCAGGTTCGCGTAGGTATTAAATGCCATTCACCACCACCCAGAAGCCCGGCCCCATCAGGGAATAGGACACCAGTGTAAAGCGTTCCATGAGTTTCGGTAGCCACCATTCGGGGCCTTCCTGGATCAGATGGGCGTTTCGTCCATCGGGAAGGGTCTTCACCGCGGCCTCCGTGTGGACCGAAAAGAAACCCACCCGGAGAGTCAGTTCTTTCAGGTGATCCAGCACGGCATCCAGACAATCCGGCTCGATATGCTCGAGGACATCGATACAGGCGACCATTTCACAGGGAGAAGGGGCCTCTGACCACGCCGGAATAGCCGGGTCATAGTGATCCACCGTGAGGACGTGCCCGGGGGCAAGCTCAAGGCCCTCTTTCAGCCGCCCCTTCCCCGCGCCGTAGTCCAGCAGCTCCGTGACCTGAAACTGCTTGATCACCGTGGACACGAACGGCGCATAGATCTCGGATGCCCGCCCGTAATCGGGGTTTTCGTGCATCGTCTCCTGCTGTTCGCGGTATTCAGGGCTTATGAGCATTTCAGCCTCTCGAGGACTTTGGGCATGTGGACGGAACCGCCCATGATTTCGATCCAGGAGGGCGTATTCTCGGCATTCTGCCGGTACTGATGCCAAATCGAAGCGTCGTAGAACCGGCACTCCTTGTAGGCCGGAACCCCCATCGTGTAATGCAGCAACTTCGGATGCGGTCGCGTCTCATACCCGACCAAAACATTCCAGTTCGGATCCAGCTCGCCCACCGAATCCGCCCATTCAAAGCATTGGGGCTTCCCGATTTCAATGAAATGAGGCGTCAGGCGCTTGCACTGCGCACAGTCGAACACCATCACGCTGGATTCTTCGAACTTCAGCTCCCCTTCGCGTTTGACCACTGACACCGGATGGTCTGTGGATAACTCGGCCACATCCCCCAATACCAGCATGTCCGAGTCCATGAAAATGGCCTCACCCTCGTAACCACACAGATACGGCACCAGATAGCGCGAAAACGTGAAGTCAGTGAGCCCACGACGCTCTATGGGAAGCGTTTCGAGCACCAGAGGGGTAATGGCTACCGGGACAGAAGCGTTCTCCAGGATGCTCTGACAAAGGACGTGGTAGGCGATGGGCTGGCGCTTGTCGTAGCCAATAAAGATGCGTTTCATGCGCCACTCAGCCTCTTCTCTCTGTACTCCTTGATGATTTCAATCAATTCCTCTGACGTGCCATCCAAATCCGGCAAAACCTCGTCCTTTATCAGGTCCTCCCAGGTGGTTTTCTGTCTGTACGTCTCAACACAGCCGTACCAGGGCATATTCCCTTCCATGTGGCAGATGTAGGGCGGCACTTTGGGCGCCAAAACCCAACAAGGGGTTCCCACAGCACCCGCGGCGTGCATCACCGTGGTCGTCACACAGATCACAAGGTCCAGTTCGCTGATCAACGCAACGGTTTCGTCGAAATCCACGCCCTTTTCCACGGCTCTGGGCCAGTGAATGATCGGAATCTCGCCCGGATCGGCGTATTCGAGCGAAATGTACGTGTCCCCGGTGTCCAGCAAGGGTGAAAACGTGTCGAACGTGAACGAACGTCGTTCCGACATGGTGTTGTAGGAACCGCCGGACCACGCAAGGCCGATTTTTCGTCCCGGGAACGTGTCCAGCAAGGCCCGCCACTGAGTACAGCGTTCGGGGTCGGGCGTCAGATACGGCGTCCCGGGGAAATCCGCCGCTTCGGTGCGGTAAAACCGCGGCAAATCGCCCAACGCGCACTGATAGTCGATGGTCTCGAGGTCTATGGTCGTTTCGGCTTCGAATCGGGTGCCGTGGGCCTCGCCAAAGGACCGATGAAACAGGCCCTTCAGTCGGCTTTGGGTGTCGATGCAAATATTGGCGTGCTTTTTTGCATCGGGGATGCAACTGGCAAAAAGAATTTCATCCCCGATTCCCTGTTCGCCGTAGACCACGACGGTTCCGGGCGATTTTCCGTCCCAGTCAGGCACGCCGTAGTCAAGCTTTCGCCTGAAGTCCGAGCCCAGACCATACTGGTAGTGTTCCCAGGCATCTTTCCACTCCCTCAGCATGATATGGGCAATCGACAGGTTTTCGTGTGCCCCGGGATTGTCCGGGGACAGCCGCAGGGCTTTCTGGCAGGCCGCCTTGCCTCGCTCCGGTTTGCCGACACGGCACTCCAGAATGCCCTTGTTCATCCAGGGCTGCGGGTTGGAAGGATCGATCTCTATGGCTTTGTCTATGAGTCTCAGGGCCGTTTCCGGGTCCCGGTACTCATGGCACATCGCCAGATTGATGTACGGCTCCTGGCGCTCCGGATGCAGGCTGATAACCCGCTCCAGCAGGTTCTGCGCCAGCCCAAACTTCTCCGCGCGCTGCATCACGACGGCGGACAGAAACAACGCCTGCCCGTCATTCGGGTTGGAATCCAGAATCCGACTGCAGATAGCCAGCCCTTCGTCGGGCTGCCCGCCTTCAATCAGTTGATGGGCTATCCTCAGATCCGTCACCGTCGTCCTCTGATTTCGGCCGACCGGGGCCGCGCTGGCGGCCGTGCGCCTGCTCGTAGATGTCGTTCGCGTTCTCAGGCGGATTCGGACAGCACGCCCGAACCCAACTGTCGAACGTGTCGTGCTTGCGCATCTGTTGGGCAAGCATGGCGGAGTATCTCATTCGCCTTTCCTTACGTGATAACCGGCGGCCACCTTCGTGTGGGCATTGTCTCGCTCATGCACTTTTCGCGTGAGCCAGCGTATCCCTTCCTGGCGGTACACCTTTTCAATCGGGAAGCCGTCCTCCTGGCACCACCGCATCAGCAACTGATTCGGGATGTGCGCCAGGTGCATCCAGGACTGCTTGATGCCGTCCTTCGTGCGACCCGGCAGGTTCTGGAGGGCTTTCGATTCTTCGAGGATCGGGGCCACGTCCTGAACGGTTGATACCGCATACCGTCCATCGGGCAGGCGCTCCATATACGTATGGACACCCGCGACAGACTGAATCAACCGTTTGGCCATGGCCCCTGCTCCTTACGACGTGGTCAGGTCGGCCACCTTCGAGGACGCGGCTTCGTTGCGTACTTCCGCCGTGCCTTCAAAGATGATCTGGACCCTGTCCGAGTCACCCGTTTTACCGAGCTCGGTGGTTTCCATGTCGCGCAACGTCGCGAGCGCCAGGTAGTCGTAGTCGAGCACCAGCGCGGTGCGATCCCGCGTGAAGTGGTCCGGCACCAGTGCGTGTTCGCCGAAGTCGCTCACGTACAGGTCGGCGGCGCCGATGATCTGCACCCGTGCGTTCCCGGTGTCACGCTGTGCCGTTGCGACACCCGTAAACCCGGACGCCTGCCGCTTGTTGAACGATCCCATCACGACGGCGGTCGGGTTTCCACCCTGCGCCCAGCAATTGGCGATGGCGTCCTTCAGCGAGGCTTCCTCGAACGTCCCCTGAACGGTGGAGTCCGT
>CALJLA010000170.1 GCA_937983055.1 uncultured Pseudomonadota bacterium
TGAGCATGCGCGTGGTGAAGCCGGTGACGGCCCGGCGTTCAGGCGGGTCTTTCATATCCTGCCGCCAGCGGTGCAGCACGATGAAGCGTTTGCCATCCGGGCTGACCAGCAGGTGATTGAAGTAATGCCAGCGTGACTTGATGTTCTGGCCGTTGTGCGGGATCTTGGCGACGTCAGCCAGCGCGAGGATGAGTTCAGCCTTGCCGGTGTCCAGGTCGATGCGCCAGACACCCGAGTCCTTCGGGGCGTTGAGGTCGGCGAACGGATCGTCGAGGCCGACGTAGCCGTAGCCGGGGCGCATGTTCTGGATGCGGCGGAAGTCGGCGGTGATGGCGAATCGCCCGTCGGGACTGAGCGCGTAGATGGGAAACGGCAGCGTTCGGCGCTTACCGGTTTTCACATCGTGTATGTGGCAGACGTGCCGATCCTTCTCGCGGTCGTTCCAGACGACTTCGGTTGCCGAGCCAGGCCGCCACTGGAGCAGGCAGCCCTGTTGCCAGCCCCAGGCATTGCTCTGGCCGATGGGGATCCATCGGTCCTTGTCGCCCGTGTCCACCATGCCGACGCCGATCACGTCATCGGCGCGAGGCGAGCGGTGCTCGAAGTCCACTTCGTTCGAGAGCACGTAGCGGTTGGTCGGATCGAACTCGAGCTTGTCGTAGTACCCGAACCAGTGGTGCTTGGGCCCGCGCGTGATCTGCCAGACGGGCGGATAGGCGGGGGCGTCGGTTGCGTTTAGCGGGCGCGCCACTCCGGCGGCGCCAGCGAATGCAGCCAGGTGCAGGAACGTGCGCCGCGTCAGAGGTGCGTTACTGAGCTGAAGGGGATTATCAGGCATCGCGGTCTCTCTCGGGGCATGGTGCCCTGATCGCTGGAGCATACCCGCCCAAATGACAAGCCGCGCGACAAGAGTCGCGCGGCTTGTGGAATTCAGTCGTGATATGGCGTTCACCGCATCTCAAAAATCGACTGCGTCCGCAGCACCATGCCGGTCGCGCCGAGCAGGTGGTAAGTCTGCACGTGGTATTCCTTCTTGTACTTCTGGCAATCCAGCATCGACAGGCACGGGGCACCGTCGCCCTCGGTCCACGTGTGGCTGATGCAGTTGGCTTCCTCGGCGAAATCCTGCATCTCGCGGAGGGTCGCGGCGTAGAGGTTGTCCGTCAGGGCCTCGGTCTGCACGGTCGTGACGTAGCCGATCCGGCTTTCCTTGGGGGCCGTGTGGTTGTAGTCCTTTTCGCCGAAGCAGGGCAGGGCGTGTACCAGGCCGGTTTCAGGCAGGTGATCGCCGCGCTCGATGACGGCCTCGGTCATGCATTCCTTGCCGACCTGAAATCGAAGGACGTGACCGGCCGGGGTGAGCCAGTTTTCCACCTCATAATCGGCCGTCCGGAAGGCACTTCGACCCTGGAGGTCAAATAGCTCCGGATGGAGGGGACGATTGTAGAGCATGAGACGGAAGAACTGTACGTTACAGGCTTTATGACCGACGCTCATCAGTGGGGGCCCTTGATCTTAGGTGTGCGAGTTCAGATTATAGCAGTGGGTTGGCAGGATAGTGAAGGAAATCTGCTCGTAATCGGCCATTTTTTCGCTGGCGATCGTAACGCCGGGTTATCTGACTTGCCGATAACTCTTTGGCGGGTATTGGGAGGCCACATTTCCTCTCGATCCGGCTGGCGAATCGTATGCGTAAGTATCTGGCCATTCAAGGTTTGAGTAATCTACCGGGGGGCGCCTTTGACGCCTCGCTGGCGGCGGCGATCCATGCCGCGGAGCCGGGTGCCATCGATGCCGCAGCCGGGCTGATTCTGCAGCGCGATCTGCCCTTATCGACAGCCGCCCTGATCGTTCATCTGGACCAGCTCGCAGGCACCCATCGAAGGCACCTGATCGACCATCTTTCTCGCTTTCACTCGGGCCTTCGTGAAGCTGCGACCCGCAAGGGGACTGCGGGGCCGCTGAACGTCGTTCAGCTTGTCGCCAAGGCCGCCGATCCGTCGCTGGCCTATCTGCTCGTCGAGCAGCTCCGTCAAGGCGAGCCGAATATAAAGCACGCTGCCGGAAATGCGCTGCTGCAATTTGTCGCACGGGTGAAATTCCCCGGTGATCGGCTCTTTCAGGACGCTGCTGCCGCACGATTCGTCCGGGCGGCCGTGCATGATGCCGTTTCGCGATATCGCCATCACCACCAGCCTGTCGCGCTGGAGTGCCTGGCGATGTTGGCGCCGGTGATTGACCCTGAACTGGCGGGGCAACTCGGTGACAGCCGGAACCCGGCCGTGGAAGCGATGCGTCAGAAGATTCGCGACGCGGATCTTGATGCCATGCGAGAGTCGGCGCTCACCTGGCTGGGCGTGGCGACGCTGGTACCGTCGGTGCTGGGGTTCCTGGGGCGGGCGGTGCGCAGCGACTGGCTTCCCGAGGTTTTGTCGCAGGCACACCTGCTGCTGCACGCCGCGCGGGCCGGGGCGATGGCGAAGGTGACCCAGCCGGCCGGGCTGCTGCCTTCGGGTGACATG
>CALJLA010000171.1 GCA_937983055.1 uncultured Pseudomonadota bacterium
GGGGGCGAGCACCAGCGGCACGCTGCGCAGCCCGGCCGCCTGCGCGCGCTGCAGTGCCAGCTTCGCGAGACTGGCGTCGAGCTCGAGCAGCGTGCGCCCCGCCGCCACCCGCGCGCCGGCATCGACGTAAACGCGCGATACCAGCCCGCTGACGCGGGGCGACAGCGCGGCGGCGCGCTCGGCGGTCACCGTGCCGGTGAGGCGCAGCTCGCGCTCGACCGGCGCGCGCTCGACCGCGGCCACCACCACCGGGGCCGCGTCCTGCGCGGCCTGCGCGCCGAAGTGCAGCCCCAGCATGGCAATGGCAAGAATGATCAGGCGGCTGCCGCCCGCACGGATTGTCGTTTGCATTCGAACCGGGCGCAGGCGCAGCCCGCGCAATTAGATTGAAAAAGCGACCGCTCCGAACCTACCACAGGCTGCCGGCGCGCGCCCGATGGTCGCGGAGGGGGACTTATGCAGTGACCGACACAGGCCGCAATTCGTTCCTGGCGACGTCGCAGCTAGGCCGCCCGCCCGGCGAGCATCGCCTGCTGCCGGCGCCAGCTCGCCGGCGGTGCGCCGGTCGCCCGCCGGAACGCGCGGCTGAAGGCGGCCTCGGACTCGTAGCCGACTTCGAGCGCGATCGCCGCAATGCTGGCGCTGGACTGGCGCAAGAGATTCGCCGCAAGCTGCATGCGCCACTGGGCGAGATAATGCATCGGCGAAACACCGATGAACCCGGCGAATCGCTGATGCAGCGCCGAGCGCGACAGCCCGACCTGGTCCGACAGCCGGTCGATGGTCCAGGATTCGGCCGGACGTTCGTGCAGCAGGCCGAGCGCGCGGCCAACATGCCGGTCGCGCAGGCCGGCCAGCCAGCCGGGATGCCCCTCGGGCAGATCCTCGAGGTAGCGGCGCAGCAGATCCACGAACATGGTTTCGCTCAGCCGTTCGAGCAGCGCCTCGCCGCCCGGGCGCTTGTTCATCGATTCCGCGACGGCAAAGCGGATGAACTGCGCGGTCCAGCCATCGCGCCCGTGCGCGCGCACATGCAGCAGCCGCGGCAGGCTCACCAGCAGCGGATTGAACGGATGGGCATCGCAGCAGAAGAACCCGCACACCAGCGTGGTGCAATCGTCTCCGGCGGCGGTGGCGAGCTCGGCCAGCTCGGCCAGCTCAACCGTCTCGCCATGCCGGCGCATCGTGAACGGCATCTGCGGCGGCCGCACCAGTTCCAGTTCGCTGCGATCCGGCTCGGCGCGCATGCCGGGCGCGCTCGACATGACATGCGGGTCGCCATGCGGGAACACCACGACGTCGCCGGCTTCCAGCCGTACCGGCGGAGCGCCAACCACGGCGCCCCAGCACGCGCCCTCCGTCACCACGTGATAGGTCATCACCTGCTCGCGGCCGGGCGAAATGGCATGGGCGATCTCGGAGGCCGGCGGCGCTTCGGCCACCCAGGTGGCATCGGCGCGCACGTGATAGAACACCGCGCCCTGCAGCCTGACGCTTCTGAGTACCTCGGACAGCGTGTCCTGGCTCATGCCCACTCCCGGTGAATGGACGCCTGCGAAACGGCGCACATTCTGTACCCGGCAGGCGCCGGCGTCGACAGGCCGCGCCCGGCGCGTAATCCGGATTCCCGGTCAAACCGGGCGGATTCCCGGTCAGAATCGGTCGACGGGAAATCAGGAAACTGCAACGGTCGCGACACCGCACCGCGCCGGACATCGCGATCCCGATTTCAACCCGTCGCAAGGAGCCCCGCATGAGCACCGCTGAAACCCTTCGCAGCACCCCTTTGCCGCCGGATTTGCAGGCGATCAAAAGCCGTCAGCAGGCCGTCTGGAGTTTGGGCAACTACGGGCTGATCGGCGTCACCCTGCAGATCGTCGGCGAGTCGCTGTGCGAAGCGGTCGACCTGCGCGCCGGAGAGCGCGTGCTCGACGTTGCCGCCGGTAACGGTAACGCCTCGCTCGCCGCCGCGCGACGCTTCGCCGAGGTGGTGTCGACCGACTGTGTGCCCGACCTGCTCGAACTCGGGCGCCGACGTGCCGAGGCGGAGCAGCTGCCGATGCGGGTGCAGGTGGCCGACGCGGAGAATCTGCCGTTCGACGACGCGAGCTTCGACGTCGTGGTGTCCACCTTCGGCGTGATGTTCACGCCGGACCAGCAGCGCGCGGCCGACGAAATCGTGCGGGTGCTGCGCCCCGGCGGGCGCATCGCGCTCGCCAACTGGACACCCGACGGATTCATCGGGCAGCTGTTCAAGACCGTCGCACGTTTCGTGCCGCCGCCGGCAGGGTTGAAGCCGCCGTCGGCCTGGGGCACCGAGACCCGGTTGGTCGAGCTGTTCGGACCCCGGGCCGCGTCGATCCAGGCGGAGCGGCGGTACTTCCATTTCCGCTATCGCTCTGCCGAACACTGGATCGAACTGTTTCGCGGCTACTACGGCCCGGTGATGAAAGCTTTCGGAACACTGGACGCCACGGCACAGGCCGCGCTTCACACCGAGCTCCAGTCGCTGATCGCGCGTTTCGACCGCGGCGGCGGCACGCTGGTGGTGCCGAGCGAATACCTGGAGACGGTCATCGTGAGGCACTAGGCTGGCCGCGGGCGGCGGGTGGCGTTCCGCACAGCAGGGAGACATTCACCATGATCAGCACAGACTGGCGCGGCAGCCCGATCAGCGGCGCCGACGCCGATGCGCTCGAACTGTACGAGCAGGCGCTGGCCGGGTTCCAGTGCTGGCGCGGCGAGGCTGCCCTGCATGCCGGCCGCGCGCGGGCGCAGGCGCCCGGCTTCGTGATGGCCTATGTGCTTGAAGCAAGTCTGCTCATGTGCAGCCGTGAAGCCTCGGCGCCGGCGGCGGCGCAGGCGCTGCGGCGGCGGGCAGCGGCACTGCCCGCCAATGCGCGCGAGCGGCGCCACCTGGCGGCGCTCGGCGCCGCCATCGGCGACGACTATCCACGCGCCGTGGCGCACTACGACGCGCTGCTCGCGGAAAACCCTCGCGACATGCTGGCGCTGCTGGTGGCGCAGTCGCTGGACTATCTCGCCGGCGAGAGCGAACGCCTGGCCGCCCGCGTCGAGCGGCTGCTGCCGGCGTGGTCGCCGTTGCTGCCCGGTTATCACACCGTGCTGGCGATGCACGGCTTCGGGCTGGAAGAGCGCGGCGAGTACGCCGCCGCGGAAGCGTTCGCCCGCCGCGCGCTGGAGATGAACCCGTACGACGCGCGCGCCCATCATGTGCTGGCGCATGTGTTCGAGATGACCGGGCGCCCGGAACGCGGCCTGGAGCTGATGCGCGAGCGGCTGCCCTACTGGACGAACGCCGGCATGGTCGCCTCGCACTGCTGGTGGCATGTGGCGCTGTACCTGCTCGGCTGCGGCCGCACCGGCGAAGCGCTGTCGGTGTACGACCGCGCGCTGCGCGCCGGCGCCACGCCTGCGGTGTCGGAACTGATCGACGCCTCGGCGCTGCTGTGGCGGCTGTATCTGCGCGGCGAGGACTGCGGGGCGCGGCCGGCTGCGCTGGCGCGCGACTGGCTGCCGCGCATCGGCGACGGCTTTTGCACCTTCAACGATTTGCACGCGATGATGGCTTTCGTCGCCGCCGGCGAATGGGATGCGGCCGGCCGCCTGCTGCATGCGCTCACCCGGCGGCAGTTGCTGCCCACCCACTACGGCGAGATGACGCGCACCGTGGGCCTTCCCGCCTGCCGCGCGCTGGCGGCGTTCGGGCGTGGCGACTGCGCCGGCGCCATCGGGCTGCTCGGCACGCTGCCCGCCGTCGCCCAGCGCCTCGGCGGCAGCCACGCGCAGCGCGACGTGATCGCGCTCACGCTGCTGGAAGCGGTGGAGCGCCTGCGCCGCCGCACGCGCCCGCTGCGCCCGGCGGCCTGAGGCCCGGCGGCAT
>CALJLA010000172.1 GCA_937983055.1 uncultured Pseudomonadota bacterium
CAGCGCGTCGCACCCGGACAGCACCTTCTCGATGTGGCGCGTGCTCTCGCCCGCGTCGGTCAGCACACCGATGCGCCGCTGCCCGTCCCCGAACACGAATTGCGCCGGCTCCCGCGCGTCGTGCGGCACAGGGTACGGCTCTACGCGGATGCCGCCGACCTCAAACGCCCGGTAACCTTCGATCACCCGCAGTGGTACGCCTTCCAGCAAGGCCTCGAAGCCGCGCAGCGTGCCATGGGTCAGCCACACCGGGATCGAGAATCGGCGCGCCAGGCGGGCGACACCTCCGATATGGTCCTCGTGCTCATGCGTCACCACGATGGCGGCGAGTTCGTCCGGCGTGAGGCCCAGCCGCTGCAGCCGCGCGGCGGTCTCCGCAATACCAAAGCCGCAGTCGAGCAGCACCCGGGTGGCACCGCAGGCCACCACCAGCGCATTGCCCTGACTGCCGCTGCCGAGACTGGCGAAACGCAGTCCCGCCATCAACAGCGGCGGCCGGTATCCGCCGCGCCTGGCGGCGCGGTCACTGCAGCTGCTCCTGGAGCAGCGCAAGAATGCGGCTGGTCGTCGACGGGTTCGCCCGAGCGCCTTCCGCGTTCAGGACCGTGACATCGCTGCCCTCGTCCGCGCCGGACACCGCGATCTGGTACTGCGAATCGCGCGGAAGATCGTCCTTGCGCCAAAACGCAAGGCGCGCCAGGCCGGTTGCCCGTGTCTGCTGAGCATCCGGATCGTTATAGCGCACGTAGTAAATGCCCCGCGAGCGGTCGCGATCCTCGACTGTGAAACCAACGCGATCGAGCGCAAGACCGACTCGCCGCCACGCCCTGTCGAACGGATCGCGCAGGTGCAGCGAGGAGACCTCGGTTCCCGACTTGTTCAGTTCGGCGCGCGGCACGGGCGCCGGGGCAGCCGCCGCCTGCTCGACCTTCTCGGGCTTTGCGCCGAGACGGGCCATCAGCCGGTAAAGCATCTCCGCCTCGAGTTCGGGATCGGAGGGGCGCGCCTGCCACATCGTGTCCTGCTTGTATCGACCTTCCTTGGTGAGCACCTCGTACATGCCGCGATGGCTGATATAGATCTCCGAGGTGTCGGGCTCGCGCCCGCGCTCGATGCGCGTGCGGAACTTGTCGCGCTCGGGATAGGAGTAGACGTTGTCCAGCACCTTGCCGATGAGATTGCGCAACCCACCCTGCGGAATCTTTGCGCGGTTCTCCGCCCAGTCGGTCTCCATCAGGCCGGCATCGGGCGCTTCGCGGGCAATGAGGAAACCGTTTTCCTGCCAGAACTCCCGGATGGCCGGCCACAACGCCTCCGGCGGCGCATCCACCACCAGCCATCGGGTCCCCGCGCCGCCTTCCACCCGCATCCCCTCCTGCTCCGGCAAAAGGCTGCCATCGCCGGCCGCGGGCCGTGCGCCTCGATCCCGGCTGTAGGCGGAGTACGTGGCACTGCCCGACTCCGGCACGCTGAAGCGATCCTCCGTCTGCGGCGCCGCCAGATCGGGCGGCACCTCCAGTGGCGGCAGCCGGCCCGCCGATTTGTAATCGATCTTGTTGCGTTCGGCGAGCGTCCCGCCGCAGCCGGCAAGCGCCAGCGAAAGAACCAGAACCAGTCCAACCCGCTTCATCAGTGCAACCCGCGTCCGAATCGATCTTTTGGAACAGACAAACCGCAACGTGCGGCGTTCATTTCGCCATTGCTGCGGTGGCGGTGGCGGCCTTGATGCCCGCCTGCTCCATTGCGTTGAGCAGCAGTGCGTGAAAAGACGACGACAGTGGCGTCAGCGGCAGGCGGATGCCGCCGCCGATCATGCCCATCTGCTCGAGCACCCACTTGACCGGAATCGGGTTGGCCTCCACGAACAAATGCTTGTGCAGACCGAGCAGTGAATTGTTGTGCGCACGGGCGCGTTTCAGGTCGCCACCCAGCACGGCCGCGCACATTTCCTGCATCAGCCGCGGCGCGACATTTGATGTCACGGAGATCACGCCGTGCGCGCCGAGCATGAGCAAGGCCAGCCCGGTACCGTCGTCACCGCTGTAGACTGCAAAGCCCTCGGGAATCCGCCGCAGCAGGTCTGCACCCCGCTCCATGTTACCGGTGGCATCCTTGATTCCCACGATGTTCGGTATCTGCGACAGGCGGATAGCCGTATCGTTATGCAGATCCGCCACGGTCCGGCCGGGTACGTTGTACAGGATATGCGGCATGTCCACCGCCTCGGCGATTGCGCGGAAATGCCGGTACAGGCCCTCCTGCGTGGGCTTGTTGTAGTAGGGCACCACCGTCAGGCTCATGTCTGCGCCCGCGGCTTTCGCAAAGCTCGCCAGCTCGATCGCCTCGCGGGTGGAGTTGGCGCCGGTGCCGGCAATCACCGGAATGCGGCCCGCGGCATGATCGATCGCAGTCCGAATCAGCAGACAATGCTCGTCGAAATCCACCGTCGGCGACTCCCCGGTCGTGCCGACGACGACAATGCCATTCGTGCCCTCGCGAACGTGCCAGTCGATCAGACGGCGCAGTCGGTCCAGGTCCAGGCTCCCGTCCTCGAGCATGGGCGTGACGATGGCAACGATGCTGCCCTTTAGCATGGCGGGTCTCCCTCCCATGGAAGCATGCAAAATTCTAACTGATTCGACGTGCCCCGATCAGCACGCGAGCGCAGTGGTAATGGCGGTCTCCGCCCGGGCACAGATGCGCTGGACCACCGCCGGCCGCGGCTGCGCGACGACGCCTTCTTCGTAGGCCACCACCCGCAGCCGGCCATGCACGCGCTCAAGCAGTTCTCCGGGCCGCAGCAGAAAATCGGGATTAGACGGCTTGCCGAAGCGCTCGTTGCCGGCGGCAAAGGTTTCGTATATCAACAGGCCGGATGGCTCCAGCAGGTCGAGCACCGCCGCAAATCGCGGGCGATAAAGGTAATTGGTCACGATCACGCCGCCGAACCGGCGCCCGCCCAGCGGCCAGTCCCGGCCTTCGAGATCCGCCTGCAGCGTATCGATGCCCGGGTCGGCGGGCATCGACGCCAGTGCCGCACTGTCGCGGTCGACCGCCAGCACCCGATGCCCCCGCCGCGCCAGAACGAGCGCATGTCGACCGCGCCCGCAGGCCAGGTCGAGCACCGCACAGCCCGGGGGCAGCAGGCACATCCATCGCAGCACCCAGTCCGATGGCGCAAGATCCGCGTGCACGGCGGCGCTAGCCATGCAGGCGCCGCCGCTGCGGTCCGGCCGGCTTCCCGAAACCGCCCAGGGCGCGAAAATGGGCGGGCGGCGGGTCAACCGCGCCCGTTACGGTAACGTTGCTCGCGTTTGACGGCACAGTTTGCGCGCCGAAGCCGGTCCCTGATTTGGCAGCCACCCCGCTCATCGCGGCCGGATTATACGGAACGCAAGGCCATGCGAGCCGCGGCCGCGGGGAGAGCATCGTTGACACTGTGAAAGCGACGGTGCTAAAAGGCTTCGCAACTGCTGACAAACGACAACTGCCCGGCGAGGAGCGAGAACATGGACGGCAAGAGGGTGTTGCTCTGCATATGCGCATTGCTGCCGGCCTGCAGCGGCACCAGTTCGATATTCCAGCGCAGCCCCACGGCAACGGCGGTGCTCGCGCCCACCAAAGGCAACCAGACCAGCGGCACCGTACAGTTCACCCAGAGGGGCGATCGCGTGCTGGTCGAAGCGCGGGTGTCCGGTCTCAAACCGGATGCGCTTCACGGTTTTCACATTCACGAGAAAGGCGATTGCAGCGCACCCGATGCGACCAGCGCCGGCGGCCACTTCAACCCGGCAGGCATGCCTCACGGCGCGCCAGGCGACGCGCAGCGTCACGGCGGCGATCTCGGCAATCTGAAATCCGACGGCGCGGGTTTCGCGCAACTCAGCATCGAGGTCACGGGCATCACCCTCGGCGCCGACCCCGCCGGCGTCATCGGCCGCGCGGTCATCGTGCATGCACAGCCTGACGATCTCACCTCGCAGCCGACCGGCAATGCCGGCGCACGCATCGCCTGCGGTTTGATCAGCAAGAACCCGGATAAATTCTTCTGACGGCAACGGCGAGCGCGGCCGGCATTCGCATCGATTGATCCCCTGGTTAGAGCCTGACCAACCCTTTCCGCCACTGCAACGCGCGCTCAGACAGCCCAACGGGCTGCTGGCCGCGGGCGCCGATCTCTCGATTCCGCGCCTGGTCGACGCCTACCGGCGCGGCATCTTTCCCTGGTACTCCGCCGGCGAGCCGATCCTGTGGTGGAGTCCCGATCCGCGCATGGTGCTCTATCCGTCCGAAATCAGGATCTCACGCTCCCTGTCGAAAACGCTGCGCAGGCGCGCCTACTCCATCACCGCGGACCGCGCATTCGACCAGGTGGTGGCTGCCTGCCGCGCGCCCCGCCCCGGGCAGGACGGCACCTGGATCACCGGCGAGATGGTGGCAGCCTACCGCGCCCTGCACGCCGCCGGCATTGCGCATTCCATCGAAACCTGGCGGGGCGACGACCTCGCTGGCGGGCTCTATGGCATCGCGATCGGACGCGCGTTCTTCGGCGAATCGATGTTCGCGCGCGCGCCCGATGCATCCAAGACCGCGCTTGTCGCCCTCTCGCGACAGTTGCAGCGCTGGTCGTTCGGCGTCATCGATTGCCAGATGACGACCGCGCATCTGGCATCAATGGGCGCGCGCGAGATATCCCGGCGCGAATTCGCCCGCCAGCTCTCCGAGTTGGTAGACTATCAAGGTGTGCCCGGGCCATGGCGGCTCGATGAGAACCTGACCTAGATGACGCAGCTCAACGACCTGCCCTTCTCGGTGCTGCAGTTCTACGCGACAGCGCCGTATCCCTGCAGTTACCTGTCGGACCGGCTAGCGCGTTCGCAGGTCGCGACACCGAGCCACGCCATCGACAGCAGGGTGTACAGCGAGCTGGTCAAGGTGGGGTTCCGCCGCAGCGGCGCCTTCACCTACCGCCCGTATTGCGACCACTGCCGAGCCTGCGTGCCGGTGCGCATCCTGGCCGCCGAGTTTGTTCCCAGTCGCGCGCAGCGCCGCGCATGGGCGCGGCACCGCGGCCTGGACGCACGCGTACTCGAGCTCAAGTACCACCCCGAGCATTACGCGCTGTATCTGCGCTACCAGTCGCATCGGCACAGCGGCGGCGGCATGGACCACGACAGTCGGGAGCAATACCGGCACTTCCTGCTGCAGAGCAATGTGCGCTCCAGCCTGGTCGAGTTCCGCGACAACGGACGGCTGCGGATGGTGAGCATCGTCGACCAGCTCGACGACGGGCTGTCTTCCGTTTACACCTTCTTCGAGCCCGACATGCCGGGCGCCAGCTACGGCACCTTCAACATCATCTGGCAGATCGAACTGTGCAAGCGCCTGGGGCTACCCTACCTGTATCTCGGCTACTGGATCGCTCAGAGCCGCAAGATGACCTACAAGGTCAACTTCCAGCCGATGGAAGGTCTCATCGAAGGGCGCTGGCAGTCGCTGCCGCGCAAGACCGACAGATCTCCTGCATGACCACTGACCTCCGTCGCGCAGCGGCCGCCCGTGCGCCGGTGCGCTGAGCGTGTTCTACGAACTCGCCCGTCCCCTGCTGTTTGCGCTCGACGCCGAGCGCGCGCACCGGGCGACCTTCGCAGGCCTTCACGCCGCGCAGCGGCTCGGGCTGGCAGGGTTGCTCGCGCCGGGGGTGCCCGATGCGCCGGTCGCGGCTATGGGGCTGACGTTTCGCAACCCGGTCGGACTCGCCGCGGGGCTCGACAAGAACGGCGAGCATGTCGACGCGCTGGCCGCACTCGGATTCGGTTTCATCGAGGTCGGCACCGTTACGCCGCGCCCGCAGCCGGGCAACCCACCGCCGCGGCTGTTCCGCATTCCCGAGGCGCGCGCGCTGATCAACCGCATGGGGTTCAACAATCTGGGCGTTGACCGGCTGCTGTCGAACCTGCAGCGCGCGCGATATCGCGGCGTGCTGGGCATCAACATCGGCAAGAATTTCGACACGCCGATGGAACGCGCGGTCGACGACTACCTGGTCTGCCTGCGCAAGGTCTATGCACGCGCGGGCTACGTCGCCATCAACATTTCATCGCCCAACACCCGCAACCTGCGCGACCTGCAGCAGGGACCTGCGCTGGAGGCGCTGCTGCAGGCGCTCGCCGAGGCGCGGACCCGGCTGGCGCGGGAGCACGGGCGCCGGGTGCCGCTCGCGCTCAAGATCGCGCCGGATCTGGACGCATCGGCGCTGGCCGACGTCGCACGGCTGGCAATCGGCCATGACATCGACGGCATAATCGCCACCAACACGACGCTGTCGCGTGACGGCGTGGAAGGCCTTCGGAACAGTACCGAAGCCGGCGGGCTGAGCGGCGCGCCCCTGCGCGAACGTTCCACCGCAATCGTTCGGTCTCTGACACAGGCGCTCAACGGGAAAATGCCCGTGATCGGCGTCGGCGGCATCCTATCCGGCGCCGACGCCGCGGATAAGGTCGCGGCCGGCGCGAGCCTGGTGCAGGTCTATACCGGGCTGATCTACCGCGGCCCGGGGCTGATCGCCGAAATCGCTCGCGCAGTGGGCGCCGCGGCGTCCCGCGACAGGGCGGCCGGAGCGGCGCTGATATAATCCAGCCCAGCGTTTGCATGGCTTCGCGCCCGGGCACAGGGCGCTTCGACCCGTCCAACCATCACCCGCATGAACGATTCCTCGCCGCGGGCGGCGTCTGCGCCGCCGTTGTCGCTCGGCTTTGGAATGCAGTTCGACGACCTCTATTCACGCGACGGCCTGAGCCGGCTCGACACCCGCTTCCTCGAGTATCTGGCAAAAGGCGATCCGCCACTTCGCGACCGGCTGCTCGCCGCGCGCGCGAGCGCGCCGGCGTCACGCAAGGCCGAGGCCGAGCTGCTGCTCGAGATCGCTCCGCAGCTGGACGATTTCATCGCCCAGCTGTTCGATATCGCGCCGCAAGTGTCCGCGTTGTCGCAGCGGCACCGGGCGCTGGCGCCGCTGTATGCCTGCAAGCGTCTGTTCGTGCAGCGCAAGGCGGCGGTCGCGCATCGGCCGGACGAAGCTGCGGGCTTCGACGGCGAAGCTCTCGAAACGGCGCTCGAACAACATCTCGGCGAACCCTTCGGCGAACTTGCGTTCGCGCGCGCCGTCATGCAGTGGCTCGGCGACGAGGCCGCCCATGCCGCCGCCCTCGACGCGGCCCGCCGCTACGCCGCCTGGGCGCTGCATACCGAGGCCGGCCGTCGGCGTCATGGCGCCAGCGTGCTGTTCAAGGCACCCCGCAAGCTCGATTTCCAGAACCTGGTGCCGCTCGACACCCGCGACGAGGCCGGCGTGCGCGTGCACCGGGCCACGCATCTGCGCCGGCGCGAGGGCTTCGGGTTGACCGACGCAGGCACCGACCTGACGGGCGCGCTGGACCAGGCACACTACTGCATCTGGTGCCACGAGCAGGGCAAGGATTCCTGCTCCAAGGGTCTGCAGGACAAATCCGGCGCCTTCCGTCACAGTCCGTTCGGCGTGCCGCTCGCCGGTTGTCCGCTGGAAGAGCGCATTTCCGAGTTCCACAAGCTCAAAACCGACGGCATCGCGCTCGGCGCGCTGGCGATGATCTGCGTCGACAATCCGATGGTCGCCGCGACCGGGCATCGCATCTGCAACGACTGCATGAAATCCTGCATCTACCAGAAGCAGGATCCGGTCGACATCCCCCAGGCGGAAACGCGCACCCTGAAGGATGTGCTGGCGCTGCCCTGGGGCTTCGAGATCTATTCCTTGCTCACGCGCTGGAACCCGCTCAATCTGCAGCGCCCGCTGCCCCGCCCCGCCAGCGGGCGGCGCGTGCTGATCGCCGGCCTTGGGCCAGCCGGCTTCACCCTCGCACATCATCTGCTGAACGACGGCCACACCGTTGTCGGCATCGACGGGCTCAAGATCGAACCGCTGCCGCCGGCGCTGTGCGGCGTCACCGCGAGCGGCGATCGCACGCCGTTCCAGCCGGTGCGCGACGCCGCCCTGCTCTACGAAGCGCTGGATGGGCGTCTGATGGCCGGGTTTGGGGGCGTGGCCGAGTACGGCATCACCGTGCGCTGGGACAAGAATTTCCTCAAGCTGATCCGGCTTCTGCTTGAGCGGCGCACCCGGTTCACGCTGCTGGGCGGTGTGCGCTTTGGCGGTACTCTCGACGCCGAAGGGGCGTTCGCTCTCGGCTTCGACCACATCGCCCTCGCCGCAGGTGCCGGCCGTCCGACCGTGCTGGACATCCCGAATGGGCTTGCCCGCGGCGTGCGCACCGCCTCCGACTTTCTGATGGCGCTGCAGCTCACCGGCGCCGCCAAGCAGGATTCGATTGCCAACATGCAGCTTCGTTTGCCGGTGGTGGTGATCGGCGGCGGACTGACGGCCATCGACACTGCCACCGAATCGGCCGCCTACTACCCGGTGCAGGTGGAGAAATTTCTTGCCCGCTACGAGCAGCTGTGCAGCGAGCGTGGGGCCGATGCCGTGCGTGCCGGCTGGAGCGCGGAAGAGCGTGAGATCGCCGGGGAATTCATCGACCACGCCCGCGCGCTGCGCGCCGCACGCGAGACTGCCGCGCGGGAAGGCCGCGCCCCGCGCATCGCGGAGCTGCTGGATCGCTGGGGCGGCGTAACCATCGCCTACCGAAAACGCCTGGTCGACAGCCCCTCTTACACCCTCAACCACGAAGAAGTGGAAAAAGCGCTGCAGGAAGGCATCCGTTTCGCCGAGGGCCTGACGCCGCTGGCGGTGCTGACCGATGCGCACGGCCATGCGAGAGCGCTCACCCTGGAGTGCAAACGCGCGGCGGCCGACGGCACGGTGACCGAGCACGAGGTCACCCTGCCGGCACGCACCGTGCTGGTGGCGGCCGGCACCCAGCCGAACACGGTCGCCGCGCGCGAGGAACCCGGCCATTTCACGCTGGACGGACGGCACTTCCAGGCGGTCGACGAGGATGGCCATCCGGTAAAGCCGGAGCGAAGCGCCAAGCCCGCCCACGCCCAGGTGCTGCTGGCGCGGCAAGATGACGGCCGCTTCATCAGCTTCTTCGGCGACCTGCATCCCAGCTTTGCCGGCAACGTGGTCAAGGCCATGGGCGGCGCCAAGCAGGGCTACCCGGTAGTGAGCCGGGTGCTCGCCCGGGTATCGCCCGCCTACGAAGGCAGCGACGCCGAGTTCAACCTGAGGCTGAATCGCGAGCTCCGGGCGCGCGTGCAGGAAGTCATCCGGCTGACGCCGAACATCGTCGAGGTAATCGTGCACGCGCCGCAGGCGGCACGCCGGTTCCGGCCAGGGCAGTTCTACCGGCTGCAGAATTTCGAGTCGAACGCGCGCCAGGTTGACAGCACCACGCTTGCGATGGAGGGGCTGGCCCTGACCGGCGCCTGGGTCGATCGCGCGCGCGGGCTTGTTTCGACTATCGTGCTGGAAATGGGCGGCTCCTCCGATCTGTGCGCGCTGCTGCAGCCGGGCGAGCCGGTGGTGCTGATGGGTCCTACCGGCACGCCCACCGAAATTTCCGCCCTGGAAACCGTGGTACTGGTGGGCGGCGGCCTTGGCAACGCGGTGCTGTTCTCGATCGGCGAGGCGCTGCGGCAGGCCGGCTCGCGAGTGCTCTACTTCGCCGGCTACAAGCGCATGATCGACCGCTACAAGGTGGCCGAGATCGAGGCGGCGGCCGACGTCGTGGTGTGGTGATGCGACGAGGGGCCGGGATTCGCGCCCGGGCGCCCGGGCGACCGCAGCTTTGTCGGCAACATCGTGCAGGCGATGCGCGCTTATGCCGAAGGCCGGCTCGGGCCGCAGCCGAT
>CALJLA010000173.1 GCA_937983055.1 uncultured Pseudomonadota bacterium
GGGCGCGTGGACCGATCCCGACGTCGTGGTGCTGCCGCCCGACGCCACCGTGGGCGAAGCGCTGGCGCGGGTGCGCGGCGGCGACGAAACGCAGGTCGAGCAGGTGCTGGCGGTGGACCGCGAGCAGCGCCTGGTGGGCATGCTCGAACTGCATGAGCTGCTGCGCCTGCCGGAGGCAACGTCGCTCGGCGCGGTGATGCGCAAGCCGTCCGCGGTGCTGACCGCCGCCGCCACCGTAACCGGGGCGGCCAACCAGCGCGGCTGGCAGCAGGCATCGGCGCTGCCGGTGATCGACCGCAACGGCCGCCTGATCGGCGTGCTGCGGCGCGCGGCGCTGGCGCGCGCGCTGGCGCGCTTCCGCCAGCAGGGCCAGACCGACGAAGACGCGACGCTGCCCGGCATTCTCGCGCGCGGCTACTGGGATGCGATCTCCGGGCTGGCCGAGGCCGGCGTGACGCTGTTGCCGCCGCCGCGACCGATCCGTCCGGAGGGCCAGTGACCAGCGGCGCCCTGCCCGCGGTACTCGCGCTCAACCAGCGCTATCTGCTCGACTTTCCGCATGAGGCGGCGCGCCGGCTGGAGGGGCTGCCGCCGGACGATATCGCCGAGCTGCTGTCGGCGCAGCCGCCGCACGCGGTGGTGCGCGCCTGGCAGTTTCTCGCGCCGGACATCGCCCAGATCGTGCTCGACCGGCTGCCGGTCTCGCTCGCGCTGCACCTGCTGTCCGAATCGGAGCCGGCGGTCGCAGCGGCGGTGCTGGTGCGCTACGAGCCCGCCGATCGCGACGGCTGGCTGGTGCGGCTGGATGCGCAGGTTGCGCAGGAGCTGCGCGAGCTGCTGAGCTATCCCGACGATTCCGCCGGCCGCCTGATGGACCCGATCGTGACGCCGGTGCGCGCCGACCTGTCGGTGGCCGAGGCGCTGGCGCGGCTGCGGGCCATGAAGCGGCGCGGCATGCGCGAGCTGTTCGTGGTCGACGAAGGCGCGCGGCTGCTGGGCCGGGTCGAGATCCAGGACCTGGCGATGGCGGACGAAGGCCGCCCGCTGCGCGAGATTACCCAGCCGCTGCTCGCCGCGGCGCAGGACCTCGACCCGCGCGAGGACGTGGTGGCGCTGCTGCAGCGCCAGCCGATCACCGAACTGCCGGTGGTGAACCACGAAGGCCGCTTCGTGGGCGTCATCCGCCAGGCCGCGCTGATGTCGGCGATCGAACAGGAGACCAGCGTCGACATTCAGACCATGGTGGGCGCGAGCCGCGACGAGCGCGCGCTGTCCGATCCGCTGTTCGCGATCCGCAAGCGCCTGCCCTGGCTGCAGATCAACTTGCTGACCGCGTTTCTCGCCGCGGCGGTGGTCGGGCTGTTCGAGGGCACCATCGCGAAGTTCACCGCGCTGGCGGTGCTGCTGCCGGTGGTGGCCGGGCAGTCGGGTAACGCCGGCGCCCAGGCGCTGGCGGTCACCATGCGCGGGCTGGTGCTGCGCGAGATCAGCCTGCGCTCCTGGCCGCGCATGGTCTGGAAGGAGGCGAGCGTCGGCCTGGTGAACGGGCTGGCGATCGCCGCCACCACCGCGGTGGGCGTTTGGTTCTGGAGCGACTCGGTCGGCCTGGTCGCGGTGATCGCCTCGGCGATGGTGATCTCGATGGTGATCGCCGGCGTGGCCGGCGCGCTCACGCCGATCCTGCTGCGCCGCTTCGGCCAGGATCCGGCGCAGTCCTCTTCGATCGTGCTGACCACGGTCACCGATGTGGCCGGCTTCATGTCCTTTCTCGGCATCGCCACCGCGCTGTCCAGCCTGCTCGAATAGCGCAGCGCCGCGGAAACTGCGCGGCGACGAAATACTCGAAAGCATTGCGGGGGCTGCCCCGCTTTCAACCTGGACATGCATGGGAGGCCCGGATGAACCTCCAGAAACTTGCATTGGCGCTTTGTGCCGCGCTGCTGCCCGCCGGCGCGGCCGCTCAGACCCTGCTGCCGGCGCCGCAGACCGCCGGCGACGTCCGCTATCTCTCCGGCGGCGTCGGCAGCGACGAGCGGCGGGCGATGCGCGACATGGCAAAGGACTACAACCTGCGGGTAACGCTGGTCGCCGGCCCGCGCGGCGCCTACCTGAGCGGCGCCGCGCTGCGCATCGCGCGCGAGGACGGCAGCGTGGTGCTGGAAACGCAGGCCGAAGGCCCGTGGTTCTTCGCCCGGCTGCCCGACGGACGCTATCGGGTCAGCGTCACCCACGACGGCAGCGCGCAAACCCGCGCAATCGACCTGCGGCAACGTCCGGTCGAGATCCTGTTTCGCTGGGAAGGTCCGGTGGAAAACTGAACGCCGGCGCGCCGCTTACAGCGGCGGCCGGTGCTGCACCCACGGGCGCGCCTGCTCGAAGGCGCGCGAGGCCTGCAGCACACGCAGGTCGCGATTGCGGGCGGCGACGATCTGCAGGCCGACCGGCAGGCGCTGGGCGGTAAAGCCGCAGGGGCAGGTTGCCGCCGGCAGCCAGGACAGGTTGAACGGGTAGCTGAAGCCGGCCCAGCGCAGCCAGTCCCACTCGTGCGCCTCCCAGTGCCCCGGCATCAGGCGCTCGGCCGGAAACGCCGCCACCGACAGCGCCGGCGTCACCAGCAGATCGTAGCGATCGAACAGGCTGCGTACCCGGTCGCAGAATGCGATGCGTTCCGCAAACGCCTTGCAGTAATCGGTGGCGCTGTAACGCTGGCCATGGCGGATGATCGCCACCAGGCCCGGGTCCATGCGGCTTTCCCACTGCGCGAGAAAGTCGCCGTACATGCCCGCGAGATGGCTCGCGAACAGGCAGCGCTCCATTTCGGTGGGGTCGCCCCAGCCGGGGTCGACGGTTTCCACCCGGCAGCCGAGATCCTCGAACGCGCCAACCGCGTCGCGCACGGTCTGCGCAACCTCGCGGTCCACCTTGAGGTAGCCGAGATCGGGACTGTAGGCGACCTTCAGCCCGGCGACACCGTCGTCAAGCCGCGCCAGGTAGTCTTCCGGCGCGCAGTCGATGCTGGTCATATCGCGGTCGTCCGGGCCGGCCAGCGCCTGCAGCATCAGCGCCGCATCGGCCACGGTCCGGGTGATCGGCCCGACGTGCGAGATCAGTCCGTTCGGCGGCAGCGGCCAGAACGGCACGAGCCCGTGCGAAGGCTTCAGCCCGTCCACGCCGCAGAACGGCGCCGGAATGCGGATCGAGCCGGCACCGTCCGAGCCCTGATGAATCGGCCCGATGCCGGCGGCGGCGCACACCGCCGCGCCCGCGCTGGAGGCGCCGGCGTTGTAGCCCTGCTTCCACGGATTGTGGGTAATGCCGGTCAGCGGGCTGCGGCTCACCCCGCTCCAGCCGAACTCAGAGACGGTGGTCTTGCCGATCGAGATTGCGCCGGCGGCGCGCATGCGCTCGACGTGCACGTGATCGAGTTCCGGCACGCGGTCGCGAAACACGTGCGAGCCGGCCATGGTGCGCACGCCGCGGGTAAAGGCGAGATCCTTGATGGTGGTGGGAATGCCGTGCAGGAGGCCCAGCGGCAGGCGCCGCGCCACCGCATCCTCGGCAACTCGGGCCGCGCGCTCGGCTTCGGCGAAGGTGCCGGTGCAGATGGCGTTCAGCCGCGGGTTCAGGCGCTGCGCGCGCTCGAGCACCGCGCTCATCAGTTCCACCGGCGACAGCGACCGCTCGCGGATCAGCCGCCGCAACTCGGTCGCCGGCGTAAAGCACAGTTCTTCGCTGCTCATGGGCACGCTCCAGGGCAGTGACGGCCAACGCGAAGCATAGCCCGATCCGGCGCGGGCGCCCGGCGCTAGTTGCCCATCGGCGTCGCGTCGCGCACCTGCGCCACGAACCGGTCGGCGAGCGCGGCGCGCGCGCGGATGCCGGCGCGCGCCTGGTCGGCCACCTGCTCGAGGTGGGTGTGAATCACGTGCACACCCTGCATCACCATCATCTTCATGTACTTCACGCCGGGGTCGCGGCTGGCGAAGCGCATGGTGTCGGGATATTCGGTCAGATCGTAGATCGGCTCGAAATGCTCCTGGATGCCCACCGTGGTCCGGTGCAGCTTGAGCATCTCCTCTTCCGAGCCCGGCACGCCGTACTTCAGGCGGTCGGTGAAGGTGTAGTACTGCAGCGTCAGCTCACCGACGAACCATTCGATCACCCGGCGCTGCAGCGCGCCGCCTTCGGTGCGGAAATGCACCGCGATCTCGTCGGCTTCCTCGGCGTTGAGGGTCTCGGTGGCAAGTTCCATCCAGGCGCGGTCGAGCCACGCCGGGTCGGCCACCTGCACCTCGATCAGCGCGTCGATGCCTTCGATCAGCGCGCGCTCGGCTTGCTGCCACTCCGGCGTGGTCAGGTTCCAGCGGCTGCGTGCCAGGCCGGCATCGCGACCCTTGCGATACAGCAGGTCGCGCGCCTCGATCAGCGCCGCCTGCTTCACGTACACCCGGCCGATGTCGACCGACAGCGTGGTGTCGTGGGCGCGCACCACGCGCACGATGGCGTCGCGCTTGAGCTTGTCCTCGTTTGAATCCTGCGCATGGGCAGGCGGCAACAAAACCGCCGCCAGCATGACGACGACCGACAGATGTCTCAATGTACTCTCCTGAACTGGCCCGCACGCTCCGGACTGCGGCGGAATGCGGTTCCCGGACCGCGGTGACGATGCTTCCCGTCGGGGCGGGCGCGCGGCCATCAGGAAATCTCTCCTCGGCGGCGCGCGCCATCATCTGCCTGCCGTCCCGGGCAGGCGCGCAAACCCGCGCTGTTTCGCCGGTTCGCCATCCCGATGCCCTCACGGGCGGGGACGCTCATTGTACCCGGCCGGGTCCGGCGGCCTACAGCGTTTCGTCGTCGCGCGCCGGCTGCCAGGGCCAGCGGCCTTCCACCTCGAGGTGCAGGGTCAGGCTGAGGAAGGTACGGATCAGGATGATCATGGCCAGGGTGGCCACGGTCTCGAAACTTTGCGACACGACCACGGTGCGGATGATGTCGCCGGCGATGAGGAACTCCAGCCCGAGAATGATCGACCGGGCGAGATCCCGGCGCAGGTGCCGGTAGGCCAGATTGCCCGACAGCGTGCGCGCGTGCCTCGCGAACGCGGCGCTCGAGGCGATCGACCCGCCGATGATCACCAGCACGCCGACCGACTCGAGGGCGTAGCCTGCGATGCCGATGACCGCTTTGAACTCGTCCATGGTGCTGCTTCCGGAGGAGGCCGTGGCGACTAACTTAGCCGCGAACCGGGGGGACGGCAACCGATGACTGATCGCGAGGCGGGCGCGAACCTGCAGCAGCCGCGCCTGTCCACCGCTGATGCGGCCGCCGAAGGCCGGCTGCGCGGGCCCGGCGGGTTCTGCCAATGTCATAGGAGGAAACATGCAAAAACGCTCGACGACCCCCGGTCCGCACG
>CALJLA010000174.1 GCA_937983055.1 uncultured Pseudomonadota bacterium
CTGGCCGCGGTCTACGATGCCGACGGCCTGTGCGCACTGGCGGCCTTCGCCAGCGCGGACGCTGCCTCGGCGCCGGAGGTGCTGGCGGCTGCGATCGCGCAGTTGCCGAAGCATCAGCGGCCGCGCTGGGTGCACTGGTTGCCGGCCCTGCCGCGCACGACGACCGGAAAGCTCGGGCGCGCAGAACTTCTCGCGCTGCACCGGGACAGTCTAAAGACAGCATCTGCAAAGGGGGAAGGATGAAACTGTACGGCTACTTCCGCAGTTCGGCGGCGTACCGGGTGCGCATCGCGCTCAATCTGAAGGGCATCGAGTACCAGCAGGTCAGCGTGCATCTCGCGAAGGGGCGCCAGTACGAGCCCGACTACGCTGCCGTCAGCCCGCAGAACCTGGTGCCGGTGCTGGAGCACGACGGCCACCGGCTGTACCAGTCGCTTGCCATCGTCGAGTATCTCGATGCGTGCTTTCCGCAGCCGCCGCTGCTGCCGGCCGATGCGATCGCCTGCGCGCGGGTGCGATCGCTGGCACTGACAATCGCCTGCGAAATTCATCCGCTGAACAACCTCCGGGTGCTGAACTACCTGACCGGAACACTGAAGATAAGCGAGGCGCAGAAGCTCGATTGGTATGCGCATTGGGTCAACACCGGCCTTGCGGCCCTGGAGGCGAGGCTCGCGCAGGAACCGGAAACCGGCCGCTACTGCCACGGCGACGAGCCGGGCTACGCCGACATCGCCCTCGTCCCGCAGGTGGCGAATGCGAACCGCTTCAAGATCGATCTTTCGCCTTATCCGACGGTCGTGCGCATCAACGACGAGTGCCTGAAAATCGATGCGTTTCGCCGCGCCATGCCGCAGAACCAGCCGGACGCGGACTGATGCCGGGGCCGAAATGCGGGTAATCTTGAGGGTCCCGGGCGGCGGCAAGCGGCGCCCACGCGCCGCCTTGGCCCGTGTCGAACGGTGGCGAGAAGGATGATTCGGAGGTCGATCATGCTTGGAAGAATGCTTGCGGCGCTGCTGCTGCCGCTGATTGCGCTCTCGGTTCAGGCCGAGGAGACGATCGAAATCAAGAAGCAATTCGGCGTGAAATATGTGACCGGAGGGGTGACTGCCGAGGAGCAGACCTTGCTCAAGGAGGTGGCGCCGCGCTTTCCGGTGCACCTGTTTTTTCGCGTCGAAGGCAGCGAACGCCCCATCGCGGGCGTCAAGGTCACCGCTCGCGACGTGCGCGGCGACGTGGTCATTCAGGTGCAGTCGGAGGGACCGATCCTGATGCTCGACATTCCCGGCGGCCGCTACACAATCGAGGCGGAATACAAGGGCGAAAAGCTCTCGGAGACCAAGGATCTGGTCGGCCGTCGCTATCTGGTGCTCGACTACGTGTTTCACACCAGCTCCTGACGGTCGGGCCTTGCAGACATGGCGATGCTTCTTTCGCAGCGGCTGGGCGCGTCAGTCGACTCCGGGCGGCGGCGCCTGCTGGCCGCCACCGGCGCGTTGTTCGCCGCCGGCGTGCTGCCGGCGGCGGCGCAGTCCGACTGGAGGCTGATTGCGCGTGAGGGCGGCGGCTATCGCTTCATGCCGGGCAACCCCGTGTTCGCGGGCGGCGCCGTCGCCGAGCCTGGTTTCGCGTTCGTGCACGGACTGCTGCGCCAGTGGCTGCCGCTGGGCGCGGCGCTGGAGGCGATCGATCGGCATCTGCGGGCAGAGAACCGGTCGATGGCGGCATTGGCCGGGCTTGAACTGCGGCTGCCCGAGCAGTTGATGCCGGATGCGTTTGCAGATTTCAACCGCGAGTATCTGGCGCTGCTGGGCGAGCGGGGTGTGCTGTTCGAGGGACTGAATCCGGTGTCGCGCACCAACGTTGCGCCAGCCGCGGGTGCGCCCTCGGAGCCTTCGGTACACGCCTTTTCCTACTGTGCGCCGCTGCCCGGCGCGTCGCGCAGCTTTGTGATGTCGGGCATGACCGAAGGCGGGCCGGGCGGCGTCGTGGCGGCGGGGGATGTATCCACCGAGGGCATGCGCCGCAAGCTGGTCAGGGTGATCGACCTGGTCTCCGGCCGCCTCGAGGCGCTCGGCATGGGCTGGGCCGATGCCACCCATATCGACCTTTACGCCGCGCATGATTTCGGGGCGCCGCTGCCGCGGCTGCTGGAACCGGCGCTGGCGGGGGGCTTGCGTCGCGGCATTCGCCTGCACTACGGCCGCCCGCCGATCATCGGTCTGGAAGTGGAGCTGGAGGCCCGTGCCCTGGCGCGGGAGGTGCTGATCGAGGCGTGACGGTAACGCGGTCCTGCCGCTTGCGCCCAGTTGACCTAGAATGCGGGTGACAACGTCAGGCGGCGCGACCGGCCCAAGGAACGATGCGGCCGGCCCCCGGTCTGACGCGTTCTGCCGGAACCCGGCTCATCAACCCGACCAGGACAAATCGATGAAACGACTGCTTAACGCTTGGCTCGTGCTGCTCGTGGCGCTCGGCGCGCTTGCCAGCGGCATGGCGCATGCCGAGGGTGCATCCAATGTGCGCGAGCGCTTCTTCATGAAGCGCCAGAACTGCCAGTGGACCGAGGAACTCGGCAAGTACATCTACGCATGCGTGAAAGCCAACAATGGCTTCAATGCCCACTGGTGCCATAACGAGGCGCTGGCACTGCACTGCCCGGAGGAGGAAGACAAGCCCGCCGTCGCGCCGGCCGCGGCCCCCGCCGAGAAGCAGAAAGCCGACTGGGAAGCGGCCTCGCGCCAGGGCGAGGAGTCGCTCAAGGGCACCATCGAGCGCGAGCAGACCATGCTCAAGTTCAAGGACTGCAAGTGGACGGACGAGATGGGCAAGTACGTCTACGAGTGCGTGAAGCGCAATAATGGCTTCGGCGTGCACTGGTGTCACGACGAGGCGCTGCAGACATTGTGCCCTCAGCCCAAGGGCTGAAGAGGCCGTCAGCGGCCTTCCGGAAAAAGCCGCCCGCGGGCGGCTTTTTTTATGTCCGGTAGAGCAGCGCGCGCAGCTCGGCCGGCTTCGGCATCGAAGCCGTGCTGAATCGCAGGTAACGGATGCCGGCCGCGCGCAGCGGCGCGGCCTTGGCGTCGTCGCCGAGATTTACATCGATGGCGGCGAGCACCGAGAAATCGGGCCGGCATACCAGCAGATCGACGCGCGCCGGCGATTCCGTCTGCCCGAGGTCGGTGAGCGGCACGTTCGGGAATACGTGATGATCGCGCAGCCCCGCCTTGAGCGACAGGTAGGCGACCTTGACCTCCGGGCGCAGCAGAGTTCCCGGCTTGCCAGACCTTGCCGCGGCGGCAGCCGGCGCCGACGCTGCAGGTGCGGATGGCGCCGCGCGGGCGGGTGCGGCTGCGGCCGGTGCCGCTTCCGTCAGCGCCCGCGGGTCGGCGCGGCCGGTGCGGTAGGCGGCGATGAGCGCCTGCAGTTCGCCCGCGTTGGCGCCGCCGTCTTCGAGCCGGGACACGGTGCGTTGATAGCGGCGCACCAGGTACCACGCGATGCCGATGCCGGCGGCGACGAAGAGAACCATCAGAAGGGTGACGAAGCTCACCTAGTCCTCCGTCTGTGCGGCTTGCTGCGCGGCGGCGGACGCTGCGCGTGCGGACGGCACCATCTGGTGAAAAAGGCTCGATTCGCGATGGTAGAAGCCCTCGGTATGAAAGGTTTCGGGAAAGAGGAACAACTCGTAGTCGAGGTGATGGCAGAGTTCGTGCAGCAGCGTGCGCAGATAACTGCGAAATGCCACCACCCGTTTGTGCTTGGCGGTTCTCATCCAGAGCTGAATCTTCGCCGGATCGCTATCGTCTTCCGGAATGTACAGGCCGTGCAGCTCGCCCCAGTTGTGCGATGGCCGCACCGCCAGCACCTGCACTCGCACCGGCGGCGCCTTCAGCTGGGCGACGATGCCGTCGGCGATCGCCTGCGACAGCGCGCGAATCTCGCGCTGTTTTCCCGCCTTCATGGCGGCTTCCAGCTTCGGCGTAATCGGCTGCAGGGCTGACGGCTGCGGCAGGCGGATCTGCCGTATCGCATCGCTCTGCCGGTAGATGCTCTGCTGGCGGACCGTCAGCCGTCGGTAGTAGTCGAAGACCACGTCGCCTTTCCGCTAGCGCGCCCGCATGCTCGTCGCAGCGCTAATCGACAAAGCGGATGCGCCCCTGCAGCGCGTCCGGGTTCCAGAATTTGAGCTTTTCGCCGCGCTTGATTTTTGCTTCAGCGTCGGCTTCCTTCTTCTCGACTTCCTTCAGTCGTTCCGCCACCGCGTCCGCCTGCGCAAGCGGAACCGACACCACACCATCGAGATCGCCGGCGACGATGTCGCCCGGCGCGATGTGCACGCCGCCGCAGGTTACACCAAGGTTGATCTCGCCCGGCCCGTTCTTCAAGCTGGAGTTGGGCTTGATGCCGCGCGCGAAGACCGGAATCCCGGCGCGCAGCAGCCCGCCGACGTCGCGCACGAGCCCGTCGCTGACTATGGCCGCCACCCCGATCTTCTTTGCCCAGATGGCCCACAGGTCGCCGATCGTCGCCGCGGTTACGTCTCCAGCCGCGGCGATGACGATAACATCGCCTTTCTTCGCATAGTCGAGAATCGCCATCGCGGCCAGGTTGTCCATCGGCCCGCAGAAGGCGGTAACGGCCGGCCCGCAGAAGCGCATGCGCGGTTCCAGCGGCTTGATCGCGTAGTCGAGGCAACCCCTGCCGTTGAACGCGTCAGTGATGAACCCGGTCGGACGTCCCTTGAACGCGCGCAGCACGGCTGCCGACGGCCGCTCGATGCTGCGCCGGACAGTCAGTGCAACCGGTTCTCCGATCATGGCCTGAGTCTCCTCTGGATGTGAGTGGGTGTGTGGCTCGTCCGCATGATAGCGCAGCCTCCGCGCTGCGCGGCTTGCCTAGTCGGCGGTGGCGATAGTAATCTCCGCGCGAAAGTCGCCTGCGCGCTACGCCGGCGCAACGGCCTGTGCACCACCGATCCCGCTGCGTGCGTGCTGCGCGGCTCAGACACCAAGGAGAACACCGATGATAAAGCTCATGCCCGCAGTCGCCGCAACCCTGCTCGCGGCCTCGACAGCTGCCACTGCGGCGGGAGGCGGGTGGTACGTGGGGGCGGCCGCGGGTCGCGCCGATATCCGTGACGTGTGCGGGCCGTTCGAGGCCGCGGGCCTGTCCCAGTCGTGCGATGAGGACGCGTCGGGCTGGAAGGTCTATGCCGGCTACAACTTCACCGCCAATCTGGGACTGGAGTGGGGCTACGTTTCGCTGGGCGAGGCGAAAGTCGTGTCGCCCGGCACTGCCGGCACCGCGACCAACGAGAGCTGGGCGGTGCCGGTCGCCGGCGTGTACCACATTCCCATCGGCGATCGCCTCGACCTTTTCGGCAAGGCCGGCGTGTATTACTTCGAGTCGGAGACCAAGACCAGCGGAAACCTGATCGGATCGGTCCAGGCGGTGGACGACGACGGCATCGAAGCCATGGTCGGCGTGGGCGCTGCGTTCAACGTGTGGCGAAATCTCGATCTGCGTATCGAGTGGGAGCACTACAACGATGCCGGCCCCGGGGATGTCGATACCCTGCTCGGCGGCCTGCAGTGGCGTTTCTGAGGGCCAGCCGGACCTGATGCCGACGGCCGCCTTCGGGCGGCCGTCGTGTTTTTGGGGCGGCGGCGGTGCTCAACGTCCCGCCGCCGCCGGATCGCCGGCCTTGAACGGCGTGTGCTCGGCGAGTTCGTCGACGTAATTGTCGATACCGCGGCCTTCGCGGCGCAGAAAATCCGCCACTGCCTGCGCGAACTGCGGATGCGCGAGCCAGTGCGCAGAGAAGGTCGCCACCGGCAGCAGGCCGCGCGCGAGCTTGTGCTCGCCCTGGGCGCCTCCCTCGAAACGCGCAATGCGCTGCTCTATGCAATGCTCGATCGCCTGGTAGTATCACGCTTGGTACTGCAGGCCCGGCAGGTACTCGAGCGTGCCCCAGTAGCGGCCATACAGTGCGTCGTCGCCGAGCACATCCAGCGCGGCGGCGAGCCGCTGTCCGTCGCGCCAGGCCAGCACCAGCAGCAGCCGCTCGGGCATCGCTCGGGCGATCGCCTGGAAGAACGCGAAGTTGAGATACGGCGTCGAAAAGTGGCTGCGGTAGGTTCGCTGGTAGCACTCGTAGAAGAAGCGCCAGTCCGCCGCTTCGGCCTGGGTGCCGGGGATGCGCCGGAACTGCACGCCCGCCTCTCGCAGCCGGCGGCGTTCCTGACGGATTTTCTTGCGCTTGTCGTGATTCATCCGCGCCAGGAAGGCGTCGAAGTCGGCGAATCCTTCGTTGTGCCAGTGGAACTGCACCGTCCGGCGCAGCATCAGGCCCGCCGCCTCGAGCAGCGCCGCCTGCGGCGGCGGCGCGAACAGACAATGCAGCGACGACACCTCGGTGCGGCGGGCGAGGTCCAGCGCGGCGTCGATCAGCCTTGCGCGGTCGGCGTCGTCCGCCGCCAGCAGGCGCGAGCCGCTTACCGGAGTGAACGGTACGGCGCTCACCAGCTTCGGGTAGTAGCGAAGCCCGTGTCGCTGGTAGGCGTCCGCCCACGCCCAGTCGAATACATACTCGCCGTAGGAATGGGTCTTCAGGTACAGCGGCATGGCGGCGGCCAGGCGCCCGCCGCGTTCGAGAAGCAGGTGACAGGGCGTCCAGCCGGTGTCGCTGCCAACGCAGCCGGTGCGTTCCAGTTCGCCCAGAAAAGCGTGCGACAGCAGCGGGTCGCGCGCGGCAAGCGCGTCCCATTCGCGCGGAGCGACGTAGTTCAAGGATTCGGCGATGCGGATGCTGTGGTCGGACATGCGGTCTGCGAAGGCTGCGCACGGGCGAAGAAGCCATCGCCGCGAGGCGTGGCGCTGGTCTGGACGCCCATCGGTTGGGACGGATCGCCAATGCTATAGTACCCGTCATGAAAATCGCGATCGCCCAGCTCAACTGCACGGTGGGCGATGTCGCCGGCAACACGGCGAAGATCGCCGAGTTCGCCGAACGCGCCCGCGCCATGGGCGCCGGGCTGTTACTGACGCCCGAACTTTCCATCTCCGGCTATCCGCCGGAAGACCTGCTGTTGCGAGAGGACTTCTGTCGCGCCTGCCAGCGGGCGGTCGACGAGCTGGCTTCGCGACTGCGTGGCATCCGCGCGGTGGTCGGCCATCCCCAGCGTGCCGCCGGGCGCTGCTTCAACGCCGCGTCGGTGATCGGCGACGGACAGCCGACAGCGACCTATCACAAGCGCGACCTGCCCAACTACACGGTGTTCGACGAAGAACGTTACTTCGAGCCCGGCTCGGGCAGCTGCGTGGTCGAAGTGGGCGGGCTGCGCGCCGGCATCAACATCTGCGAGGACGTGTGGGGCGAGGAAGGCATGTTCACCGCGCACGCGCTGGACGTGCGCGCCGCGCATAGTTCGGTGTGGGTGGCGCGGGCGCCGCAGGCCGCGCGCGATGCGGGCGCCCAGGTGCTGCTGGTGCTGAACGCCTCGCCGTTTCACCTGGACAAGCAGCGCACCCGTCACGAGATCGTACGGGCGCGGGCGCGCGAAACCGGCATGCCGGTGGTGTTCTGCAACATGGTGGGCGGACAGGACGAACTGGTGTTCGACGGTCAGTCCTTCGTGGTGGACGGTGGCGGCAATGTCAAGCTGCAGATGCCGGCGTTTCGCGAAGATCTTGCGGTGGTGGAGTTCGACAAGGGCGTGCCGCTGCCCGGCTCGATGGCGCCGATACCGACGGTGGACGCAAGCGCCTATGAGGCGCTTACCGTCGGCGTGCGCGACTATCTTGGCAAGAACCGCTTTCCCGGCGCGCTGATCGGCCTGTCGGGTGGCATCGACTCGGCGCTCACGCTGTGCGTGGCGGCCGACGCGATGGGCCCCGGCCGGGTGCACGCGGTGATGATGCCGTCGCAGTTCACCGCCGACATCAGCCTGGAGGACGCGCGAGCGCTTGCCCAGGCCCTGCGCGTGCGCTACAGCGAGATCGCCATCCGGCCGGTGTTCGATGCATTCATGCTGGCGCTGTCCGGGGAGTTCGCCGGGCGGCCCTTCGACACCGCCGAGGAGAACCTGCAGTCGCGCATCCGCGGTACCCTGCTGATGGCGATGTCGAACAAATTCGGCTCGATCGTGCTCACCACCGGCAACAAGAGCGAGATGAGCACCGGCTACGCGACCCTTTACGGCGACATGGCGGGCGGCTTCGCGGTGCTGAAGGACCTGAGCAAGCAGCTGGTGTACAGGCTGGCGCGCTACCGCAACAGCGTCTCCCCGGTGATCCCCGAGCGCATCATCACCCGGCCGCCGAGCGCCGAACTGCGGCCGGACCAGACCGACCAGGACAGCCTGCCGCCGTACGACGTGCTCGACGCGATCGTGGAGCTGTACGTGGAGCAGGACCGCAGCGTCGACGACATCCTCGCGCGCGGCTTCGCGCGCGCCGATGTCGAGCGTGTGGTCCGGCTGGTGCATGCCAGCGAGTACAAGCGCCGCCAGGCGCCGGTCGGCATCCGCATTACCCGGCGCGGCTTCGGCAAGGACTGGCGCTACCCGATCACCAACCGCTACCGCGGGGGGCTGTGACGCGGCCGGGGCGCCGGGGGTCCGGCGGGGAGGGGCGATACGTGGGCCGTAAGCTTTCCGCGGTAGCGGGCGGGCGTCTATACTTTGCGGCAATGGCCGCGCGTGGCGCGCCGAGTGACAGGGAGCGAACATGAAAAAAATCGAAGCCGTCATCAAGCCTTTCAAGCTCGACGAGGTGCGCGAGGCGCTGTCGGAAATCGGCGTGACCGGCCTGACCGTCACCGAGGTTAAGGGCTTCGGTCGCCAGAAGGGGCATACGGAACTCTATCGCGGCGCCGAGTACGTGGTCGACTTCCTGCCGAAGGTCAAGATCGAGGTGGTGATTTCGGACAAGCTGCTCGATCAGGCGATCGAGGCGATCGAGAAGGCGGCGCGCACCGGCAAGATCGGCGACGGCAAGATCTTCGTCACCTCGGTTGAAAAGGTGCTGCGCATCCGCACCGGCGAAACCGACGAATCGGCGATCTGAAGCGCCGGCCGGCGGCTCTAGCCGCGCGGCAGGCGGCCTGCCTTGAGCAGCACCAGCGTGGCGCCACTGCCGCCGTCGGCGTTGCGCGCCTGACAGAATGCCAGCACCTCGTCGCGCTGGCGCAGCCAGCCCGCTACCTTGCGCTTGAGCACCGGCTCCTGATTCCTGGAGCCCAGTCCCTTGCCGTGCACCACGCGCACGCAGCGGTGACCGCGGCGCAGTGCCAGGCCCATGAACTCGGCCAGCAGCCGCCGCGCCTCGTCGCTGCGCAGGCCGTGAAGGTCGATCTGGTCCTGCACCACCCAATGCCCGCGGCGCAGCTTGCGCAGCACCTGCTGCTGCAGGCCCTGGCGCAGGAAAGTCATCTCCTCGCCGGATTCCAGCGCCAGTTCGAGCGGCACGTCCTCCGCCAGGCTGTCGGCCAGCGCCTGGCGTTCGTCCGCCAGCCGCTGGGCCGGCACCGGCGGGGGCGGCTCGCGGGTTGCGGCCGCGCGGCCGCTCTCCGGCAGCGGCGTCACGCCCTTCAGCGCCTCGCGCAGCAGATCGGCGTCGTCGGGCTCCATTGGCAGGTCGGGACTGTTGGCCATGTCACCTCCGACAACGAATTCGCAAAAACGCTCACCGTGCCCCTGGGCGGCGGCGCCCGGGGCACGGCCCGGCGCGGGGGTCAGCTGCCGCCGAGCGAATCCAGATAACGCTCGGCATCCAGCGCCGCCATGCAGCCGCTGCCTGCGCTGGTGACGGCCTGGCGGTACACATGATCCTGCACATCGCCGGCGGCGAACACGCCGGGCACGCTGGTGGCCGTTGCATTGCCCTCGCCACCGCCGCGGGTCACGATGTAGCCATTCACCATCTCGACCTGGCCCTGGAAGATCTGGGTGTTCGGCGTATGGCCGATGGCGATGAACACGCCGGCGACCGGCAGATCCTTGGTGGCATCGGCGCCACCCACCGCCTGCAACCGCACACCGGTCACGCCCTTCTTGTCGCCGAGCACCTCGCCAAGGGTGTGGTTCCATTCCACCCGCACGTTGCCGCCTTTGACCTTGTCCATCAGGCGGTCGACCATGATTGCTTCCGCGCGCAGCTTGTCGCGCCGGTGCACCAGGGTCACTGTCTTGGCGATATTGGACAGGTACAGCGCCTCCTCGACCGCAGTATTCCCGCCGCCGATCACCGCCACGTCCTGGTTCTTGTAGAAGAAGCCGTCGCAGGTAGCGCAGGCAGAGACGCCCTTGCCCATGAATTGCTGCTCTGACGGCAGGCCCAGATACTTCGCCGAGGCGCCGGTGGCGATGATCAGGGCGTCGCAGGTGTATTCGGCCTGGTCGCCGATCAGGCGCAGCGGCCGCTCGCCGAGCCTGGCGGTATGAATGTGGTCGAAAATGATCTCGGTGCCGAAACGCTCGGCGTGCTTCTGGAAACGTTCCATTAGCTCGGGACCCTGGACACCGAGCGCATCTGCCGGCCAGTTGTCGACATCGGTGGTGGTCATGAGCTGTCCGCCCTGCGCCAGGCCGGTGACCAGCACCGGCTTGAGATTGGCGCGGGCGGCGTAGACCGCGGCGGTGTAGCCGGCCGGGCCGGAGCCGAGAATCAGCAATCGGGCGTGCTTGGTGACGTTTGCCATGGATGCGGAGGTTGAATTGCGCTGCAAAAAGGCGTGAATGTAGCAGCGGGGGCGCGCCACTGTCGAGGCGCAGTCGCGGATGCTGTCGGAACTTGGCGCGGTGCGATAGAATTGCCCGAATTTTCATAGGCCACAAGTACTTGCGCTCCACATCCGGGAAGAAAGCCAGCGCCCGCGCCAGCACCGCGGTGCGCAAACCCCTGCCGCCGCGGCTGGCGGCGCTGCTGCGCGAGTCCTGGCTGTTGCTGGCCGTCGGGGTAGCCGTCTATCTGGTCCTGATCCTGGCCACCTACCGGGTGAGCGATCCGGGCTTGTCGCATCAGGCCACCGGCTCGACGGTTGCCAATGCGGGCGGCGAAGTGGGCGCCTATGTCGCCGATATCCTCCTGTATCTGTTCGGGCTGTCGGCCTGGTGGTGGGCCTTTGCCCTGTGCGCCAGCATCGTGTGGGCCTACCGCCGCATCCACGCCGCGCCGGACACCGACCGCCGTTCGGTGGCACTGGCGGCCGGCGGGTTCCTGCTGCTGATCATTGCCGCGAGCGGGTTCGAGGCGTTGCGCCTGTACAGCCTGCCGGCCGAACTGCCGCAGGGCGCCGGCGGAGTGATCGGCGCGCTGGTCTCGGACAGCGCGTCGCACGCCTTCGGTTTCACCGGGAGCACGATGCTGCTGCTGATCCTGTGGGCGGTCGGCGTGACGCTCTTCACCGGATTTTCCTGGGTGATGCTGATCGAGCGCATCGGGCTCGCCCTGGAGCGCGCCTGGCTGCGCGCGCTGGCGCGCTGGGAAGCCGGGGGCGAGCGCCGCGCCGGCGTCGGGCAGCAGCGGCGGTGCGGTCAGGCTGAGCAGGAAGCCGGCCTTCATCACGTGCGGCAGCGCCCAGTCGGGGTCGGCTTCGGCCGCGCGGTCGAGGTCGGCGATCGGCGTGTCGTAGAAGGACATCATCCGCCACAGCGCCTGCTCGACGGCGTCGCGGGCCGCGCCGACGCCGGAGCCCGAAGGCAGGCCGCGCAG
>CALJLA010000175.1 GCA_937983055.1 uncultured Pseudomonadota bacterium
ACATGTCGCGCGGCTCATTCAGCTTGATGGCGCTGCCGGTGCGACGGTAGACGATCATGTGCTTGATGGCGTCGCAGCCGCCCATCGCGATCGCTTCGTCGACCGCGGGCTTGAGCGGAATCTCCTTGCCGCCCCGGTTCTGGCCATCCGCAGTGATGACGGCGACCGCTCCGGCGTCCACGATGCGCTCCTGGAGGCTCTTTGCCGAAAAGCCGCCAAACACGACCGAATGGGTGGCGCCGATTCTGGCGCAGGCCTGCATGGCGATGATGGCTTCGATCGACATCGGCATGTAGACGATGACCCGGTCGCCCGGCCGAATGCCGAGGTGCTTCAGGCCATTGGCCAGCTGACATACGCGGTGAAAAAGCTGCTTGTAGGTGACCTTTGTCACCGTGCCGTCGTCCGCCTCGAAAATCACGGCGATCTTGTTGGGCTGGGTGTTCAGGTGACGGTCGAGGCAGTTGTAGGAGACATTGAGCTCGCCGTCATGGAACCACCGGAAAAAAGGCGCCTTGCTCTGGTCGAGCACCTTGGTAAACGGCTTCTGCCAGAGCAGGTTCTCCCGAGCATGACGGGCCCAGAATCCCTCGTAGTCGCGCTCAGCCTCGTCGCAGAGGCTCCGGTACGCGCTCATGCCCGACACGTTGGCCTGCTTGACGAAGTCCGGCGCCGGTTCGAAGACCCGGGTTTCCTGCAAGACCGACTCGATCGTGCTCATTCGATCCTCCCCGAAAGGCGTCAAAGACGCTCGTGATGACTGGCGGCAGGTCACTGCCTGTTTGCAGCCGATTATAGCCGGATGCAGGTTGCCTCCAAGCGGGCGTCGTCTGCGGCGCCAGCCTTCGGGTAGAATCCGCCGGTTTTTCGTACTGGTATACCGAAATGCAGGCGCAAATCACTCCCCGTCAGAAAACCTTGGGAACCTTCATTTTCTGGAGCCGATGGCTCCAGGCACCGCTTTACCTGGGCCTGATCATTGCGCAGGCGGTCTACGTCTACCATTTCATGGTCGAGTTGTCGCATCTCGTAACCGATGTCGGAACCATGACCGAGACGGACATCATGCTCATCGTTCTCGGGCTGATCGACGTGGTGATGATTGCCAATCTGCTGATCATGGTGATCGTCGGCGGCTACGAAACCTTCGTTTCCCGTCTTCGCCTGGAAGGGCATCCGGACGAGCCGGAGTGGCTGTCGCATGTGAACGCCGGAATTCTCAAGGTGAAACTGGCGCTGGCCCTGATCGGCATCTCGTCGATCCATCTGCTCAAGACCTTCATCAATGCACCGCACATGGAGTCGCAGACGATCATGTGGCAGGTGGTGATCCACCTGACCTTTGTCGTGTCAGCTCTGGCCATGGCTTATACTGACCGACTGACGATGCGCCTTGAGGCGCACTAAGCGTTCTCCATACATCGCCATGGCTCCGATCAAGCAGGAAGAATTCGTCCAGAGCATCGCGGACGCGCTGCAGTACATTTCCTACTATCATCCGGCCGACTATATCCGCGCGCTGGCGGCCGCCTACGAGCGGGAAGAGTCGGCACCGGCGCGCGACGCGATCGCCCAGATTCTCACCAATTCGCGCATGTGCGCTGAGGGGCGGCGTCCGATCTGCCAGGATACCGGCATCGTCGTGGCTTTCGTGCGGGTGGGCATGAACGTAAGGTGGGCAGACGCGACTGTCAGCCTGCAGCAGATGGTCGACGAGGGCGTGCGTCGCGCCTACCTCCATCCGGATAACAAGCTGCGCGCCTCGATCCTGGCGGAGCCGGCCGGGGCGCGCCGCAACACCCGGGACAACACGCCAGCGGTGGTACATGTCGACCTGGTGCCTGGCGAGAAGGTGGAAGTCGACATCGCGGCGAAGGGCGGCGGCTCGGAGAACAAGTCGAAGTTCGTCATGCTCAATCCCTCCGACAGCATCGTGGACTGGGTGCTCAAGACAGTGCCGACGATGGGGGCGGGCTGGTGTCCGCCCGGCATGCTCGGCATCGGCATCGGCGGCAGCGCCGAGAAGGCGATGGTGCTTGCCAAGGAAGCGCTGATGGAACCGATCGACATGCACGAGTTGAAGGCGCGCGGCCCGCGCAACCGGTTGGAAGAGCTGCGCGTCGAGATTCACGACAAGGTTAACGCCCTGGGAATCGGCGCGCAGGGTCTGGGCGGGCTGACCACGGTGCTGGATGTGAAGATTCGCGATTATCCGACCCATGCGGCTTCGCTTCCGGTGGCGATCATTCCCAACTGCGCGGCGACCCGGCATGTGCACTTCGTGCTGGACGGCAGCGGCCCGGCGGTACTGGAACCGCCACGTCTCGAGGACTATCCGGACGTGCGATGGGCGCCGGCAGCGGACGCGCGGCGGGTGGACCTCGCGCGCGTAACCCGCGAGGAGGTGGCGCGCTGGAAGCCGGGCGAGACGCTGCTGCTCAATGGGCGACTGCTGACCGGGCGCGATGCGGCGCACAAGCGCATCCAGGAATTGCTTGCCTCCGGGCGCGGGTTGCCCAACCAGGTCGATTTCCGTAACCGGTTCATCTACTACGTCGGTCCGGTCGACCCGGTGCGCGACGAAGTCGTCGGCCCGGCAGGGCCGACCACCGCCACCCGGATGGACAAGTTCACAGACATGATGCTCGAGAAGACCGGGCTGCTCGGCATGATCGGCAAGGCCGAACGCGGCCCGGTTGCAATCGAGGCGATTCGGAGGCACCGGGCGGTGTATCTGATGGCGGTTGGCGGTGCGGCCTATTTGGTGTCGAAGGCGATCAGGTCTTCTCGGGTGGTCGCGTTCGAGGAACTCGGCATGGAGGCGATTTACGAGTTCGAAGTGCGCGATATGCCGGTCACGGTCGCCGTAGATGTCAACGGGACGTCGGTGCACCAGACCGGTCCGGCCCACTGGCAGGCGAAAATCGGGAAGATCCCGGTCGCGGTCGCCTGAACTTCGGGATGGCGAACCGGCCATATAACGGCGGATTGCGCGTACACAATGCCCTAACTGCGCATCGCCTGAGCGATCCGGTGTACTCAAGGGTGCAGCGGCATTCGGTCCAGGGCGGGACTGGCGGTGCAGACAATTCGGTTCAATGGCGGGCCTCCCCGCATTGCAAGGTAGTGAATCTGGTCAGGTCCGGAAGGAAGCAGCCACAGCTATTCTCTGCAAGTGCCGGGGTTCAGGCTCGCCACCCTTTGCGCAAGGCGACGCGGCAGAATGCCGCCGCCCTGCAGTCCGCGGCGCAACCCGGTCGGGCGGCCGCGGTCGATGTATTGGCCGTCAGCGCCGCAGCGGGCGGCGGACCTGTGGGAGAGGTGGCCTGGGTGCCCGAAACAGGCCTTTCCGGCAACTGCCCATGCCGGGGTCTAAGTCAGGTCGAACCGTCGATCTGCGCTGAAGTCCGCGAACTGCGCGACCGCGACGAGGGGCGGGTGCCGGGAGACGCCCCATGACCGTGGCCCTGGCGCGCAAGTGGCGCCCGCGCAGCTTTGCCGAGATGGTCGGACAGGAGCATGTGGTCCGGGCACTCAGTAATGCCCTGGAACAGAATCGCCTGCATCACGCATGGTTGCTCACCGGCACGCGCGGCGTGGGCAAGACGACGCTCGCCAGGATTCTCGCCAAGGCGCTCAACTGCGAGACTGGCGTGACCGCGCTGCCCTGCGGCGCCTGCCGCAGCTGCTCGGAGATCGACGCCGGCCGGTTCGTGGACCTGATCGAGCTGGATGCGGCGTCGAACACCCAGGTCGACAACATGCGCGAGCTGCTGGAAAGCGCTCTCTACGCGCCCACGGCCGGGCGTTACAAGGTCTATATCATCGACGAAGTGCACATGCTGTCGAGATCGGCTTTTAACGCGATGCTGAAGACGCTCGAGGAGCCGCCGGCGCACGTCAAGTTCGTTCTGGCGACGACCGATCCCCAGAAGATCCCGGTCACTGTGCTGTCGCGCTGCCTACAGTTCAATCTTAAGCAGATCCCGGCTGCCCAGATCCGCGGCCAGCTTGAGCACGTGCTGGAACGCGAAGGCGTGGCGCACGAAGGCGCGGGCCTTGCGCTGCTCGCGCGGGCGGCCCAGGGCAGCATGCGCGACGCGCTGTCGCTGCTCGACCAGGCGATCGCGCACGGCGGCGGCAGCGTTCAGGAGGCCGCGGTGCGCGAGATGCTGGGTGCGGTGGATCGCGAATACCTGTTCAACCTCGTGCGCGCGCTGTCGCGTCGCGACGGCCCCGGGCTCATCGCTGAAGCCGATCGTATGCTGGCGCGCAACCTGTCTTTCGACGCTGCGCTCGAGGACCTGGCGGCGCTGCTGCACCGGCTCGCGCTGCTGCAGACCATCCCCGGAACGGTCGGCGAGGACGACCCTGACTATTCCCGGATGGTCGAGCTGAGCGGCGATTTCGCCCCGGAAGATCTGCAGCTGATGTACCAGATCGCCTTGCACGGACGGCGCGACCTGGGCCTTGCGCCGGATGAGTACGCCGGCTTTACCATGACCCTCCTGCGCATGCTGGCCTTTATTCCCGCAGACGCCGAGGCGGGGAGGCGCGCCGAGGAGCCGGTTCCGGCGGCGGCGCAGGAGAAAGCGCCGAGTGGACCGGCCTCTGCGCAGGCGGAACTGTCCGACTGGCGCGGACTGATCAGGCAGCTTCAACTGGGCGGCATGGCACGCATGCTGGCTGATCATTGCGAGTTGCAGCGGACCGAGGGCGACCTGATCGAGCTTGCCGTCCCGAAAGCGCATGGCCACCTCATCGAGAAGGCCTACGCCGACAAGCTGCAGCAGGCGCTCGAGGCCCGCCTCGGCCGCAGGCTGCGGGTGCGCATCGCAATTGGCGGCAATGGCCGCACGCCCGCCGCCGAAGAAGACCGCGAGCAGCAGCAACGCCTGGAGCGTGCGGTCGAGGCGATTGACACCGATCCTTTCGTGCAGGAACTTGTCGAAGATTTCGACGCCCGTGTGATCGATTCCTCGATCAAGCCGGCGCAACCGTGACTGGAGGTTTGCAATGATGAAAGGCCAGCTCGCCGGGCTGATGAAGCAGGCGCAGCAAATGCAGGAGAATCTGAAGAAGGCGCAGGAAGAAATCGCTCGCATGGAGATAGAAGGTCAGGCCGGCGCGGGGCTGGTCAAGGTGGTGATGACGGGCAAGCACGACGTCAAGCGGGTGTCGATCGACCCGAGCCTTCTCGCGGACGACAAGGACATGCTCGAAGACCTCGTCGCTGCCGCCGTAAACGATGCCGTTCGGCGGGTCGAGGCGGCGACGCAGGAGCGCATGGCGGGCCTGACGAGCGGTTTGCCCTTGCCGGCGGGGATGAAGTTTCCCTTCTGACGTGCAAGCCGGCACGAGCGCTTTCGGTTCACTGCCCGTTATCTGTGAAAACTCCCTCCAGTCTCCAGGCGCTGGTCGAGGCGTTGCGCTGCCTGCCCGGCGTCGGCCCGAAGTCCGCGCAGCGCATGGCCTACCATCTGCTGCAGCACGATCAGGATGGTGCGAGGCGGCTGGCACAGTCGCTTGAGCAGGCCGTTGCCCGCGTGCGCCACTGCGAGCGCTGCAACAGTTTCACCGAAGAAGCCATCTGCGAGCTGTGCGCTTCCAGCCGCCGCGATGCCGGCGCGCTGTGCGTGGTCGAGATGCCGGCGGACGTCGCAATGATGGAGCAGGCCCAGGCCTATACCGGTCTGTACTTCGTGCTCATGGGGCGGCTTTCACCCCTTGATGGGATCGGTCCCAAGGACATTCACCTCGATCGGCTGATCCGGCGCGCCACCGACGGCGTCGTGAAGGAGGTAATCCTGGCCACCAACTTCACCATGGAAGGCGAAGCCACCGCGCACTACATCGCGCAGATGCTTGCCCCGCGCGGACTCAAGCTGAGCCGCATTGCGCGGGGCCTGCCGGTGGGCGGCGAGCTCGAGCACGTCGACAGCGGCACGCTCGCGCAGGCGGTGCTGGAACGGCGCCAGGTCTGATGGCGGGCGGATCGGAGAAAACCAGCAGGCCGCGGCGCGGGGCGCCGAAGAGCACGCCCAAGCTGGCGCGGACCCAGCGCCGACCGCTGCGCCCTCCGGCGAGGCCCGCGGTGCGCGAAGAGGCCGCCATTCCGTTGCGCTCGCAGAAGCTGCAGAAGGTTCTCGCCCAGGCTGGGTTGGGTTCGCGGCGTGCGATGGAGGAGCTGATCGTTTCCGGCAAGGTCAAGGTCAACGGCGCTCCAGCTAAGCTCGGGCAGCGAGTCACCAGCGAAGATGAGATACAGG
>CALJLA010000176.1 GCA_937983055.1 uncultured Pseudomonadota bacterium
CTACGTGGCCGAGCACATCCTCGGGTTGCCGAGATCGTTCTGAGCTTTCGCAAGCGTCGGGCGTAAACCTGACGGTGGTCCGCCGCGCGCCCGCGATGCAGCGCAACACGGCGCATTGTGCGGCTGCCTGCCTTTACCCCTGCAGGCCTTCGTGTCAGTATCGGCCGGGGCGGATCGGTATCGGCCCTGACAATGACGGGGAGGCGAGCGCGGCCCCTGTGCGTGTGCGCGCAGGCGCGGCGATCACAAGTCCAACATGAGCGCGGCGCCATTGGCACGGGATGATCCGCCGTCGCAGGCAACCCAACCTGCGCTGCTGCGCGTGAGCAGGCTCAGCGTGCGCTTCGGCGGCATCGTCGCCCTCGACGGGGTGTCGTTCGAAGTGCGGCGCGGCGAGATCGCCGGCCTGATCGGCCCCAACGGCGCCGGCAAGACCACCCTCTTCAATTGCCTGTCGCGGCTCTACGACTGGCAGCAAGGCTCGATCGAGTTCAACGGCCAGCCGCTCGCGTCGGTGCCGCGGCACCGCATCGCCGCGCTGGGCATCGGCCGCACTTTCCAGAACCTGGCGCTGTTCCGCTCGATGAGCGTGCGCGACAACGCGATGGTCGGCGCACATTGCCGCAGCCGCGGCGGCTTTTTCGCCAACGCGCTGCGCCTGCCGGTCACCCGGCGCGAAGAACCGCTGGTGGAGAAACGCGTCGACGCACTCATCGGCCTGCTCGGGCTCGACGACGTGGCCTGCGTCACCTTCGTCGACCTGCCGTTCGGCGTGCAGAAGCGGGTTGAGCTGGCGCGCGCGCTGGCGGCGCAACCGTCGTTGCTTCTGCTCGACGAGCCGGCCGCGGGGCTCAATCACCAGGAGGTCGAGGCGCTGATGGAGCTGATCCGGCGCATACACGCCGAGCTGTCGCTCACCATCCTGCTGGTGGAGCACCACATGAACCTGGTGATGCGCGTGTCGGACCGGGTGGTGGTGCTCGATTTCGGGCGCAAGATCGCCGACGGAGTGCCGTCGGCGGTGCAGCGCGACCCGGAAGTCATCCGCGCCTACCTGGGCGAAGACTGATGCCGGTGCTCGAAGTGAGCGACCTGCACGCGGGATACGGGCGCAGCGACGTGCTGCACGGCCTGTCGTTCTCGGTGGAAGACGGCGGCATCACCACCGTGCTCGGCGCCAACGGCGCGGGCAAGACCACGCTGCTGCGGGCGCTGTGCGGCCTGCTGCCGGTGCGCGGCAGCATCGTGCTGGCCGGCACGCAGATCGCGGGACGGCCGACGGAAGCCATCGTGCGTCTCGGCGTGGCGCACGTGCCCGACGGGCGCGGCACCTTCCTCAACCTCAGCACCGAGGAAAACCTTCGGGTGGGCGCCATCACCCGGCGCGACCGCGCGGAAGTCGCGCGAGATTTCGAGCGTATCTACGCCTACTTTCCGCGGCTGAAGGAGCGCCGCCATCAGCAGGCCGGCACCCTGTCCGGCGGCGAGCAGCAGATGCTGGCGATCTCGCGCGCGCTGATGCTGCGCCCGCGGCTGCTGCTGCTGGACGAGCCGTCGTTCGGGCTCGCGCCGCTGGTGGTGCAGGACATCTTCCGCATCATGCGTACGATCAACGCGGAGCAGAAGGTGAGCATGCTGCTGGTCGAGCAGAACGCAAGCCTTGCGCTGGATCTGGCGAACACCGCGTATCTGCTGGAGACCGGTCGTGTGGTCATGTCCGGGCCCGCGCAGGAGCTGCGGCGGGCGGACAACGTGCGCCAGGCGTATCTGGGTTACTGAGCGGCGGTTACTGAGCGGCAAACGACGATGACGCCCGACCTGCACAAGGCCCGCAACCACCCGGTCCGCGGCGTGCGCGGCAACACGGGAGAAGGCTGAGCGATGGAAGCATTCCTGCACCAGGTGCTGGCGGGGCTGGCGAACGGCGCGGTGTACGCCAGCCTGGCGCTCGCGCTGGTGATGATCTACCAGTCGACCCACCACATCAATTTCGCCCAGGGCGAGATGGCGATGTTTTCCACTTATCTCGCCTGGGCGATGATCAACGCCGGCGTGCCGTACTGGCTGGCGTTTGTGTCCACGGTGCTGGCCTCGTTCGTGATCGGGGTGGTGATCGAGCGCGCGGTGATCCGCCGGGTGGCGAACGCGCCGGTGCTCACCGTGGTGGTGGTCTTCATCGCCCTGCTGGTCATCTTCAACAGCGTCGCCGGCTGGATCTTCAGCTACACCATCAAGGTGTTTCCGAGCCCGTTCCCGTCGCAGCCGTTGTTCGGGCCCTACATTTCCACCCACGAGGCGGGCGTGGTCGGAATCTCGGTGCTGGTGCTGACCCTGCTTTATCTGTTCTTTCGCTTCACGCCGCTCGGCCTGGCGATGCGCGCCACCGCCGAAAACCCGGTGTCGGCGCGGCTGGCCGGCATCCGCGTGGGCTGGATGCTGGCGCTCGGCTGGGGGCTGGCGGCCGCCATCGGCGCGGTGGCCGGCATGATGATCGCGTCGATCGTGTACCTCGACCCCAACATGCTGTCGGGCGTGCTGCTGTACGCGATTGCGGCGGCGCTGCTCGGCGGCATCGACAACCCGTTCGGCGCAGTGGTCGGCGGCCTGGCGATCGGCGTGCTGGAAAACCTGATGGGTGCCTACGTGGTCGGCACCGAGCTGAAGCTCACCGTCGCGCTGGCGGTGATCATCGGCGTGCTGATCTTCCGGCCGACCGGCCTGTTCGGCCGCGCCTTCGTGACGAGGGTGTGATGCGGGGCATGGAAGCTGACCGCGCGCGCTGGATCCTGATCGCCGTGGTGGTGGTGGCTGCCTGCGCGCTGCCGTTCGTGGTGAGCAGCTACCGGGTGTTCCAGTTCAACCTGGTGCTGGTGTACTCGATCGTGCTGATCGGGCTGAATTTGCTGACCGGCTTCAACGGCCAGATCTCGCTCGGGCACGGCGCCTTCTACGCGATCGGCGCGTATGTCGCCGCCATCCTGATGCATCACGCCGGGGTTCCGTACTGGGCCACGGTGCCGGCGGCCGGACTCACGTGCTTCGTCGCCGGCTGCCTGTTCGGGCTGCCGGCGCTGCGGCTGCACGGGCATTACCTGGCGCTGGCGACCTTTGCGCTGGGCGTGGCGATGCCGCAGATACTCAAATACCAGGGCCTCGAGCACTGGACCGGCGGCGTGCAGGGCATCGTCATTTCTAAGCCGAAGCCGCCCCTGGGGTTGCCGCTCACCCAGGACCAGTGGCTTTACCTCTTTACCCTGGCGATCGCGCTGCTGATGTTCTGGATCGCGTGGAACCTGCTGCGCGGGCGCATCGGCCGGGCGATGGTCGCGATTCGCGATCATCCGATCGCGGCCGAGGCGATGGGCATCAACGTCGCGGCGGTGAAGACCCTCACTTTCGGCGTGAGCGCGCTGTACGCCGGCGTCGGCGGCGCGCTCGGCGCGGTGGTGGTGCAGTTCGTTGCGCCGGACAGCTTTGTCGCGCTGCTGTCGATCAGCTTCCTGATCGGCATCGTGATCGGCGGCCTGGCCTCGATCAGCGGCGCGATCTACGGCGCGCTGTTCATCCAGTTCGTGCCGAACATTGCCGACCAGATTTCCAGGGCGGCGCCGTGGGCGGTGTACGGACTGTTTCTGCTGGCGTTCGTGTTTCTCATGCCCACCGGCGTCGCCGGTTTTCTGCGACTGGCGTGGGCGAGGCTGACGGCCCGTCGGGCAGCCGCCGGCGGGCCGATCCGTGAACCGCGGTGAAGGAGGAGGGAGCGATGGAAACGAAGCGATGGTTGCGGGCGCTCGCCCTGGCGGCCCTGGCCGCAGCGGCGTTTGCCGGCTGCGGCGAGCAGTCGGGCTACGAGCAGGGCGTAAGCGACACCGAGATCAAGGTCGGCAGCACCAACCCCTACAGCGGGCCGGCGTCCGCCTACGGCACCATCGGCCGGGCGGAATCGGCCTACTTCAAGATGATCAACGACCGCGGCGGGGTGAACGGGCGCAAGATCAACTTCATCAGCCTGGACGACGGCTACAGCCCGCCGCGCACGGTGGAGCAGGTGCGCAAGCTGGTGGAAGAAGAGCAGGTGCTGTTTCTGGCGGGCACGCTCGGCACACCGACCAACACCGCCATTCATCAGTACGTGAACAGCCGCGGCGTGCCGCACATCTTCGTGAATACCGGCGCGACCAAGTGGGGCGACCCGAAGAACTTTCCCTGGACCATGGGCTTCAACCTGAGCTACACGGCCGAGTCGAGGATCTATGCGCGCTACCTGCTCGAGAACAAGCCGGATGCGAAGATCGCGATTCTCTACCAGAACGACGATTACGGTAAGGACTACGTCGAGGGACTGAAGAAAGGCCTCGGCGACAGGGCGGCGAAGATGATCGTCGCCGAGGCGAGCTACGAGGTCACCGATCCGACCGTCGACTCGCAGATCGTGTCGCTGCAGGCTTCCGGCGCCGACACCTTCTTCAACGTGACCACGCCGAAGTTCGCCGCGCAGGCGATCCGCAAGGCCTACGACATCGGCTGGCGGCCGCTGCACATTCTGAACAACGTGTCGAGCTCGGTCGGCTCGGTGCTGGCGCCCGCCGGCCTGGAAAAATCGGTCGGCCTGATCACGGCCCTGTACTTCAAGGACCCGATCGACCCGCAGTGGGCGAACGACGACGACGTCAAGGCATACACCGAGTGGTTCCGCAAATACATGCCGGATGCCGACTTCAAGGATGCATTCAACGTGAGCGGCTACCTCATCGGGCAGGGCGTGGTGCATGTGCTCGAGGCCTGCGGCGACGAGCTGACGCGCGCGAACGTGATGAAGCAGATGGCCTCGATCAGCGACCTGCAGATGCCGATGATGCTGCCGGGCATCAAGTGGGACACCGGCCCCGAAGACTTCTTCCTGATCGAGTCGGGCCAGTTGGCGCGCTTCGACGGCAAGGAATGGAAGCTGTTTGGCGAGGTGGTCAGCGCGAGGTAGCGTCTCTTCGGGAGTTCGAGCGGTCAGGCCAGCCGGATCGGCAGTTCGCGTACCCGCCGCCCGGTCGCCGCGAAGATCGCGTTACACACCGCGGGCGCGATCGGCGGCGTGCCGGGCTCGCCGATGCCACCGAGGTGTTCGATGCCGGAATCGACGATGTGCACCTCGATCGCCGGCATCTGCGCCAGCCGCAGCATGTCGTAGTCGGGAAAATTGCCCTGCTCGACGCGCCCGCTCCTGACCGTGATTTCGCCATGAAGCGCGGCGGTCAGTCCGAACACGATGCCGCTTTCCATCTGCGCGATCACCGTGTCCGGGTTCACGGCGAACCCGCAGTCGACCGCGCACACCACCCGGTGCACCCGCGGTTGCTCGTCGACGATTTCGACCTCGGCCACCTGGGCGACGATGGAATGAAAGCTTTCGGCGAGCGCGACGCCGCGATGGCGTCCGGCCGGCGGCGGTGTGCCCCAGCCGGCCCGCTGCGCGGCGGTTTCCAGCACTTTCAGATGGCGGGGCGAATCTGTCAGCATGGCGGCCCGGTACTCGACCGGGTCGCGGCCGGCCGCATGGGCGCATTCGTCCATGAAGCATTCGGTGAAAAAGGCGTTGAAGCTGTGGCCGACGCTGCGCCAGAACCCCACCGGCACCGGCTCGTGCACGAGCACATGCTCGACCCGGCGATTGGGCATGGCGTAGGGTAGGTCGAAAGCGCCTTCGACGTTGGTCTTGTCCTTCATCAGGTCGGAGGCGGCGGCCGGCAGCAGCCGGGCGGTGATGCCGCCGGTGCACGACTGGCTGACGATGCGGTGGCGCCAGCCGGCGATGTTGCCGGCATTGTCCAGCGCGGCGTCGAGGCGCGCCGCCGCCATCGGCCGATAGACGTCGTGCCGGGTGTCTTCCTCGCGCGACCAGATGAGCTGCACCGGCGTGTCCGGCAGTTTCGCCGCCAGCATGACCGCCTGCATCACCACATCGACCTCGGCGCGGCGGCCGAAGCCCCCGCCCATGTACGGCGAGTGCACCGTGACCTGGTCGCTGTCCACGCCGGCGGCGCGCGCCGCGAACCAGCGCACCAGCGTCGGCGACTGGTTGCCCACCCACACCTCGCAGCCGCCGTCGGCGCGGACCAGCGCGGTGCAGTTGATCGGCTCCATGGTGGCGTGCGCGAGATACGGCACGAAGTAGTCGGCCGTCAGCGCGCGCGCCGGCGCCGCCAGCGCATGGTCGATGTTGCCCACCGACTCGTAGCTGCGCGGCTTGCCGTCGCGCAGCAGCGCGGTGTAGCGATCGCGCTGCGCGCGGGTGTCGTGGCCGGCATGGTCCCCTTCGTCCCACACGATGTCCACTTCGGCGAGCGCACGCTGCGCCTGCCAGTAGTGCTCGGCCACCGCCACCACTGCCGCGGCCGAGGTGCTGGTCGGCGGCAGCCCGAACACGCCGCGCACGCCTTTGCGCGCCTTTGCCTTGTTGTCGTCGAAGGACTTCAGCCGACCGCCGAACACCGGGCATTGCGCGATGGCCGCGTACAGCAGGCCGGGGCGTCGCATGTCAATCGCGAACTGGGCACTGCCGTCGGTCTTCGAGGGCACGTCGAGGCGCGCGTGCGGCTTGCCGAGCAGCCTGAACTGCGACGGTTCCCTGGGCTGGGCATCCTGCGGTACCGGCAGCGCCGCGGCCTCCATCGCCAGCTCGCCAAAACCCGCGCTGCGGCCGCTGCCGGCGTGCATGACGCGGCTGTTTTCCACGGTGCACTCGGCCGCCGGGACGCCGAAACGTTGCGCGGCGGCCTGCACCAGCATGGCGCGGGCGGCGGCGCCGGCGGCACGCATCGGTTCCCATGCATCGCGCACGCTGGTGGAGCCGCCGGTCGCCACCAGACCCAGCGTCTGCCCAAACTTGTACTGGGTCAGCCGCATGAGCGTCGCAGGCAAGCCGGTATCGTCCGGCCGCATCGGCACGCCGTCGCCAAGCAGGGTTGGGTTGGCGTACAGCGGCGCAACGGGCGCCTGCTCGAAATGGACCATTGCCGGGTCGGCATCGATCTCTTCCGCCACCAGCATCGGCAGCGCGGTGGTGACGCCCTGGCCCATCTCCTGGCGCGGCACCTGCACCAGGATGCGTCCGTCGCTGGCGATCTTCAGCCAGCCGGTGAGAGTCGCTTCGCCGGGGTTCGCCGTTAGTGCTTCGGGCGCGGCGAGTCGATCGCGCTTTCGGTAAAACGCCCAGACGCCGATCGCCAGGGCGCCGCTGGCCGCGCCCGCGCCGATGAGGAAACGGCGCCGCCAGGGACTGCGCGGCTTGCCGCGCGCCGGCGCCGCGCTCATGACCGCGCTCCGCGTGCCCTGGCCGCGTCACGGATCGCGGCGCGAATCCGTCCGTAGGTGCCGCAGCGGCAGATGTTGGTGATGCCGGATGCGATGTCGCTGTCGGAAGGGTTCGGATTCGCGCGCAGCAGCGCCGCGGCCGCCATCAGCATGCCGCTCTGGCAGTAACCGCATTGCGGCACCTGGCGGTCGATCCACGCCTGCTGCAGCGGGTGGCGCGCGCCGTCGCCCGCCAGGCCTTCGATGGTGGTGACCGAGCGGCCTGCGCAGGCCGACACCGGCAGCACGCACGAACGCACCGCGGCGGCGTCGAGGTGCACGGTGCAGGCGCCGCAGGCGGCGACGCCACAGCCGAACTTGGTGCCGGTCAGGTTGAGGTAATCACGCAGCACCCAGAGCAACGGGGTATCGGGCTCGGCATCGACTTCGACAGTGCGTCCGTTGACTTTGAAGGCGATCATGCAGACCTCCGGAAATGGCTGATGACGGGAGTGGCGATACCGGCGCAAAGTTTCCGCCGGGCGGCGCCGGCTAAGCTTGCATTACAGCGGCGGCAGCCGGGCGCCGATTTGTTCCAGGATGCCGCGCGGGGCGCCGCCCGGCGTCGGCTCGGGAAAGATCAGCGTCAGCTTGTCATCCTTCACCCGGTAATAAAAGTAGTGCGGTGGAATGCGCACCGTGCGCCCGGTGGGCGCAATCGGGTCCATGCCCGGCATCGCCCAGGTGCCGGTGTGGGTGCCGCCCTGGTCCCACATGATCGCGAAATTGCCCTGGCCGCGGTCTTCGATCCCGCGGTACTTGTAGTCCCAGTCGGGAAACCCGGTATAGAGCGCGCGGAGCATCTTCAGCGCCGGCGCCTTGCCGAGAATGCGGGTGGCGCTGATGAACTGCAGGTCCTCCGCCATCGTGCGCCCGATGCGCTCGATGTCGTGCGTCTTCAGCCCCTCGATGTAGTCCAGCAGCACCGCGGGGATGTTGTTTGTTGTCATAAGAGCAGTTCCGAGTTCCGAGTGCCAAGTGCCGTCGGCCTGCGGCCGGCGCTAGAGGCTTTCAACGCAGAGGCACAGAGGGCGCAGAGAAAAGCAAAAACCAGGGCGAACCACCAGGACACCAAGATCACCTAGAAATGACAGAAGCGAAACACCAAGGCACGAAGGCACGAAGATGTCCGTGCATAGCTTTATGCTTTTCCTCTGTGTTCTCTGTGGTGAGAGTTCTTCTCTTCCGCCCCTGAGTCCCGAGTCCCGGGTCCCAAGTCTGTTTCGCTTTTCCTCCGCGTTCTCTGCGCCTCTGCGTTGAGGGTTTGTGACGCCGGCCCCGGGCCGGCTTCACGCAGCACACAGCACACAGAACGCAGCACGCTCTTTCTCTCGTTCAGAGAATTCCATAGCGCTTGAACACTTCGCTCAGCTTCTCGCCCTTGAGCAGCGCTTCGCGGGTGCGGTCTTCTCCCGCGACCTTCTCGATCGCCAGCGCGATCGCCTCGTCGGCGCGCTCCCGCGGAATGACCACCACGCCGTCGGCATCGCCGAACACCAGGTCGCCGGAGCGCACCGTGACGCCGGCGCAGTTCACCGGCTGATCGCGCTCGATCATGCGGGCGCGGCCCTTGGTATCGAGCGGGCCGATACCGCCATGAAATACCGGGAATCGCAGCGCGCGGATCTGGCGCACGTCGCGCACCAGCCCGTCGGTGACGCAGCCGGTCGCGCCCCGGCCGATGCAGGCGGTGGTGAGCAGTTCGCCCCAGGGCGCGATGCGCTCGGTCGGTCCGCCGCAGGCGAGCACCGGCACGTCGCCGGCCCCGAGGTCGTCGACCAGCGCCATCTCGACTTCGTAGGGGTTTTCGCCCGGCTGTACCGCCTCCACCGGCATGTAGGCGCCGGTGCGCGCCCGGCCCACCAGCACCAGGTTCTCGTCGAGCGGCCGTACGAACGGGCGCATGGCCTGCCCGCGCAGGCCGAGGCTGTCGAGCACGTCGGACAGCACCGCCGCGCTGAGGCTTTGCAATCGGGACAGGTCCTTGGGTGTCATGGCGATCGATCCTGAAGAACAGTTCCGAGTTCCGGGCGATGCCGGCCTGCGGCCGGCAATAAATGCTTTCAATGCAGAGGAAAACAAAAAAGCGAGCAAACCACCAAGGCACCAAGCTCACCAAGCATCTGGTGCAGGGCTCCAGGCTCGAGGAAGAGCAAGAGCCAGGAACGAAGAGCTATCGTATATCGCGTTTCCTCTTTTCGCCTGTGTTCTCTGTGACCTCTGTGGTTAAAGTCGCTCTTCCAGGGACCCGAGCACTGAGCAGCGCAACCTTGCCTACCCGCCGGGCAGACGTTGCCGCGCTTGCCACAGCGCATGGGTCTGCAGCACGAAGGCCACCAGCAGCAGCAAAAGCCCGATCCAGACCACGTAGCGATTCGGTTGCTCGATCTTGTGCCGCAGCACCAGGGTGATGGCGGGCGTGGCCCGGGCGTGGCCGCTTTCCTCCAGCAGGAATAGATAGCGCCCGGGAAAATTGATCTCGACCGTGCCGAAGTCGGCCTTGCGACGGCCGGGCTCGGGATCGACCGTCAGCGTGCGCTCGAGCGTGGCGGAGCCGGATTGCTGCAGTGTTGCCTGGTACTGCAGCGCCGGCGCGTCGGCCGGCGTTTCGCGCGGAAATTCGAGTTCCAGGCGCAGCGACACCAGGTTCATGTCCGGCGACAGATCCAGCTCCACCGGGCGGTAGGCAAGGCTGTTGTGAAAGCGCAGGATGCTGCCATCGGGCAGCACCCAACGGTCACTGCGCTCGCGCAACTCGATGCGCTGCGCGGTCTCGCCGCTGAGATAGACGCAATAACCGTAATACGCCGGGCCGAGCAGCAGGCCCAGCACCAGTAGCAGGGGAACCATGGGATGCATGGGCGGCTTATACGTGAGAGCCCCGGCCCGAGCAAGCGCCGCCGGCAGGCCTTCAGGCGTTTGAGCCAGATCAAGCGCCGGGCGCATCGTGCCGCGGCGCTGCGCGTTCTCGCGTAAGGTAAAAATTTGCCGCCCGCCAACCGGCGGCGACGTATTGGAGCCCGATATGGATACGCCCGAAACCGATACCGTCTCCGCGCTGATTCCGCGCGGAACCGCCCGCGCCAGCGTCGACGGCGCGCCGCTCGCGAAAGACGAACTCGCGCGCCTGCAGGCCTTCTGGCGCGCCTGCAATTACCTGGCGCTCGGCATGATCTATCTGCAGGACAACCCGCTGCTGCGCAAACCGCTGAAGGCGGAGCACATCAAGAACCGCCTGCTCGGCCACTGGGGCGCCAGCCCGGGCCTGTCGTTCGTCTACACGCATCTCAACCGGGTGATCCGGCGCGACGATCTGGATGCGATCTTCATGGCGGGGCCGGGACATGGTGCCCCCGGCGTGCTGGCACCCGTGTATCTGGAAGGCAGCTACTCCGAGATCTATCCGGAAAAGAGCCAGGACGAAGAGGGCATGCTGCGCCTGTTCCGGTCGTTCTCGTTCCCCGGCGGCATCGGCAGCCACTGCACGCCGGAGATGCCGGGCTCTATCCACGAGGGCGGGGAACTGGGCTATGTGCTGTCGCACGCCTGCGGCGCCGCATTCGACAATCCCGGCCTGATCGTCGCCGCGGTGGTGGGCGATGGCGAGGCCGAGACCGGGCCGCTGGCCACCGCCTGGCACATCGGCAAGTTCCTGAACTCGGCGCGCGACGGCGCGGTGTTGCCGGTGCTGAACCTGAACGGCTACAAGATCAACAACCCCACGCTGCTTGCGCGCATTCCGCGCGAGGAACTGGACGCGCTGATGCGCGGCTACGGCTGGACGCCGTACTTCGTCGAAGGATCGGACTTCGAATCCATGCACCAGGCGATGGCGGCGACGCTCGACCATTGCGTGCGCGAAATCCGCGCCGCGCAGGAACGTGCGCGCAGCGGCGGCGATGCGCGCCGCGTGCACTGGCCGATGATCGTGCTGCGCAGCCCGAAGGGCTGGACGGCGCCGGAAGAAGTCGATGGCCGCCGGGTGGAAGGTTTCTGGCGCGCCCACCAGGTGCCGATTGCCGACGTGAAGACCAGTGCCGAGCATCTGAAGCTGCTCGAGCGGTGGCTGCGAAGCTACAAGCCCGAGGAACTGTTCGACGACGCGGGCGCGCCGGTGGCCGCGCTGCGCGAGGTGCCGCCCCGGGGCGCGCGGCGCATGGGCGCCAATCCGCACGCCAATGGCGGCCTGCTCAAGCGCGCGCTGCGCATGCCGGATTTCCACGACTATGCGGTGCGGGTCGAGCGGCCGGGGCGCGACCGCGCGTTCAATACGCGGCCGTTCGGCGCCTTTCTGCGCGACATCATGCGGCGCAACCCGGACGCCTTCCGGGTGTTCGGCCCGGATGAGAACACCTCGAACAAGCTCGACGCGATCTACGAGGTGAGCAAGAAGCTGTGGCTGGCCGAGCGCTTTCCCGAGGATGCGGATGGCACCGAGCTGGCCGCCGACGGCCGGGTGGTGGAAATGCTGTCCGAGCACACGGTCGAAGGCATGCTGGAGGGCTACCTGCTGACCGGCCGCCACGGGCTGCTGTCCAGCTACGAGGCGTTCGTGCACGTGGTTGACTCGATGTTCAACCAGCACGCCAAGTGGCTGGATATCTGCAGCAACCTGTCCTGGCGAAAGGAGATCGCTTCGCTCAACCTGCTGATCACGTCGACGGTGTGGCGGCAGGACCACAACGGCTTCACCCACCAGGACCCGGGCTTCATCGACGTAGTGGTGAACAAGAGCCCGCGCGTCACCCGCATCTATCTGCCGCCGGACGCCAACTGCCTGCTGGCGGTGGCCGACCGCGCGCTGCGCAGCGAAGACCTGGTGAACGTCATCGTCTGCGACAAGCAGAACCATCTGCAGTACCTGGACATCGACCAGGCGGTGGTTCACTGCGAAAAAGGCATCGGCATCTGGGACTGGGCGAGCAGCGACCGCGGGGCCGAGCCCGAGGTGGTGCTGGCCACCGCCGGCGACATTCCTACCCTCGAAGGTCTGGCGGCGGTGTCGCTGCTGCGCGAGGAATTTGCCGACCTGAAGCTGCGCTTCGTGAATGTGGTGGACCTGTTCAAGCTGCAGCCGCCTTCCGAGCACCCGCAGGGCTTGTCCGACCGCGACTTCGACAGCCTGTTCACCCGCGACAAGCCGGTGATCTTGAATTTCCACGGCTATCCCTGGCTGATTCATCGCCTGGCCTACCGCCGTACCAACCACGACAACATGCATGTGCGCGGCTACAAGGAAAAAGGCAGCATCAACACGCCGCTGGAGCTGGCCATCGAGAACCAGATCGACCGCTTCAGCATCGCGATCGACGTGATCGACCGGGTGCCGCGCCTGCAGGTTGCCGGCGCGCATGCCAAGGAACGCTTCCGCAACCTGCAGATCGAATGCGTGCGCCACGCCCACCGCCACGGCATCGACCGGCCGGACATCACGGACTGGCGGTTTGGGTAAGGGGCTGGCGCCCCGGTGCTGCGTACTGTGTGCCGAGTGCTGCGTGAGGACGGCCTTGCGGCCGGCTTCAGAGGCTTTCAACGCAGAGGCGCGGAGGACGCGGAGGAAAAGCAAGGGCGTTTGAGAATCACCTCGCGTTTCGTGTCCGGGTTTTGGTTTCCTCCGTGCTCAGAATCGCCTTACGAAGCACTGATTACTTGGCACCGAAAACCATGAAAGCGAAACACGCAACACGCCGCGAAACGGCTGGTTGAGTGTGTGCTCATGTTTGCGGGGCCAACCTGAGCAACCGCCAAAGGCATGAAGCGGTTCTTTCGGTCTCTGTTTCGCTTTTCCTCCGCGCCCTTTGTGTCCTTCGCGCGTCTGCGTCTCTGGGTCGAAGGCAGCTAACGCGGGCCGAAGGCAAACAAACGCTGGGATCGGCTGTCTTCAGCGCCCGCCGCAGTGAGCGTCGTCCGGGCCGCGGCGGCCCTCGCGTTGCCGGTGTCGCGGAACTGGCCGGGTTCGGCGGGGACGTGCCGCGCGCTGGCGCGGCACGGCGGTTACTTTTTCTTGCGCTTCCATTTGCTGGCGCACTGCACGGGCGTGTTGCGCACCAGTTGCTCCTGCGACTTGGCGTTGGCCCAGTGGATCGCCTCGTGAGCGATTCCCTTGGACAGGTTCTGCAGCGTGACCTCTGCGCCAACCAGGTCTCCGGTGAGCGTATCCCCGACCTCCGGAAGAGGATTCGCTTTGAGGGAAAACAGGCCGAAGGCCTCCGCCGGATTTCCATCGGGCATCTTGACGACGAAATATCCGCAGGTCGGATCGAGCCATGTGACTGGCACCTCGTCCGCCTGCGCCGCTGAAACGGCAAGGATGGTCAGGATCGGGGCCAGAAGAAGTTTCGCGCGTGAAGCCATGCAGTCCTCTCTTTTTCTGATGTGAATGCGGCGCGCCGGTTGCGCCGAAAAGGGCCATGCTCGTCATCAGGCTGCCTGCGGGTTAGTGCAGGTCAGCGCATTCTTGCACAGCTTGCCCTAGCTGCGGCGCAGCATGAGTTGAATTGGTAGATGCTGTTGACATTTGCCCTGACCTTGCGGAAATTACCGGGCAGGCAGGTGCGGCACAAAGACAGTGCGGACGCTGGCGCCCGAGCGTGTGATCGCGGGTGTCAGCTACCGCACGGAAGACGTGAATGTCTTGGGGAGGATGTCCGTAGTTGAAGCGCTGAGCCGAATCACCCGCAGTGCATCCGCAGCCGGGACACTTGCCGCGTGCGTCGTTCGCCGCATTGCGGTGCCGCCTGCGGGCGGCTTCAACCTGCAACTCCCTCCAGCAGTCGGGTCATGCTGTATGCAGCCCGCGCCACTGAGTGTGCGACTCCGCTTTCGGCATTGTCTGCGGATCGCTCGCAAGCGCCCGGAAGGGCATCTTAGAAAAGCGAAAACGCTGCAGTAACGAGAGGAGGAGCACAATGAAGCACAAGGCGACAGGGCTTGCCCTGAAATCGGTGGTTGCCGCAATGGCAACCGCCGGTCTCGTCGGGCTGGTGCAGGCAGGGCCGGTGTCCGACGCAATGCTGGGCGCGGAGGCCGGGGAATCCTGGCTGCACGCGAACGGCAATTGGGCCGGGCATAGGTTCAGCACGCTGAACCAGATCGATAACAAGAATGCGGGTCAGCTCAAGCTGGCTTGGGCCGTTTCCACTGGCGGCAAGACCGACGCCATGGCGACGCCCATTTACCATGACGGATTGCTGTACTTCCCGCAGGACAACAAGGTATTCGCCATCAGCGCGGACGACGGCAGCATCGTGTGGAAGTACGAGCACACCCTGCCGGAAGACTGGGGTGGCTACAACGTGCCGTTCTTCACCGGCAAGCACCGCGGCGTGGCGATTTCCGGCGATCACGTCTATTTCCTGTCGAACGACAACAAGCTGCATGCCCTTCACTACAAAACGGGCAAGGCGAAGTTCGTCAAGGACTACCAGGACAAGGGCCTTCCGTACCCGAAGGACTTCTCCAAGGCACAGGACTCGAACGGATACGTAAGCACCGTGGGTCCGCTTGCCATTCCCGGTGCGATCCTGCTGCCGATGAACGCCACCGACACCGGTGGTCTGCCCGGGTATGTACTCGCGGCCAGCCCGGAGAACGGCGAGATGCTCTGGAAGGCCAACATGATCCCGGTCAAGGGCGAGGAAGGCTACGACACATGGCCCGAGGGAAGCCACGAGTACGGCGGCGCCGGTCCGTGGATCGTCGGGTCGTATGATCCCGAACTCAAGATGTACTTCACGGGCACGGCCAATGCGTACGAGTGGAACCCGAAGAACCGTGGCGGCGGCGAGATGGACAACGTGGGCGCCGCCAGCATCGTGGCGGTAGACACGACAAACGGCAAGGCGGTGTGGCGCTACGTCGGCGTGCCGGGCGATCCCTGGGATTACGACATTCCCCAGACGCCGATGGTGATCAACATCGACGGCAAGAAGACCATCGTCCAGCCGAACAAGACCGGGTACATCCACCATCTCGATGCGCGCACCGGCAAGTTCCTGAAGGCCGACAAGTTCGTCGACAAGGTCACCTGGATCAAGGGCTACGACAGCAACGGGCGTCCCGTCGGCATGGTGCCGCTGCCCGAAGAAGGCGGCGATCCAGTCGAGGTCTGGCCGGGGCTGCTGGGCGGCACCAACATGTATCCGAGCGCGTACAACCCGAAGTCGGGCAACATTCACATTCCCGCCGCCGAATCCGGCATGAAGTACGGATTCGAGGACATCAAGGTGATCGCCAACGTGCGGCACTTTGGCGCCTACCAGGAATTCATCTGGGGTGACGAGATCGACAAGGCGGTGAACGTGAAGACGGGCAAGGAAGTCTGGCGCGATGTCCAGAAGGGCAAGCCGGGCTATGCGGGGGGCATGCTGACCACCGCGGGGGGCATTACCGTCTACACGACGCAGAGCGGGCACTTCAAGGTGGTCGACGAGGCCAGCGGCAAGGTCCTGTATGACGTGAAGCTCGGCACCGCAGCCAAGTCCGGCCCGATGACGTTCATGCACAAGGGCAAGCAGATGATCGTGCAGGCGCTTGGCGGGCAGGCCCAGTTCGGACGGGATGAAATTCTCAAGACCGAATTCGGCCACGGGATCTACGCCTTTACGCGGTAAGCGTCATCGACTGTCAAGCAGGAAATCTCCCGGTCGTGATTGGAGCGCGCGCGGTGCGCGCGCTCCTTTTTTCTCGCCGGGCCGGGCGATCCGGCGCCAGGCAGTGACGTTGAAAGCTTCAAGAAAATGTCCAGATTCAAGGAGTAAAAAAGTGCGCAGCCTAGTTCGTGTTCTGATCCTTGCGGTGCTGCTCGGTGCCGCGAATGTTGTCGGCGTTTCGGCGCATGCGGAGGAAGTTCCCGAGGCAAATCCATTCTCGGGCGATGCCAAAGCCATTCGCGAAGGGCGTTCCTGGTTTAGAAACGCCTGTGCCAACTGCCATGGCGGGCGTGCCGACGGTCAGGGCGAGCGCGGCACCGGCGCCGACCTGCGCAAGTTCAATAAGGGCTTCAAGGATTTCGTGACGATCGTCCTGGACGGGCGCCAGGTTCAGGGCCGCATCCAGGGCATGCCGGGATGGCGCGGCGTGCTGAGCATGGAAGATATCTACCGCATCGGCGCCTATCTGGAGACGCTTGCGATCGAAGGCGCCAACTGGAAGTAACGCCGGGCGACCGGCCGGACATCACCGACTGGCGGTTTGGGTAAGGGGCTGGCGCCCCGGTGCTGCGTACTGTGTGCTGAGTGCTGCGTGAGGCCGGCCCGGGGCCGGCGCTAAACGATTTCAACGCAGAGGCGCAGAGGACGCGGAGGAAAAAAGAAGCGATAACTCGATATCTCTGCGTCTCTTCGCGCCCTCGTTTTTCGCTTCCGTCATTGTTGGTGGCCTTGGTGCCTTGGTGGTTCGCTTCGCTTGTCGTTCTTGTCTTTCCTCTGCGTCCTCAGCGCCTCTGCGTTGAATTGATTCAGGACCGGCAAGGCCGGCAGAGTTAACGAACGTCGGGTGCGCGCGCCGGGCGGTCGCGCGAGGGAATGCGGTAAAGATAGATCGCGAGGCCGACGCCGAATACGGTCAGCGACAATTGCAGCCAAAGCGGCCTGACGAAGAACACGATCGAGCTGCCGAGCGTCAGCGACATCAGCACGATGGCGTAGAGCTTGGTACGCCAGGGAATGCTGCGGTGGCGCTGCCACTCGCGCACGGTGGGGCCGATCTGCGGATGGGTGACCAGCCAGCGGTAGAAACGCTCCGAGGCGCGCGCATAGCAGGCCGCCGCGGCCAGGAAGAACACCGTGCTCGGCATCACCGGCAGAAGGGCGCCGATCACCCCCAGCGCGACGCACACCGTACCCAGCGCGATCAGCGCATGGCGCACCAGCGGCGAGGCGTGAACGTTCAGCTCGCCGCTCAGGTCGTCCATCGCCGGTCAGGCCGTTTGGGGCGCCCTGCGCGCCGCGCGCTCGCCGACGCCCACTGCGGTGAGCAGCGCACCCACCTGGAACACGCCGATCATCACGAATACCCAGCCGGGGTGGCTGGCGTCCATCATAGCGCCGAACAGCACTGGCGAGATCGACAGGCCGATGTCGAGGCCGGAGTACACGACGCCGTAGACGCGCCCGGTCGCGCCCTTTGGCGCCGCCGCGCGCACCAGCAGATCGCGCGAGGGCCCGGCGATGCCCGCGCCAAAGCCGATCAGCCCGACGACCGGCATTACCGCCCACACCGGCAGCGTGGCCGAGGCGACCAGCACCGCGAGCAGACCGGCAATCGAGAACGCCACCGCAATGACGCGGTCGTGGTAGGCGGTTCGGCTGGCGATGAAACCGCCCGCGGCGAGACCCGCCGCGCTCGCCAGCATGTAGGCGGTAATACACGCGGTGGCGAAGGTGAACGGCACGGCGTACAGGTCGCGCAGCGCCGCAGGCGCGAAGCTCTGGATGCCGCCGAAGGACATGGCGGAAATCAGGAAGAAGGTGAAGCACAGCCATACCGCCGGCAAGCGCAAAAAGCCGAGCGCGGACGCGGCGCCTGCCTTCGGTGCGTGGGTAACCGCGTCGGAAACTTCCTTCGGGTCGAGCAAACGGCGAAAAAGCGTCAGAAACGCCAGCACCGCGAAGGCCAGCGCCGCCGCCGCGAGCAGCGCGACGCGCCAGTGGAACAGCGTCGCCAGGCCGGCGAGAAACACCGGCGCCGCGGCCCAGCCAAGGGTGCCCGACAGGCCGTGCACGCTGAAGGCGTGGCCAAGACGCTGTGGGCTTACGCGCCGGTTGAGCAGGGTGAAGTCGGCAGGGTGAAAGACGCTGTTGCCCAGGCCCGCGAGCGCGGCAAAGGCGAGCAGCATCGGGTAGCTGTTGCTCGAGGCCAGGCCCAGCGCCGCCAGCGCCAGCAGCCCGATGCCCGACAGCAGCACCGGCAGCGCGCCGAAGCGGTCGACCACGAAGCCGGCAAGCGCCTGTCCGGTGCCGGACACGACGAAAAACACCGTCATCAGCAGCCCCAGCTCGGCATACGACAGCAGGAACGCCTCCTTGAGCCAGGGGAACAGCGGCGCCAGGATGAGGTGAAAGAAATGCGAGGTGCCGTGCGCCAGGCCGACCAGGCCGATGACTTTGGCGTCGCTGCGCAGTGTTTGTGTGGTGGCGGTCATTGACTGGGTTGCTAAAAGATTCTTTTTGTCTGCCGCGTGCCGGACACCGGCGACGCGGACCGCTCGATGTCCTTACGGCTAGTTGAGCGTGCGGACCGTGCCGGTCTCGTTGCTCAGCCCTTCTTCCAGCGTCGGCACCTGAAGCGGCAGGTCCCATTCCGCCTTGGCCACCGTGTCCTGCACGAGCTTCATGAATCCGTGCAGCAGGTTCTCGCCCAGCGTCAGATCGACGCCGTTGCCCGCGCCCTCGCGCGGCAGCAGCGACAGTACGGTAAGGCCTTTCTCGTTACGGCGGGCGCGAATGCGGGTGACCAGCACCGGCGAGTCGCCCAGCGGATGCTCGCGCTCCGGCTGCTTGACCGCCTTGGTGAACTGCACTTCCTTCAGTGCCTTCTGATGCTCGAAGCCCAGCATGGCACGGCGCGCCTCGGGGTTGGCCTGCACCTGGATATCGGGCTTGCTTTGCGCTATCTGCAGCAGCACCGGCCAGAAACGCTTCACCAGCCGGCGCGTGAAATAAAACAATACCTCGGCCGACTTGTCGAAGTGCACCCGGACCAGCATGCGGTCCTCCTCGGGCGCGAACTCAACTGTGATGCGCTCCAGGTTCATAAAGCAGATCTTTATCGAACGAAACCAAGTTTACCCGAAGGCGCCCGTTTCCGAGTGGCAGATCTGCTGCCGGCTTAAGATGTCTTCAAGGCAGAGGCGCGGAGGACGCAGAGGAAAGGCAAGAACGACAAGCGAAGCGAACCACCAAGACACCAACGCCACCAAGAAGGGACAAAGGCGAAACACACAACACGCAGTCACGCGGATTGTTGTCGAGGATTCTAATGTTTGCTGAGCGGACTCAGGCAACTGCAAAAAGCACGACGACACGAAGCGTTCGCAGGGAATCCCTTCGCTTTTTTCTCTCTGCGTTCTCTGCGTTGAACGCGCCTAACGCCGGCCAGCGGCCGGCCTCACTCGGCCCTCGGAGCTGGTCGTCTTCAGTCCTCATGCTGCACCGGCTTGTGCGCGGCGGCGAGTTTCTGCTGCACGTTGGGCGGGGCCTGTTCGTAGTGGCTGAACTCGATGGTGTAGGCGCCGGCGCCGCCGGTCATCGACTTCAGCCGCGAGGCGTAGTTGTCCAGCTCGGCCAGCGGCACGCGCGCGGACAGCTTGGCCGAGCCGCCCGCCATGGTGTCGTTGCCGTTGATCTGGCCGCGCCGGCCGGATAAATCCCCGGTGACATCGCCGATAGCCGACTGCGGCGCATAGACGTCGATGTTGACGATCGGCTCGAGCACGACCGGTTTCGCCTTGGCGAGCGCGTCGAGAAAGGCCTTGCGGCCGGCGGCGACGAAGGCGACCTCCTTCGAGTCCACCGGGTGGCTCTTGCCGTCGTACACGGTGACCTTTACGTCCTGCATCGGGTGGCCGGACAACGGCCCGCTGTCCAGCACCTGGCGCACGCCTTTTTCCACCGCCGGGATGAACTGGTTGGGGATCACGCCTCCTTTGACCGCGTCGACAAACTCGAAGCCGGCGCCGCGCGGCAGCGGCTCGATGCGCAGGAACACTTCGCCGAACTGGCCGGCGCCGCCGGTCTGTTTCTTGTGGCGGTTGTGGCCTTCGGCGTTGGCGAGAATGGTTTCGCGGTAGGGGATACGGGGCGGACGGGTCTTGAGCTGCAGCCCGTATTGCTTCTCGATCTTTTCCAGGGTGAGCCGCAGGTGCAGCTCACCCAGCCCTCGGATCACGGTTTCGTTCATGGTCGCGTCGTTTTCCACCAGCAGGGTCGGGTCCTCTGCGGCCACCTTGTGCAGCACGTCGGCGAGCTTCTGCTCATCCCCGTGCCGCGTGGGCTCCAGCGCCAGCCCGAACACCGGCTGCGGAAAATCCAGCGGCTTGAGATGGATGTGACTGTCTTCCTGCGAATCGTGCAGCACCGCGTCGTACTGGATCTCGTCCACCTTGGCGACGGCGCAGATGTCGCCGGGCACCGCGGCGGCGACTTCGGTGTGGGTCTTGCCGCGCAGCTGGTACAGGTGCGACACCTTGAACGGCTTGCGCGCGTCGCCGACGAAGAGCTGGGTGTTCGGGGTGACGGTGCCCTGGTGCACGCGAAACACGCCGAGCTTGCCGATGAAGGGGTCTATCTCCACCTTGAATACATGCGCGAGCGCATGCTTCGACGGGTCCGGGTCGGCGTGCAGCGGCTTGGCGTCGCGCCCCTCGCCGCGCAGGAACAGCGGCGGGTTGCCCTCGGTGGGGTTGGGCATCAGCTTGGCGAACGCTTCCAGCAGCAGGTCGAGCCCGGCGCCGGTGCGCGCCGAGGCAAAGCACACCGGCACCAGATGCCCCTCGCGCAGGGCGCGCTCGAACGGCTCGTGCAGCTGCTCCGGGCGCACATGGCCCTGGTCGAGATAGACCGCCATCAGTTCTTCGTCGACCTCGACCACCTGGTCTACCAGCGCGGTGTGCGCCTGGTCGATCGGCATCAGGTCCGACTGGCCGTCGGGATTGAAGAAGCAGTCGACGACTGTTGCGCCCTTGTCTGCCGGCAGGTTGATCGGCAGGCATTCGGCGCCGAACTCCTGCTGGATGTCTTCCAGCACCTGGCGCAGATTGACGCCATCGGCGTCGATGCGGTTCACGATGATCACCCGGCACAGGTCACGGTTTTTCGCCCAATGCATCATGCGCCGCGTCATCAGCTCGACGCCGTTCTGCGCGTTGATCACGATCGCCGCGGTTTCCACCGCCGACAGCGCCGGCAGCGACTGGCCGACGAAATCGGGGTAGCCCGGCGTGTCGAGCAGATGGATCTGGGTGCCGGCGTGGGCAAAGCTTGCCACTGCGAGCTTGACCGAGTGGCCATGCTCCTTCTCGCGCGCGTCGTAGTCGCAGACGGTGGACCCTTTTTCGACCGTGCCGGTGGCGGCGATCGTGCCGGCACGCGCGAGCAGTGCTTCCGCCAGCGTGGTCTTGCCGGCGCCTCCCTGGCCTACAAACGCAATGGTGCGGATCTGCGCAGTGTCGAACGACGCCATCGACGCCTCCTCCCGGATGGTTTGTTTTAGAAGCCGGTTCGTCGAGTATAGGCAGACCGGCGTTCAGTGCCAAAGGGCGGGATGTATGCACCGCAACAAAGGCGGGGGAATGCCAACAGCGACTTTCACTACAGAGGACACAGAGAACGCAGAGGAAGAGAAAAATCTACATACGAATCACACAACACGCTGCGAAGGCAACGTGAGCGCCCGCCAAAGGCACGAAGTCACGAAGATATCCGTGCATGGTCTTTCGCCTTTCCCGTGTCCGGAGTCGCGAGTCCCTTTCTTTCTCCCTCTGCGCCTCTGCGTTGAAAGCACTTAGCGCCGGCCGCAGGCCGGCCTCACGCAGCACACAGTACGCAGTCCCTCTTTCTAGGGCGCGACCTTTACCGCCTTCACGAACTGGAGGGTGAACGCCTGCTTCCAGGCGGTCTCCGGCTTGAGCATGCCGGCGCCGACCATGAATTCATACGTTTCGCGCCAGCGTGATTCCGTCATCGCGAGAATGCCGAGACGCTGCGCGTCGCCGCCGGTTACCAGGCGGTGGCGTTTCATGGTGGCGACGCCGTGCATCAGCACGTCGTCGCCCATCTGCGGGTTGGCGCGACGGATCAGGGCGTTGCCGGCGGCGGGGTCGGCGAGATAGCGCTTCCAGCCTTCGGCGGTGGCGCGGTAGAAGCGTTCCAGCACGTCCGCGCGGCCGGCGACTGTCTTGTTGAGTGTCACCAGCGTCTGCGCATACGGCGGGTAGCCGTAATCGGCGAGCAGGAATACCTTGGGCTTGATGCCGGCCTTTTCGATCTGGAACGGCTCCGAGGTGACATAGCCTTGCTGCGCGACGTTCCTGTCCACCAGAAACTGCTGCACGCTGAAGGCGTAGGGCCGCTTCTGCCGGTCGGTGAAGCCGAACTTCGCTTTCAGCCACGGCCAGTACGTCGTCTCGCTGGCCTGGCCGATCAGCAGCGTGCGGGATTTCAGATCCTCGATCTTCGCGACGTCGGGGTGCGCGATCAGCGCCACCGGGTCGGACTGGAATACCGCGCCGATGGTGGTCAGCGGGAGACCCTGCTCGACCGCCTTGAGGGTCTGGATGTCGTAGCCCATCACCACGTCGGCGCGCTCGGCCAGCAGCAGCTGCATCACGTTGACCTGCGGCCCGCCCATGGTGACCGTGACCTCGAGGCCGTGCTTCCTGTAGATGCCCTCGGCCACCGCCTGGTAGAAGCCGCCATGCTCGGCCTGCGCATACCAGTTGGTGAGAAAGACCAGCTTGTCGAGCGCGTGCGATGTGCCGTGGACTGCAAGCAGCGACACGAGCAAGAGAGACCGGGTAAAGGCAATCATCGGCGCGGTGATCCTTTTCGTAATGCCGCTGCGGGTGGCAGGACGTCTCGGGCTGCTTTCAGGTGCGCCTACTTGCGCGCCGGGCGGCCGGTTCGCCGGGCAGAGGCCCGGGACTGCTTCGGGCGGGCGGGCTGCCGCGCCTTCCCGCCTGCTTCCAGGGAGCGGCGCATCGCGTCGAAGATCGTGTCCATGCCGAAGGCGAATATCTTATCGAGGTTGGCGACGCGCAGGTGTGGCACGACCCGGGAGACGTACGGAAAGTGCTCGGGATCGCTGAAGTCCTCGAGCACGATCGGGGTCGGGTCCGGTTGCAACGCGCGGCTGCCGATTTCCGCCATGCCGGCGCCGATCGCGAAGCCCGCCGCGAGCCGGAAGTATCGCGCCGACTGCGCCGCGTCGAACCCGGCTTCGTGAAACGTTCGCAGCAACCGTTCGTAGAACGCGAGTGATCGTGGCGTGCGGAAGCGGCGCGCGGGCAGAACCCAGAACGCTCGCGGGTGGGTGATGGCGATGCCGCGGATTGCGTCGAAGCAGGCGCGCAGGCGCGCCAGCGGCTCGCCGTCGCCGATCAATACGGGTTCGATCTCCTCGACGAAGAGGTCCAGGATCGCGTCGAGCAGATCGCCCTTGCCGCCGAAGTGATGATAGATGGCCATCGCCTCGACGCCGAGCGCCGAGCCGAGGCGGCGCATGGACAGGTTATCCAGCCCCTCGGCGTCGATCAGTTCCAGCGCGGCCCTGGCGATGCGCGCGCGATCGAGCGGTTCGCGCCGGCGGCGCCGGCCGGGGAAGGTGGATTTCGGGCTGCTCACAAAAATACTTTACAACGTAAAGTACCGGGTGTATACCTTACACCGTAAGGTCGTCGTTCCCATCCACGTGAGCAGAGGAGAAGGCCATGAAGACACGCACAATCGCAGTGATCGCCGCGCTTGCCCTGATACCGGGTCTTGTTCAGGGCCCCGCGGCTGCCGAACCGGCAGCGGATGCGCCGGAAGTTCTGCAGGCGGTCATGAAGCTGGAAGGCCGCTGGCAGGCCGATGCCGAGCTGGTGCTGGGCGGCGAGCGGCACAGATTTATTTACACGCTTGATTTCAGCAAAACGGCAAGCGGCAGCGGTTTGCTCCTCGATGAGCACGCGGTGGTGCAGGGCGTCGGCGAACTGAAGGGCACCAGCGTCATCGGATTCGACCCCTACGAGGGCCGGCTGCACTGGTTTTCGGTGGACAATTTCGGCACCGCGCACAACCATGTGGGTGAACTGGTCGGGCCGGGGCACGTGCGGCTGGTGCATGAAAGCCGGCGGGAGGGCAAACCGTTCCGCGAGCAGATCGATCTGCAGTGGCTCGCGGCGGATCGCGTTGAAGGGCGGCTGGTCGCGACCCTGGCGGGCGATGTGGTGGAGACGCTGGCCGGCACGTTTACCCGGGTCGGCCGCTGATGCCTGCGCCGGCAAGACCGATGGCATGCGAGGAGCGCGGCCAGATGGAAGCGATTGCGCCGGATGCACTGGAGTTCATCCGCCTGGCCGAACGGGCGGGGGCGGCGGCGTGCGCGGATTTCTACCGCGCGGCGCCGCCGGCCTTGGCCGTTCGGGTGGCGTCGATAAAGGGGCTGACAGTGATGCTCGCGCCGCACGTGCCGGTGGGATTTTTCAATCGCGCCATCGGCTTTGATGGCGCGGCTCGGATCACTGAGGCCGACCTCGACGACGTGATCGACCGGTTCCGCTCGGCGGGCATTGCCGAATTCTGGCTGCAGTTGACGCCCGAAGCGGCTGCGAGGTCGATGCCAGGGTGGCTCGAGGCACGCGGTTTCTCTCTCGCGCCGCGGGCAAGGTGGGCGAAGTTCGTGCGCGATACCCGAAACCCGCCGAGCGCGCGCACCGAGCTGGAAATCCGCCCAGCCGGCGCGGGCGATGCCGCGGAGATTGCCAGCATCATCACTGGCGCGTACGGGCTGCCGCCCGAACTGTCTCCGTGGATCCTGTCGCTGATCGGCCGGCCGGGCTGGCTGTTCCAGGTGGCCTGCACGGACGGCCGCGCGGTTGCGACCGGCGCATTGCATGTCGGGGGCGAGTGCGGCTGGCTTGGTTTCGCCGCGACGGCGGCGGAATATCGCGGGCGAGGCGCGCAGAGCGCGTTGCTCGCTGCCCGCATCCGCGCGGCCGCGCAGCAAGGCTGCCGAACAGTCACCACCGAAACCGGCGAACCGAAAGGCGATGAGCCCAACCCGTCGTTGGCGAACATCCGCCGCGCCGGTTTCGTTCAGGTGTGCTCGCGTCTGAATTACCGCCGCGAAGCCGGCTGAGGCACCGGCGCGGCGCCGGCGGCCGTAACGCAGGGCACGGTGCCGGGCGGATGACCGGCGATCAGCCCGGGGACGAAACCTCGCTTTCGTGCCAGCGCCGCAGCGCCAGCCACGACAGCAGCGACACGCCGAGAAACAGCGCGATGCCGGCCAGCGTGATCAGCAACAGCGCGGCGAACAGCCGCGGGATGTTGAGCTGCAGCCCGGCCATGAGAATCTGGTAGGCGAGCCCCGACTCGGTGCCGCCGGTGCCGGCGACGAACTCCGCCACCACCGCGCCGATCAGCGCCAGCGCGGCAGAAATCCGCAGCCCGGCAAAAAAGTAGGGCGCCGCGCCCGGCAGCCGCAGCCGCAGCAGCGTCTGCAGGCGCGAAGCGCGGTACAGCCGGAACAGGTCCGCCAGCCCGGGGTCGACGCTCCGGAGTCCCAGGGTGGTGTTGGCGATGACCGGAAAGATGGCCGCCACCGTGGCGCAGATCACCAGCGCGGCGAAGGGCTCCCGCACCCAGATGATGATCAGCGGCGCGATGGCGACGATCGGCGTCACCTGCAGCACCACTGCGTAGGGAAACAGGCTGGCTTCGATCAGCCGGCTCTGCACGAACAGAAACGACAGCAGCGTGCCCAGCAGCACCGACAGCGCCAGCGCCAGCAGGGTGACTTCCAGCGTGAAGCGCAGCGAGCGCGCGAGCAGCGACCAGTCGGCAACCAGCGTCTCGGCGACCAGCAGCGGCGAGGGCACGATGTAATGTGGTACCTCGCCGAGCGTCACCGCGGCGTGCCAGCCGGCAACGAACAGCAGGCCGACCGCGACCGGCCCGATCCAGCGCAGCCAGGCCGCGCTCATGCCACGGGCTCGCCGGCGGCTTCCGCCAGCCGCTGCGACAGCTCTGCACAGGCGGCGGTGAACGCCGGGCTGGCGCGGAACGCGTCGCCGCGCGGATGCGGCGCGTCGATCACGACTTCGCGGGTGAGCCGCCCCGGCCGCGCGCTCATCACGAACGCGCGCGACGAGAGAAAGGCCGCCTCGTAAATGCTGTGGGTGACGAACAGGATGGTGAGCCTTTCATGCGCGGCAAGCGCCGAGATCTCGCGGTCCAGCCGGTGGCGGGTGATCTCATCCAGCGCGCCGAACGGCTCGTCCATCAGCAGCAGGCGGGGCTGCGTCACCAGCGCGCGAGCGATCGAGGCGCGCATCTGCATGCCGCCTGAAAGCTCGCGCGGCCAGGCGCGCGCGAACGGCGACAGGCCGACCAGTTCCAGCGCATGGGCGACTTCTTCCGCCGCGCCGGCGCCGCGCTCGCCGGCGAGTTCCAGCGGCAGGCGCACGTTCGCCTCCACCCGCGCCCAGGGCATCAGCGTCGGCTGCTGGAACACGAAGGCGGTGCGGCCGGCGAAGGCGTCGGCCAGCCGCACGCTGCCGCGGTCCGGGGCGAGCAGGCCGGCCACCATTCGCAGCAGCGTGCTCTTGCCGCAGCCGGAGGGGCCGACCAGGGTGACGATCTCGCCTTCGCGCACGGTGAGGTCGATGGGCGACAGCGCGCGCACGCCATTGGGATAGGTCTTGTCGGCGCCGCGGATCTCGACCGCGGCCTGAGCGTCGTGCATGTGAGCGGGCCGTCGCAGGGGGCGCAGCGATTCTAGCAAGGCCGCGCTGCGGCGAAGCGGGGCGGCGTTGTAAGCTCGCGCCTTTGCCGCCGGCCGCGGTGTCGCGCGGCCGCATCGCCCGGAGTCATCGCATGTCCGCCACACGACCCCTGAACCTGACTGACGACGAGCTCGCGCGCGCCGGTGCGCTGCTCACCGAATTTCTGCGCGGCTACGAGCGGGCGATTCCCGCGCCGCGCATCGTGCCGGAGGTGGACCGCGCGCGGCTGGCCGACCTGCTGGCGCAGCCGTTTCCGAGCTGGGGCATCGGCATCGAGGCGCTGTTTCGCGAGATCGGCGAGACGGTGGCGCCCAATTCCACCGCGATCGCGCATCCGCGCTTTCTCGCCTATGTGCTCGGGCCGTCGAACGGCATCGCGCCCTTTGCCGAGGCGATCGCGGCGGCGCTCAACCAGAACTGCAATTTCTGGCAGCTCTCGCCGGCGGCCAGCGTGATCGAGCGCAAGCTCGTCGTATGGCTGGGTGGACTGTTCGGCTATCCCGAATCGGCGGGCGGCCTGGTGACGAGCGGCGGCTCGATGGCCACGCTCACCGCGCTGTCGGCGGCGCTGCACGCGCGCTGCGGCGACGCCTTCCGCCAGACCGGCCTGCAAGGCCGGGCGAAGCCGCTGGTGCTCTACACCTCCACCGAGGCGCACCGCTGCGTCGAGAAAGACGCGGTGATCCTTGGCCTTGGGCAGGAGAACGTGCGCAAGATCCCGGTGGACGACCAGTTCCGCCTGCGCGTCGACCGGCTGGAAGCGGCCATCGCCGAAGATCGCCGCGCCGGGCGCGAGCCGTTCTGCGTGGTGGCCGCCGGCGGCACCATCAACACCGGCGCCATCGATCCGGTCGAGGCCATTGCCGATCTGTGCGAACGCGAAGGGCTGTGGCTGCATGTGGACGGCGCCTATGGCGCGCTGTTCGTGATGAGCGAGAAAAAGCGCGCGCTGCTCGCGCCGTGCGGCCGCGCCGATTCGATTGCCCTTGATCCGCACAAGCTGCTGTTCGCGCCGCTGGAGGCGGGCTGCGTGCTGGTGAAGGACCCGGAAGCGCTGCGCCGCGCCTTCGGCTTCAGTTCCAGCTACCTGACGGCGGACCCCGACCCGCTGCTGATCAACTACATGGACTACGGCCCGCAGCTGTCGCGCAGCTTCAAGGCGTTCAAGGTGTGGTGCGCGCTGCAGGCCTTCGGCGTCGATGCCTTCGTGCAGGCGGTCGACCACCAGCTCGACATGGCCGCGTACCTGGGCGAGCGCATCGCCGCGCATCCTGCCTTCGAACTGATGGCGCCGGTGAACTTGAGCGCGGTGTGCTTTCGCCTGAAAAACAGCGACGATGCCGCCAACCAGCGCTTGCTTGCCGCACTCACCGCCGAAGGCACCGCGCTGCTCGGCCCCGTGACCCTCAACGGCCGGGCCGGGCTTCGCGCCTGCGTGACCAACTACCGGACGAGGAAAGAAGACCTGGACCTGGTGGTGGAGCGGCTGGCGGCGCTGGCGGAGGCGTAACGACCGGATCGAAGCCGGGGCTCCGCCCTACTTCCGGCGCGGGCAGTCCAGGGGAAACCCGGTGTCAACTACCTCTTTGTAAAGAAACAACTAGGCGGAACGCGTCTGGCGGTGAGTCGAGGCGGAGATATGTCTATCGTTGGCCAGCCAGGCCAGAAAACCCTCTACTTCCGTCTTGCCCATTTCGCCAGGATGGCGCAAACCATGCCATCGGATGTAACGCCTGACCCAGTAGACGTAAGCCTTTTCAGTTCCTAAGCTGTAGTGCAGATACCCAACGCGCTCCCGTAGGCGGTCCAGGATCTTTACGGACTGAAGGTGCGGACGATTGCCGGCTTTGGGGATTCTGTTGTACCTGGTCATGCATACGGTATATGTCCGCTTTTCGGCCATGCAAGCGGAATCTGGGGCGAATCGCCGTCGGTGTTATCCGGCGGTTCGCCATGTTATCCGTCACTTTTGACGTATAAATCTAGTTGGGCGACTTAAGGGAGGTGTCATCATGGTCGATGAGCTTTCCGTTCAATCTCACTATCGTGCCGCGGGATTGCTCGATCGCATCGTCGCTGGTTTGCGCGAAGCAGGCAAAGACCCCAGCGCACCGACCGTGGACGACCTCGCGCCAGCCGACGAATTCCACTCGGCCGGGCGAGCTGCGACGAAGGAGCTCGCCGCGCTCGCCGCCCTCAAACCCGGGGCAAGGGTGCTTGACGTGGGCAGCGGCCTGGGAGGCCCGGCACGGTTCCTCGCGACGACCTACGATTGTGACGTCACCGGTGTCGACCTGATGCCTGAGTTTTGCGCCGTGGCCACCGAGCTGTCCCGACTTACGCGCCTCGCGGAGCGGACCCGCTTTCGACAAGGCAATGCCTTGACGCTACCGTTCGACGCAGGCACGTTCGACTGCGTTTGGACCATTCAGGCACAGATGAACATCGCCGAAAAGCGCGAGTTCTACAGCGAGATCACGCGCGTCCTGCGAGCCGGCGGACGGTTCGTGTTTCAAGACATCTGTGCGGGCAACGGACAGCCGCTGGAGTTTCCCGTTCCCTGGGCCAGCGAGGCGGGGCAGAGCCATTTGATTTCACCGGAAGACCTGCGAACGCTCTTGAATGCCTTGGGCCTCAAGGAGCACGCGTTTCGGGACGTGTCAGCGTCCATAATTGCTTGGCTGGACGCTAACCGACCGCCAGCAGGCACGCTGCCCCCGCTGGGAATGCATCTGGTGCTCGGCGAGCGGCATGCCGAGAAGCGCGCCAACTCCGGCCGTGCCTTGCGCGAGGGGCGAGTGAGGTACGTCCAGGGCGCATTTCTCAAGCCCAAGTGAGAACCGATGGCAAGGTCTAAGGGCCCTTCGACCAAACCGGGTTGCCGTCCCGCGCGCGCGATCGTCGCAGAAGTCACCCAACTTCACGGTGGAGCGGACCGCCGGCTTGCAACAGCTTGCCGCGGCCGCTCACCGCAGCGTTGGGCGTCATACCGCCGAGACGGTACGTTGTTCCCACCTCACTCATCAACACTGGTCTTCGCATAGACCCAGGAGGCTTTCGTGGCAGCCCCGAGCAAGTTCGCGCACATCGTCTATAGGACACACCGTTACGACGAGATGATTGACTGGTACACGCGAGTCTTTGAGGCGCAAACCCGGTACCGCGACGAGCGCTTTGCTTTCCTCAGCTACGACGACGAGCACCACCGGGTCGCATTCGTGAACCTCGGTCCGCTTCCACCCGGGAGCGCGAAGCCCAGCACCGCCGTCCCGGGAGTGCACCACGTGGCCTACACCTGGCAGAACCTCGACGAGTTGCTGGATATGTACAAGCGCCTGGCGCGCCTCGGGATTCGACCGGTAAGCCCGGTCCGCCACGGGGTGACGCTATCCCTCTACTACGCCGACCCGGACGGCAACGGCCTCGAGTTCCAAATTGACCTACTGGACGAGCGCGCCGCTACCGAGTTCATGCATGGACCGGTATTCGCGCGTAACCCGGGCGGTGAATCCTTCGATCCGGATGCCCTGGTTGCACGTTACGAGTCAGGAAAGCCTGTGGACGGCATGATCTTTATCGATGGCCAGCCGGAAGCTTCCCGCTCTGCGTTCGTAAGACCCAACCCGCGGGGCTGATCGGGGTCCGCATATGCGCCCCCCGACGCCCAACCAAGCGTTGGAGCGGACGGCCGCCGCTCAACGCGAGCGTTAGGCAGGCGGCCACGGCATCCTATTGAACTGGGGGGCGCGAATATGTCAAGAGCAGATCAATCGATCGACACGACAGTAGCGCAGGCGTATGAGAGCCACATGGTGCCAGGAATGTTTGCTCATTGGGCTGGGTTTGTCGTGAGTCTTGTTGCTCCGCAATCAGGAGACCAGGTACTCGATGTGGCTTGTGGTACCGGAATCGGCGCACGTGAGGCTGCGCGTGTAGTGGGTCCGTCCGGCAGAGTGGTAGGCGTTGACATCGATCCAGGAGTCATCGAACTCGCTAGGCGGCTGGTTCAAGGTACTGGCACACCGATTGAATGGCATTGTGCAAGCGCGCTCGAAATGCCTTTCGAGAATGCTGTGTTTGATCTCTGTTTATGTCTTCAAGGCCTTCAGTTCCTGCCAGATCGCTCCGCCGGTCTGGCTGAAATGCGTCGACTTCTAAAGCCATCGGGTCGGCTAGCGGCCAGCATCTGGGGGCCACTTACTCACAACAAGGGACATTTCGCCGTAGTTCAGGCACTGGAGGATCAAGGAGTTGATGCATCAGCGGCAAAACGCGCTTGCTCGTTCTCCGATCCCGAGGCCATTCGCGAGGCGGCTGCTCGTGCAGGGTTCTCTCGGATACACCTGCGCACCGAGGATGGGATATCGCACTTCAAGTCTCTCGATTCGTTCATATACGGAATGACTGTAGGGTCGCCATCGACTCGGCATGCGGTGGCACTTCTATCTGAAAGCGGTCGGGACAGGTTTATCAAACAGGTGAAGATGACGCTGGAGCCTTATATGACGAGCGGTGAACTCCAGTATCCGATGCGTACCCACGTGTTGCTTGCGCAACCGTAGAGAATGCGTTCGAAATGGCTGCCTAACCTCGCAATGAACCCGACCGTCCAACAGCGGCACTTCGGTTGCTGTTGTCCGGCGGGTTATCGCGATCGTTAGGTAGCACGTGGCACTCACCGAGCTGGATTGGCAGCATATAGGCCGGCTGATTCGGGAGGCGGTCGCCAAAGATCGGGGTTATGCCTCCTTTTTCGATTGGCCGGACCGAGACCAAGAGGAAGTCGGTGTAGTGCTCAGTCTCTTTGAAAGCATCCTTGAAAGCGAAGGCCTCCACTACTCGGGACTCCGTGCGCGTGGTCAAGGTAATGACCCGCCCGACTGCGAAGCCATCACACCAGATGGAAGCAGAATCGGAATCGAGGTCACTGAGCTCGTCGATGAAGAAGGCATCAAGAACGCCAAAGCCGGGCGTCGTTACGATTGGGCGACTTGGGACAAGGCCAAGGTCGAGTCATATCTGCTCGCCAGAATATCCGCTAAGGACAAGCCGCGTGACCTAAAAGGCGGGCCGTACACACGCTACTGGGTAGTCATTCACTGTGATGAGCCGGAGCTGAACCACGAAAGAGTACAGAGCCTGTTGAACGGATGGGCCGGGACCAGAACTACTCTTGTGGACGACGCCTTTCTTCTCTTTTCTTATGATCCCAAACATGAGCGCTGCCCGTACATTCGCTTGCCGATCAAGCGTGCTACCTAACAGCGCGTTGGTGACCGACGCCTGCGGGCGGCGCTTCCGCGCCTTCTACAGCGCGGCACAACGCGAACACTAGAGCGCACGCAGGTGCCAACGATAATCACCCACCCTGCAGTTCCGCTTGCTCTAGGTCTGGCATTAGGTCGCGGCCTGATAAGCACTCGTTTGATGTGGGCCGGTGTCGCGGCGTCGGTAATTCCCGACCTCGACGTGATCGGCTTTCGCTTCGGAATCGCGTATGGGGACGCTTGGGGCCATCGTGGCGCGACTCATTCACTGTTCTTCGCTGCAGCGCTGGGCTGTGCCGCCACGATGGCGAGACGGTGGTTTCGCGCACCTGCCTGGTTGTGCTTCGTCTTTGTCGCTTTGTGTGCGGCCTCACACGGCTTGCTCGACATTCTGACGAACGGCGGACTAGGGGTGGCGCTCTTTTGGCCGTTCTCGGAAACGCGCTACTTCTTTCCGGTTCGAATAATCGAGGTTTCGCCGTTGAGCATTCGCGGAGTGATTGGGGAGCGTGGTTTTAGTGTCTTTGGTTCAGAATTGCTGTGGGTCTGGCTCCCCGCGATTGGCCTCGCAATACTAAGCAGGTTTATCCGGCATAAGCGTGCGACCTGACAATTCGCCGGAACGGACCGCGAATCGTGGTGGCCGCAGGGTACGCGCGTTTCCCGCGGGCCCTCGGGCCGGTGCGCGCGGGTCGTCGTCGTTTGCCGTTCGACACAATTGTTGAGCGGCACACAGACACCACTGCCCATGCGTCCTCGTGAAACCCACATCGTGCGCCTGATTCGTGCGCCGGCGCAGGTCGTCTACGAACTGCTGCTGGACCCGCTGGCCATTGCCCAGTGGAAGGTGCCGGACGGCATGCGCTGCCATGTGCACGAGTTCGATGCCCGGGAATCCGGGCGGTTTCGCATCTCGCTCACCTACACCGGGTCGGGTGAGAGCGGCAAGTCTTCGACCGGTACCGACACCTATCACGGCAGCTTTATCCGGCTGGTTCCGAACGCCGAGGTCGTAGAGCGGATGGCGTTCGAGTCGGCCGACCCGTCGATGCGGGGCTGGATGACGGCCAGCTACCTGCTCAAGCCGACACCTGCGGGCACCGAAGTCTCGGCCACTCACTCCGGCGTACCCGAGGGGGTCTCGTTGCAGGACAACCAGGCCGGCTGGTCCATGGCGCTCAACAAACTGGCTGCGCTGGC
>CALJLA010000177.1 GCA_937983055.1 uncultured Pseudomonadota bacterium
TGGGACTGTCCGGCGGCCAGCGCAAGCGCCTCTGCCTCGCGCGCGCGCTGCTGCTGAGGAGCGCCCTGCCGTTCGGGTCCGCCCTGCGCGCCATCGTGCTGCTGCCCTTCATCGTCCCGACGGTGCTCTCGGCGATCGCGTTCTGGTGGATTTACGACGCACAGTTTTCGATCGTCAGCTGGGTGCTGGTGAAGCTCGGGCTGATCGACCAGTACATCAATTTCCTCGGCGAGCCGAATCTTGCGCGTGCCTCGACCATTGCTGCCAACGTCTGGCGCGGAGTGCCGTTCGTGGCGATCTGCCTGCTGGCCGGGCTGCAGACCATTCCGCCGTCGATGTACGAGGCGGCCGCGATCGACGGCGCTACGCCGTGGCAGCAGTTCTGGAACGTAACCCTGCCGATGCTCTCGCCGATCATCGCCGTGGTGATGACGTTCTCGGTGCTGTTCACGTTTACCGATTTCCAGCTGATCTGGGTGCTGACCCGCGGCGGCCCGATCAACGCCACGCATCTGATGGCAACGCTGTCGTTCCAGCGCGCCATCCCCGGCGGCGCGCTGGGGGAAGGCGCGGCCATCGCCACGGCGATGATCCCGTTCCTGCTGGCAGCGATCCTGTTCTCATACTTCGGGCTGCAGCGGCGCCGCTGGCAGCAGGGCGGGGCGGACAAATGAGTGTCGCCTTGACGATCATGGGTTGCCACTGGCGGTGCGCCGGGCGTCAGCCGCGAGGACTCGGGACTCTGGACTCAGGACTCGGCCCCCTCTCCCCGGTACCCGGGGAAAGGGACGGGGTGAGGGGCAAGTCCCGAGTCCAGAGTTCCGAGTCCCTTCATTTGGTACGGCCATGAAAGAGCATCGCGAAGGCATGCAGTACCTGGAGACGCTGCCGCGGCGCTGGGTCACGGTCTACATTCCATTGCTGCTGTTCCTGTTCTTCCTCCTGTTTCCGTTCTACTGGATGGGTCTTACCGCGTTCAAGCCGAACGCGGAGCTGCTGTCCACCGAGGGCAATCCGTTCTGGGTGATCAACCCCACCCTCGAGCACTTCCACAAGCTGTTCTTCGAGACCTCGTATCCGGCCTGGATGTGGAACACCCTGCTGGTATCGGTGGTGGCGACCTTCGCTTCGCTCGCGGCGAGCGTGTTCGCTGCCTATGCCATCGAGCGCCTGCGCTTCAAGGGCTCGCGGCAGACCGGGCTGGCGATTTTTCTCGCCTACCTGATCCCGCCGTCGATTCTCTTCATCCCGCTGGCCACCATCGTGTTCCAGCTTGGCATCTTCGATACCCGCTGGGCGCTGATCCTGACCTATCCAACCTTTCTCATCCCGTTCTGCACCTGGCTGCTGATGGGTTATTTCCGCTCGATCCCCTTCGAGCTCGAGGAGTGCGCCTTGATCGACGGCGCGACCCGCTGGCAGATCCTGGTCAAGATCATCCTGCCGCTGGCGGTGCCCGGGTTGATCTCGGCCGGCATTTTTGCCTTCACCCTGTCCTGGAACGAGTTCATCTACGCGCTTACCTTTATTTCCGCGTCGGAGAACAAGACCGTTCCGGTGGGGGTGATTACCGAACTGGTCGAGGGCGACGTCTATCACTGGGGCGCGCTGATGGCAGGCGCGCTGGTGGGCTCGCTGCCGGTGGCGGTGATGTACTCGTTTTTCGTCGAGTATTACGTTGCCGGCATGACCGGTGCGGTGAAGGAATAGCTGCCGGCGCCTGGGGCCCTCGCCGGGTACGGGCGGCGGGCGTACAATATTTGCCCTGATTTGAGTACCCGCGGCCCGGAGGCCGCACGACCGCCTGCCCGCGGCCCGCATGGCCGCCACGCTGCCGCAACCAGCGACGGGCAAATCCCAGGAGACCGACCCATGCTGCAAGCCGCCGACCTGACCATCCGATTGAATGCCGCGGACGACGTGGTGATTGCCCGTACCGAACTGCCCGCCGGCACCGAGATCATCCGCGAAAAGGTGCGTACCGCCGTCACCGTGCCGGCCGGCCATAAGATCGCCACCCGCGAGCTGAAGCCGGGCGACCCGGTGCGTCGATACAACCAGATCATTGGCTTTGCCACCCAGCCGATCAAGCCGGGCGACCATGTGCATGTCCACAACATGGGCATGGGCGATTTCGAGCGCGACTATGCCTTCGGCGCCGATTACAAGCCGGTCGAAATGGTGCCCGATCCCGCGACCTTCCAGGGCTATGTGCGCGCCGACGGCCGGGTCGCCACCCGTAACTACCTGGCGGTAATCTCCAGCGTGAACTGCTCGGCCCATGTCTGCCGGATGATCGCCAAGTATTTCGACGAAGATTTCATGGCGCAGTATCCGAACGTGGACGGCGTGGTGCCGATCCATCACAAGACCGGCTGCGGCATGGGCGCCGAGGGCGAGCCGATCGACCTGCTGCGCCGCGTGCTGGCCGGCTATGCCACCCATCCGAACTTCCATTCCTCGCTGATGATCGGGCTGGGCTGCGAGGCGAACCAGATCAACAATCTGCTGGCGGCGCAAAAGCTCAAGCGCAGCAACCAGCTGCAAACCTTCACCATCCAGGACACCGGCGGCACCAAGAAGACTGTGGAGACCGGCATCGCCCGCATCAAGGAATTGCTGCCGGAGGCGAACAAGGTCAAGCGCGAGACGGTGCCGGCCAGCCACCTGATTCTTGGCCTGGAGTGCGGCGGATCGGACGGCTATTCCGGTATCTCGGCCAACCCTGCGCTGGGGGCGGCCGCTGATCTGCTGGTCAAGAACGGCGGCACCGCGATTCTGTCGGAGACGCCGGAAATCTACGGTGCCGAGCACCTGCTGACCCGGCGCGCCGTGTCGCGCGAAGTCGGCGAAAAGCTGATCAAGCGCATCAAGTGGTGGGAGGACTACACCAGCCGGCTCGGCGGCGAAATGAACAACAACCCTTCGCCAGGCAACAAGGCCGGTGGGCTGACCACCATTCTCGAGAAGTCGCTCGGCGCGGTGGCCAAGGGCGGCACCATGCCGATGATGGATGTCTACGAATACGCAGAGAAAGTGACGGCCAAGGGCTTCGTGTTCATGGACACGCCGGGCTACGACCCGGTGTCGGTTACCGGCCATGTGGCCGGCGGCGCCAACGTAATCTGTTTTACCACCGGCCGTGGTTCGGCTTACGGCTGCAAACCTTCGCCCAGCCTCAAGCTTGCCACCAACTCGGCGCTGTACAACCGCCAGGAAGAAGACATGGACATCAACTGTGGCGTCATCGTCGACGGCAAGGCGAGCGTGGAAGAGGTCGGCCGGAAAACGTTCGAGTTGATTCTGAAGGTCGCTTCGGGCGAGAAATCCAAGAGCGAGGCAATGGGCTACGGCGAAGACGAGTTCGCGCCGTGGGTGCTGGGCCCGACGATGTAATTGCCCGCCTCAGGGCGTGCCGAAGAAGGGGCGACCGCCGGTCGCCCCTTTTTTGTTTGCACGGTTGATTGCCTGTGCTGAAATACGCGGAAGCGTGCAGGCGATTCAATTGGACGGAGACCGATGATGGCCGAGGATTTCAGTTCCAAGGACTGGTTCGAGCAGTTTCAGAAGATGTGGAATCCGATGAACTTTCCCATGCCCGGTATGCTGCAGCCGACCATGGATCCGGCGGAGATCGAGAAAAAGATCGCCGAGTTGAAGGCGGTGGAAAACTGGCTGCGCATGAATCTCGGCTTTCTGGAAATGACGGTCAAAACGCTGGAAATGCAAAAGTCGGCGCTGGAGGCCCTTCAGGAAAGCGCCAAGAAGCCGCCCGAAACGAAGAAGAAACCTGGCAGCGCCGGCTAGCGGCGCCGTCGTCAGGTGTCAGGTGCGCGTGGCGGCGCGCGGGCGCTGCGGCTGCAGCTGCTTCAGCCGCTCCATCGCCGCCACCAGTTGGGCGCATATGCCGGGTTCCCAGGCTGAGTGACCGGCGTCGGGCACCACCACGTAGTCCGCCTCGGGCCAGGCCGCGTGCAGCGCATCCGCGGCGGCGATCGGGCACACCATGTCGTAGCGCCCCTGCACGATGGTGCACGGTATGTGGCGAATGCGGTCAATTCCCGGCAGCAGCCCGTCCGGCGGCAGAAATCCCCGGTGCGCGAAGTAATGCGCCTCGATGCGTGCCAGGCCCAGCACTATCGCATCGTCGGCGAGGTGGCCCGAGTTCATCGGGTTCGGCAGCAGCGTGGAACAGGTCGCCTCGAATGCGCTCCAGCGCCTTGCCGCCGGCAGATGCACCGCCGGATCGGGGTCGTTCAGCCGCTTGCAGTACGCGGTCAGCAGATCGCCGCGTTCGCTTTCAGGCACTAACCCGGCAAACTGCCGCCATGCGTCCAGGAAGAACGCGCGCACACCGTACAGAAACCAGTCGATCTCGGCCTCGGTACACAGGAAGATGCCGCGCAGCACCAGGGCAGAGCACCGGGCCGGATGCGCCTGCGCGTAGCTGAGCGCCAGCGTACTGCCCCACGAACCTCCGAACACTGCCCACGAATCCACCTCCAGCAGAACCCGGAGCCGCTCGATGTCGTCGATCAGATGAGAGGTGGTGTTGCTTTCCAGGCTGGCGAGCGGGCGAGAGCGTCCGGCGCCGCGCTGATCGAAGATGACGATACGGTAGGCCTGCGGGTCGAAGAAGCGCCGGTGCGCGGGGCTTGCACCCGCGCCGGGCCCGCCATGAAGGAACAGTACCGGAACGCCCTCCGGGTTTCCGCTGACCTCCCAGTAAAGCTCGTGCGGGTGGTCGACGGCCAGCCAGCCCTTCGCGTAGGGCGCGAGAGCGGGATACAACTCGGTTCTGAGGTAATTGCCGTTGTCCTTGAACTCCATGTGCACCGGATTCTGCCACGTTGGGGCGGCATTGCCGCCGGCTGGACAGCGCTAGCATAGCGAAGCCGGCGCAATGCTGGCCAGCGTTCGCGGGGCGAAACGTATAATCGAGGCAGTCCCCGATCACGGAGTCCGCATGGACGAGCAACTCAGGAAATCGGCGCTGGATTATCACCGCAATCCGACGCCGGGAAAACTTTCCATCATCCCCACCAAGGGCCTCACCAACCAGCGAGACCTGGCGCTGGCGTATTCGCCGGGCGTGGCCGCCGCCTGCGACGAGATCGCCGCCGACCCGACCAATGCCGCGCTGTACACAGGGCGCGGCAACCTGATTGGGGTTATCACCAACGGTACCGCGGTGCTCGGGCTGGGTGCGATCGGCGCACTGGCGTCGAAGCCGGTGATGGAAGGCAAGGCGGTGCTGTTCAAGAAGTTCGCCGGCATCGACGTGTTCGACATCGAGATCAGCGAGCGCGACCCGCAGAAACTCGTCGACATCATCGCCAGCCTGGAACCGACCTTCGGCGGCATCAACCTGGAAGACATCAAGGCGCCGGAATGCTTCTACGTCGAGCGCGAGCTGCGTCGGCGCATGAAGATTCCGGTGTTTCACGACGACCAGCACGGCACCGCAATCATCGTCGGCGCCGCGATCATCAACGGCATGAAAGTCGTCGGCAAGTCGATCGAGTCGGTGAAGCTCGTGTGCTCGGGCGCGGGCGCCGCGGCGCTGGCCTGCCTCGATTTGCTGGTCAGCCTCGGCCTGCCGATGAAGAACATCGTCGTCACCGACATCAAGGGCGTGGTCTACGAGGGCCGCACCGAAGAGATGGACGACAACAAGGCGCGCTACGCGGTGGATACGCAGGCGCGCACACTCGCGGACGTAATCGGCGGCGCCGATATCTTTCTCGGCCTTTCGGCCGGCGGCGTGCTCAAGCAGGAGATGGTGAAGAAAATGGCGACGCGGCCGCTGATTCTGGCGCTCGCCAACCCGCGGCCTGAGATCCTGCCGGACGACGCAAAGGCGGTGCGGCCGGACGTGATCATCGCCACTGGGCGCTCGGACTATCCCAACCAGGTCAACAACGTTCTGTGCTTCCCCTTCATCTTCCGGGGCGCGCTCGACGTTGGCGCCACCACCATCAACGAGGAAATGAAACTCGCCGCCGTGCATGCAATCGCCGAGCTGGCGCAGGCCGAGCAGTCCGACATCGTGGCAATGGCTTACAGCGGCGAAGACATGGCCTTCGGTCCCGAGTATCTGATACCCAAGCCGTTCGATCCGCGGCTGATCGTGAAGATCGCGCCGGCGGTGGCGAAGGCGGCGATGGACAGCGGCGTGGCGACACGGCCGATCGAGGACTTCCCCGCCTACCTCGACCGCCTGACCCAGTTTGTCTACCACTCCGGGCTCATCATGAAGCCGGTGTTCGCGGCCGCCAAGAAGAACCCTCGCCGCGTGGTCTACTGCGAGGGCGAAGACGAGCGGGTGCTGCGCGCGGCGCAGGTGGTGGTGGACGAGGGGCTCGCCCGGCCGATCCTGATCGCGCGGCCCGAGGTGCTGATGCCGCGCATCGAGAAATTCGGGCTTCGCATCCGCCCGGAGCGTGATTTCGACATCGTGAATCCGAACTCCGATCCCCGCTTCACCGACTACTGGCAGGAGTACTACGCGCTCACCGAACGTAAAGGCGTGTCGGTCGAGTACGCCAAGCGCGAAGTGACCCGCCGCACCACCCTGATCGGGGCCCTGATGGTTCGTCGGGGCGATGCCGATGCGATGATCTGCGGCACGCTCGCCCAGTTTTCGATGCACCTGGAGTACGTGAACAACGTCATCGGCCGCCGGCCAGGCGTTAACCAGTTCGCGGCGATGAACATGCTGATCCTGCCGAAACGCACCTTGTTCATCTGCGACACCTACGTGAACAACGATCCCGGGCCGGAGCAGCTCGCCGAGATCACGCTTCTCGCAGCCGAGGAAGTGCAGCGCTTCGGCCTGATTCCGAAGATTGCCCTCCTGTCGCACTCGAACTTCGGGGCCTCCCGGCACCCAAGCGCCATGAAGGTCAGCCGCGCGCGCGAGCTGCTGGAGAAACTCGCGCCGCAGCTGGAGATCGAAGGGGAGATGCACGGCGACGCCGCCCTCGATGAGCAGATCCGCACCCGGATCTTTCCAAACTCCCGGCTGAAGGGAGAGGCCAACCTGCTCATCATGCCCAATCTCGATGCCGCCAACATCGCGTTCAACCTGCTCAAGATCACCGCGGGCGAGGGCATCACCATCGGGCCGATTCTGCTCGGCGCTGCCAGGCCGGTGCACATCCTGACCCCCACCGCGACCGTTAGAAGGCTGGTCAACATGGCCGCCCTTTGCTCGGTGGACGCGGCATCGGGTAAATAATGGAAGCGCGCCGGTCAGGCTCAGGCCTGCCCGGCGCGCACGCAGATACAGAGGTGCAAACGTGGCAACAATGGACAAACGCATCGCCGTAGTGACCGGCGGCAACCGCGGAATCGGACTGGAAGTCTGCCGGCAGCTTGCTGGCAAGGGCCTGCGCGTGCTGCTGACCAGCCGCGACGCGGGCAAGGGCGAAGCCGCGGCCGCAGCGCTCGCCAAGGCGAAACTCGACGTCGTTTTTCACCCGCTTGACGTAGGCAGCGACGAAAGTGTGGCCGTCTTTCGCGAGTATCTCAAGAAGACGCACGGGCGCGCAGACGTCCTGGTCAACAACGCCGGCATCATGATCGACACCCGGGGCACTTCGGTGCTGAAGGAGCCGCTGGAGAGCTTTCACCGGACGCTCGAGACCAACTTCTTCGGCGCGCTGCGCATGGCCCAGGCGCTGGTGCCGATCATGCGGCGCAACCATTACGGGCGCATCGTTAACCTGTCGAGCGGACTCGGTCAGCTCGACGATATGCAGGACGGCACCCCCGCCTACCGGGTGTCGAAGACGGCATTGAATGCGCTCACCCGCATGCTGGCCGCAGCCACACATGGCAGCGACATCCTGGTGAACTCGATGTGTCCCGGGTGGGTGCGCACCGACATGGGTGGCCCCGACGCCTCGCGCGGCGTCGAGAAGGGCGCCGAGACCGCCGTCTGGCTGGCGATGCTGCCGCACGGCGGCCCGACCGGCGGTTTTTTCCGCGACAAGGCGCCGATTCCCTGGTGAGGCTTCAATAACGAGGAAGGACACGGAGGAGACACAGGAATAACGTTACTAACGTAGAGAAACCTGTTCGAACCACCAGGTCACCAAGAGCACCAAGAGAAACTCCTCAACGAGAGATTGGTGACCTCGGTGACTTGGTGGTTCGCTTCGATTTCGTTTTCCCTCCGTGTCCTCCGTGGTTCGAATAATCAGTGGCAATTTAGCGGAGGCGAGCATGGCAGCCGTCAGGATTGAGCGCGATACGTTCGGCGAGATCGAGGTGCCGGCCGAGCGGCTGTGGGGTGCGCAGACGCAACGCAGCTTGCAGAACTTCCGCATTTCAGGCGAGCGGCTGCCGGTCGAATTCCTGCGTGCGCTGGCACGCGTCAAGCGTGCCAGCGCGAAGGTAAACGTCGAACTGGGGGTGCTCGACCGGGAGAAGGGAGACGCGATCGTTCGCGCGGCCGATGAAGTGGTGGACGGCTGCCACGACGATGAGTTTCCGCTGGTGGTCTGGCAAACCGGCTCCGGTACCCAGACCAACATGAACATGAACGAGGTGCTGGCGAACCGCGCCTCCGAGCTGCTCGGCGGTTCCCGCGGCGAAGGCCGGCGCGTGCACCCGAACGACGACGTCAACCGGAGCCAGTCTACGAACGACGTGTTTCCCGCCGCCATGCACGTGGCGGCAGTGCAGGCGCTGCACGACCGGCTGGTGCCGGCGCTGCGGCGGCTGCGGGATACGCTGGCTGCCAAGTCAGACGCGTTCGACGCGATCGTGAAGATCGGCCGTACCCACCTGCAGGATGCGACGCCGCTTACCCTCGGGCAGGAGTTTTCCGGCTATGTTTCCCAGCTCGAGCACGGCATCGCCCATGTGCAGAACTCACTTACCCACCTGTGCGAACTGGCGATCGGGGGCACTGCCGTGGGTACCGGGCTCAATGCGCCGGCCGACTTCGGCGTTCGGGTCGCGAAGGCGCTGTCGCGCGATACCGGGCTGCCGTTCGTGCCCGCACGCAACCGTTTCGAAGCGCTGGCCGCGAACGACGCGCTGGTGCATGCGCATGGTGCCCTGAAGACGCTGGCCGCCTCGCTGATGAAGATCGCCAACGATATCCGCTGGCTGGCATCGGGCCCGCGCAGTGGTCTTGGCGAGCTGCGTATTCCCGAGAACGAGCCCGGCAGCTCGATCATGCCGGGAAAGGTCAATCCGACGCAGTCCGAGGCGGTGACCATGTTGTGCTGCCAGGTGTTCGGCAACGATGTGGCGATCAACTTCGGCGGCGCCCAGGGCAACTTCGAGTTGAACGTGTTCAAGCCGATGATCGTCCACAACTTCCTGCAGAGCGCGCGATTGCTTGCCGATGGCGCGCTGAGTTTCAACGATAACTGCGCTGTTGGCATCGAAGCGAACCGCGAACGCATCGAGGCGCTCGTACGCGAATCGCTGATGCTCGTTACCGCTCTGACTCCGCACATCGGCTACGACAAGGCGGCCGAGATTTCGAAAAAGGCGCACCGCGACGGCTCGACGCTGCGCGAGGCGGCGCTCGCGCTGGGCTATGTCACCGCGGAAGAGTTCGACCGCTGGGTGCGGCCGGAAAAAATGGTCGGGACTGTCGTCGCGACACGGGCCAAGTGAGCGCCGGTCGCGATGCCGGCGACAGTGCGCGCCGCCGGGCGGTGGCGCCTGGCCTGCACGAGGTTGGCCGGCGGGCCAGAACTCGCGGCGGACGTCAGACCGCCTGCTTCAATACCTCGACTGCGTGTTCCAGCATGCGGATGCGCTCGTGCGCCTCGCGCAGCAGTTCGCGCAAAGTCGCTTCGGTGTCGGTTGGGTTGCTGATGCGCACCGAGGCCCGCCTGTCCGGGCACTGCCGGCGATCCTGCCGGCCGACCCTGCGGTTCGAGTCGCGGACCAGTTGCAGATTCATCTTTGGCTGGCCTCCATTCGGGTTGTCGGATCCTGGCGGCAACCAGATTGCATAAAAGAATACCCCACCTCGGTCGGTTTTGCCTACATTGTAGTCCGGCCATACGAATTTTGAAGACGGGGCGCCCGTTCTGGGAAGAAAATTCATTATTCTTCCAGGGGTTGACGTTTTGAACCGGCAGTCGGCAGGGGCCGATGAACCCTGAAGGCGAACTCGGCAGGCTGATGGCGCAGTTTCCGCGCGCCGGGCGGGTGGACTGGCTGGGTGTTCGGCCCAGCCGTCGCGCGCTGCCTGACCGGCAGCGGATGCTGGCGGCATTGACCGACCGGGGCCTGGAGGGCGATCACTATGCCCGGCCGGGCGGCAGGCGGCAGGTTACGCTGATCCAGGCCGAGCATCTTGACGTGGTATGCGCGCTGACGAGCCGTGGTGATCTCGATCCCGCGCTTCTGAGGCGCAATATCGTGGTGTCCGGGATCAACCTGTATGCGCTGCGCGATCGCGTGTTTCGCGTCGGTGAGGCCATGCTGGAAGGCACCGGCGAGTGCGCGCCCTGTTCTCGCATGGAAGAAGCGCTTGGGCCCGGCGGCTACAACGCGATGCGCGGGCACGGCGGAATCACCGCGCGCATCCTGCAGGGCGGCATCATCCGTGTGGGCGACGCAGTGTCGCCGGCGGTTACCTGACCGGGTCCGTGTTGCCCCCCGGGAGGGGCGTGGCTGGCGCGGCCGCGGGCTCCAGATTCTCCAGCGGCACGTTCTCCCAGTCGAACTCGCCGGTCGTCGGCGCCAGACCGGTAAGCGCCCGAGCCTGATTGATCAATTCCATTGCCTTGCGCTCGCGCTGTATCCAGCAATGTCTGCGCGCAAGCATCAGCAGCCCCGCCAGGTCCTGGGTCTGCCGGTCGGTGAGCGTGACCCCCTGCAGATCCTCCCCCAGCAGGCGCAGCTCCGTCTGACAGCCGGCGGCGGCAGCCGGCGGCGCCGCGAGCGCGAGGACCGACAGCACCACCGCCGTCGTCAGGCGTGCCGGCCGCCGCAATTTCGAGTGGGCCGGCGCCGCGATCACTCGATGCCGAGCATCTTCATCGCCTTGGCCAGGGTGTCGACCGACTCCTGATGCTTGCCCGCCTTGTGCAGCGTCTCGCCTTCGGCGCGCAACCGCTTCACTTCGGACAACTGCGCCGAGGTTAGACTCGGATTCTTGGCCAGGGCCGCGTCTATCTTTTTCATATCCATCGGGCAGTGAAAGGCGAATGCGCTGCCGGCGTATGCGAACACCATTACAGCCAGTATCTGACGTGCTTTCATGCGTGTTCCTCCTCTCGAACGATGTCGGTAGCGCGCCTCGCGGCGGACGTGCCTGTCGCCGTCGGACGACAGTGCAGCATCGTCCGCCTTTCCGCCACGGCGCGTACGCCAACACTATACGCCTGCCCGGGTAGGCGAAACGCAGCAAATCGCTACGTGAAAGCTGCTGCCGCAGGCTAAAATGCAACAAGACAATCAAGCGGTTCAGGCTGTGTTGGGCGATCTGGAGCAGGGTTTGTTGAGCCGGAGTTGGCTCGCGCGGCAGCTTTCGCGCAAGGCGGCGCTGCCCGACGATCCCAAGCTTCCGCGCTTTGTCCATCCGCCCGGCCGCTCGCCGGTGCCTGCCGCGGTGCTGGTACCCGTACTCAATCGGCCGCACGGCCCCACCGTGCTGTTTACCCAGCGCACTGCCCACCTGCACGACCACGCCGGGCAGATCAGCTTTCCCGGGGGGCGGGTCGATGAAGGCGATGCCGACCGTGTCGCCACCGCCCTGCGCGAGGCGCAGGAAGAGATCGGCCTTGCCCGCGATCGTGTCGAAATCATCGGGCGCCTGCCCGATTACGACATCATGACCGGCTTCCGGGTGACGCCGATCGTCGGCTGGCTCGAGTCGCCGCTTGAATTCACGCCGGATCCATTCGAGGTTGCCGAAGTGTTCGAAGTACCGCTCGCCTTCTTTCTGGAGCCGGCCAACCATCAGCGGCTGAGCCGTGTAATTGGCGGTGTTACCCGCCACTATTACGCGATGCCCTATGGCGAGCGCTACATCTGGGGTGCCACCGCCGGCATGCTCTATTCGCTCTTCCAGCTGCTGACGACCGATTCCTGATGGCGAAGGACAAGCTTCCGGTGACCGCGGCGGTGCGCGAGCTGCGGGCGCACAAGGTCGATTTCAGCGACCATCCGTACACCTACGAGGAGCACGGCGGCACCGCCGTCTCCGCTCGCGTACTGGGCGTTGCGGAGCATGCGGTGGTGAAGACGCTGGTGTTCGAGGATGAGGCGCGCCGGCCGCTGATCGTGCTGATGCACGGCGACCGCAAAGTCTCGGCCAAGGAGCTGGCGCGGGTGATCGGCGTGAAGTCGGTGGCGCCCTGCAGCCCGGAAACCGCGAATCGCCACTCCGGCTACATGGTCGGCGGCACCTCGCCCTTCGGTACCCGCAAGCACATGCCAGTCTACCTGGAAAAGACCATCCTCGATGAGCCGCGCGTCTACATCAATGGCGGCCGCCGCGGCTATCTGGTGGGGCTCGATCCGCGGGAGATCGTGCGCGTGCTCAACCCGACCCTGGTCAGCGTTGGAATCGCCAATGACTGATCGCGCGTCGCGCATCGTTTGGGCCTGCCGGCGCCGGGGCGGGGGCGACGCTCCGGCTGTGTCTCGCCGCGCGCACGTTTAAGCATGCTCGAACTTGTCACTCTCGGACTGTTTCTGGCCGGCGGCTGGTTCTGGCTCGACAGCATGCGCGCGCGCGAGGCGGCGGTGGAGGCGGGCCGGCGGGCCTGCGCGGCGGAGCAGCTGCAACTGCTCGACTGGACGGTGGTGCTGAGGCAGATCCGCCTGGGACGCGACGCCGATGGCCGGCTTCGGTTCAGGCGCACCTACGATTTCGAGTTCAGCGACACCGGCGACAACCGGCTCAAGGGCTCGCTCACCCTGCTGGGAGACCAGCTCATCGCGGTCGGTCTGCCGCCGCGACCTGCCTTCGCATCGGAGCCGCCACGCTGGCACTGATCCTGCAGAGGCATGGCCAATGACCATGCCAGCCGGGCTGTGGCACCATTGAAGCAACATCCCGGAGACTGATCGCCATGACCGCTGAAACGCAACCAAACCATCAGCACGAGGAAGAGGTCCGGCTGCTGCGCGCCGAAATCGAGCTGCTGATGAGCGAGCGCGAAAGCCTGCTGCGCACTGTTGGGGCCGCCGCCGTTTTCGTCGCCAAGCTCGATAGTTCGGTGCTGCCGGAAGATACCTACGAAGCGGCCGATGTCCTTGCCCATGCCCTGAACGGCTTGCCGGAAGAAAGCCTGCGCGACGCGCTCGATCTGGTGCGCCCGGACTTCGAGGACGGCAAGGGCGCGACCGCGGAATGACCTAGTTGCCGATGGCCATGTGGCGTCGCCAGCGCGCGGAGCGCGCGCGTTCTCCGGTGACGGCACTGGTGCTCACGGGCGGCGGCGCGCGCGCCGCCTACCAGGTCGGAATCCTGCGCGCGCTGTCGCACATCCTGCCGCGCGGCTGCGCCAATCCGTTCCCGATCGTGTGCGGCACCTCGGCTGGCGCCATCAATGCGACGGCACTGGCTGCGGGTGCCACCGATTTTCATCGTGCCGTTCGCCGGCTGCTGATGATCTGGCGCCATTTTCACGCGGCGCAGATCTATCGCGCCGATGCCATGGGTGTGGCCAAGACCGGCCTGCGCTGGCTGTCGGCGCTGCTGGTCGGCGGGCTGGGGCGCAACAATCCCACGTCGCTGCTCGACAATTCGCCGCTGCGCGAGCTGCTGCTTCACCATCTCGAGTTCGATGGCATCGACCTGTCGATCCAGATGGGCGCGCTGCGCGCCCTGTCGGTGACCGCGTCCGGCTACTCTTCCGGCCAGTCGATCACCTTCTTTCAGGGCGTGGATGGGCTCCAGGGCTGGCAGCGCGTTCGGCGCATCGGCGTGCCGGAGAGAATCGGCATCGAGCACCTGCTCGCGTCCAGCGCGCTACCCTTCATCTTTCCGGCAGTGCATCTGCACCGGGAGTACTTCGGCGACGGCTCGATGCGTCAGATCGCGCCGATCAGCCCGGCGCTGCATCTGGGCGCCGACCGCGTGCTGGTGATCGGCGTCGGCCGGCAGATGCCGGAACATCCGCCGCGGGTGCATGCCGACCGCTATCCTTCGCTGGCGCAGATCGCCGGCCATGCGCTGAACAGCATCTTTCTCGATACGCTTGAAACCGACGTCGAGCGCCTCGAGCGCATCAATCGCACCGTGCGGTTGATTCCGCCCGGCGAGCGTACCCGCGGCGAGTTCCCGCTGCGCGAAGTCGATGCGCTCGTGATCCGGCCGTCCCAGGATCTCGATCTGATCGCCGCCCGCTACGCGCGCACCCTGCCGCGCGCGATTCGCTGGCTGTTGCGCGGGCTGGGCGCCCGCGGTCGCGGCGGTTCCACCCTGACCAGCTACCTGCTGTTCGAGCCGGAGTATTGCCGGGCGTTGATCGACCTAGGTTACCGCGACGCAATGGCCCGCCGCGACGAAATCATGAAGCTGATCGACGTGCCGGCGCGCATCGAGCCGGCGGCGTGAAGCCCTGGTCCGAAGCCTGCGAGCGTAACCGCGATCCGATCCTGTCGGTGTTGCGCGAAGCGTTTGCTTCGGTAAACCGGGTGCTCGAGATCGGCTCCGGCACCGGACAGCACGCGGTGTACTTCGCCGCCGCGATGCCGCATCTCGTATGGCAGACCTCCGACCTGCCGGCGTCGCACAACGGCATCCGGCAGTGGATCGCGGAGGCGGGGCTGCCGAACGTGCTGCCGCCAGTCGCGCTGGATGTCGACGACGCGAAATGGCCGGAAGGCGATTTCGACGCCGTTTTCACCGCAAATACCCTGCACATCATGTCCTGGGACTCGGTGCGCAGGCTGCTCGCCGGCGTTGCCCTGCTGCTGCCTGCGGGTGCGCCGCTCTGTGTCTACGGTCCCTTCAATTATGGCGGCCGCTATACCTCGGAGAGCAACGCCGCTTTCGACCGCATGCTGCGCGAACGCAATCCGGAAAGTGCGATCCGGGACGCAGAATCTGTATGCGCGCTTGCGTCGGAAAACGGTCTGACGCCAGAAGCCGACCATGCGATGCCGGCAAACAATCGCTTGCTGATTTTCCGCGCTGCAAAGGCGGCCTAGAGCGATTTCACGATGCCAAGGGCTTCGCGAAATGCCTCTGTGTCAGGGTCGCCCAGCCACTCGAAAATGACCATCTCAGTGGTCACGACGCGAATTCTCTCGGCGCGAAGGCGCTCGATGGCGGCCGCATGATCCGCGGCATGTCGCGATCCTGAGGCGTCGCCGACGAAATACGTCGAGAATCCGTGCTCCGCCAGTCCCAGCGCCGCCTGCAGCACACACACATGCGCCTCCATGCCGATCACAACCGCCTGGCAGCGACCGGTTTGCTTGAGGCGCTTGAGGATGTACGGTTCGTCAGTACAGCAGAATTGCCTCTTGCTCAAGATCTCGTTAGAGTCCAGAAGCCTGCGCAATTCCTCCAAAAGCGGACCGATGCGATCGGCGCAGTGCTCGGTTGCAAAAACCGGTACGCCCATCAGGCGTGCCGTTTTGATGAGGGCAGCGCTGCGACTCGTGATATCTCGCCCGCCGTGAATGGCCGGCGCAAGCTTTGACTGAATGTCGATAACAAGAAGAAATGAGGTTTTTCGGTTTAGGCGCACGGTTGTGCCTCCCCAGATTGCCCGATTGAGATCTGCCGGCAACTTCGGCATGTTAAGCGAGTTTCCGGGCCGTGGATCCGGATCGGCGTGGAAGCAGATGTGAACTCGTTGCGCGGATGGACGGAACGGAAGTGTTAAACCATCGAGGACAAGGGAAATGGATCTGACACCCAGGGAAAAGGACAAGTTGCTGATTTTTACCGCCGGGCTGTTGGCGGAGCGGCGAAAAGCGCGCGGGGTCAAGCTCAACTACCCGGAGTCGGTGGCCTTCATCAGCTGCGCGATTCTCGAGGGTGCCCGCGACGGCAAGAGCGTCTCCGAGCTCATGAGTCTCGGCAGAACCTTGTTGAAACGTGACGACGTCATGGAAGGGGTGCCGGAAATGATTCCCGACATCCAGATCGAGGCTACGTTCCCGGATGGAACCAAGCTGGTCACGGTTCATGACCCAATCGTATGACGCCATACACGGCAGGGAGAAGGCAAGCATGATTCCAGGCGAAGTCAGAACCCAGTCCGGCGACGTTGACCTCAATGCCGGCCGAAAGACCGTCAGCTTGACGGTGGTGAACAGTGGCGATCGGCCAGTGCAGGTCGGCTCGCACTATCATTTTTTTGAAGCGAACGAGGCGCTCCAGTTCGAACGCAAGGCGGCCTACGGTTATCGGCTGAACATCCCGGCCGGGACAGCGGTCCGTTTCGAGCCGGGCCAGAGTCGGCGGGTCGAACTCGTCGAACTGGGCGGCGGGCGCGCCGTGTATGGATTCCTCGGAAAGGTGATGGGTGGCCTGAAATGACATTGAAGCAAAGCAGGGCCGCATATGCGGACATGTTTGGCCCGACAACCGGTGATCGTGTCAGGCTGGCCGACACCGAACTCTGGATCCGTGTCGAAAAGGACTACACCATCTACGGCGAGGAAGTGAAATTCGGCGGCGGCAAGGTGATCCGCGACGGCATGGGACAGAGCCAGCGCCGCTCTGCCGAGGTGGCCGATACGGTGATTACGAACGCGCTGATCGTCGATCACTGGGGCATCGTCAAAGCCGACATTGGCATCAAAATGGGCCGCATCAGCGGCATCGGTAAGGCGGGCAATCCCGATATGCAGCCCGGCGTTACGATCGTGATTGGCGCAGCGACCGAGATCATCGCTGGAGAAGGTTCGATTGTCACCGCCGGCGGCATCGACGCGCACATCCACTTCATTTGTCCGCAGCAGATCGAGGAGGCGATGATGTCGGGCGTAACTACGATGATCGGCGGAGGCACCGGCCCCGCCACTGGCACCAACGCCACCACTTGTACGCCGGGGCCGTGGCACATCCACCGCATGCTCCAGGCGGCCGAAGGCTTTTCCATGAACCTCGGCTTCCTTGGCAAGGGTAACGCCAGCCTTCCCGAGCCCCTGCGCGAGCAGGTCGCCGCGGGCGCGATGGGACTGAAGCTGCACGAGGACTGGGGTACCACGCCCGCGGCCATCGACAACTGCCTGGCTGTCGCCGACGAGACCGATGTGCAGGTAGCAATCCATACCGACACGCTCAACGAGGCCGGCTTTGTCGAGACCACGATCGCCGCGTTCAAGGGCCGCACGATACACACATACCACACCGAAGGCGCCGGTGGTGGGCATGCACCGGATATCATCCGTCTGTGCGGCGAGGCCAATGTGCTTCCGTCGTCGACCAATCCCACGCGGCCCTGCACCGTCAACACGCTCGACGAGCATCTCGACATGCTGATGGTCTGCCATCACCTCGATCCGGCGATTCCCGAGGATGTCGCTTTTGCGGAATCGCGCATCCGTATGCAGACGATCGCTGCCGAGGACATACTGCACGACCTGGGTGCAATCAGCATGATGTCCTCCGATTCGCAGGCGATGGGCAGGGTGGGTGAGGTAATCTTGCGCACTTGGCAGACGGCGCACAAGATGCGCGTACAACGCGGCCTGCTGCCGCAGGACACGGGCGACACCGACAATTTCCGCGTCAAGCGCTATATTGCGAAATATACGATCAACCCGGCGATCGCCCACGGCATCGCGCACGAAGTCGGTTCGCTCGAAGTTGGGAAACTGGCCGACATCGTGCTGTGGCGGCCTGCGTTCTTCGGCGTCAAGCCCTCGCTGATCCTGAAGGGTGGCATGATCGCCGCGGCGGCGATGGGCGATCCCAATGCTTCGATTCCGACGCCGCAGCCGGTGCACTATCGTCCAATGTTCGGATCGTTCGGCTCCGCTGGTTTCAAAACGTCGCTGACCTTCGTCTCGGCACTTAGCCTGGAACGCAGCATCGCACACGAACTCGGCCTGCGCCGGGGTGTTGTGGCTGTGCGCGAGTGCCGCAACATCGGCAAGAAGGACATGGTGCTTAACGATTACGCACCGAAGATGGAAGTGAATCCGGAAACCTACGAAGTGCGCGCCGACGGGGAACTGCTGACCTGCGAGCCGGCTGCGGTGCTGCCGATGTCGCAGCGCTACTTCCTGTTCTGAGCTGGGCTCTCCCGGGCCTGGGCCGGGGCCGCGGGCCCGGGAGAGCCCGGCCTTCGCTCAGGCCTTGGAGTCCAGGCCTAGCAGTTCGTTGGCGCGGATGACTGCGTCGGCAATCTCTTCGGCGGTTACGCGCTTGCTCATCGCCTGATCGCGAATCGCCTTGTAGGCTTCTTCCTCGCTGAGCCCGCGGGTGTTCATCAGGATCGCCTTCGCCTTGTTGACCTTGCGCAGCGCTGCCAAGCGCCTCTCCAGCCGGCCAATATAGTTTTCGCGATCCCTCGCACGTTCGGCCTGATTTACCGCGACAAGTATCGAAGTCAGTACACCGAAGGACTTTACTGGCGAAGTGATAACCGCGAAAGCATTGAGCTTGAGGACTGCCTCCACGATCACCGGATTCTCGTAGGCCACTACCGGGACGACCGGTGGCGAATCCGCGCGCGACAGCCATGGGAGATCGATCGAAAGTATCTCGGGCTGAATAGAGAAGAACACCAAATCTGTGTCGGGGGGAAGTTTCTCCAGTGGCGGCCAGAATGCCTTTGCTTGGCAGCCAATACGCTGCAGCTGCGCGAGCAGTTCCTGCCCATCGTGATCCTCTGGGTGAAAAACCACCACCTGCAAAGAACGAATCTCGCGCAGCAGCCGGGAGGTGCCTTCTCTGGGAGTCATATCTGTGTCTCCGTTTATGGTTCTTCGGGTGACTTGAGCTGTGGCTTCGCAGACCAGTCCTGCAGCGTGTGCGACACTAGATAAGGGTCGGGCCGTACCCATCGGTCTGCTTCTTCCAGAATGTCGAACTGACCCTTGGAGTTGACGCGTCCGATGCGCGGCGTCAGGTAGGTGTGGTGGTTGTGTTCGTCGATTTTCACGCGGCCTTGCGGGGCCGGAAACTCGAGCCCGGGGAGCACCTCAAGCAGGGCAGAAACGTTGTCGGTGTTGGTCTGCCGCATTGCGTTCGCCAAGAGGTGTGTCTGGAAGTAAGCGGCTTCCCAGCACATATTGGTGACCTGGTCGTCTCCGAAACGCGCCTTGAAGTTCTGCACGCAGCGCCGGTTGGTGTCGTTGTCCACACTCTGGAAATAGGGTGCCGAAGTGATGTGGCCCTCGGCAATGTCGACTCCCATCTGCCGCACTTCCGCCTCGCAAGTAGTTAGGCTCGCAATCGGTGTAGTGGAGGGGTCCAGCTTTACCTGGGCGTATGCGCGATGCAGCAGCGCAGTGCCGTCGCCAACTACCGTCGAGAACACGAAATCCGGATTGGCGGCCTTTATCTTTTTGGCCACCGTGATGTAGGACTCCCAGGAGGCATCCAGCGGAAGATAAATCTCGGCGACGCGCTCGCCGCCATGTTCGACCAAAAGGTCGGTCATGATGCGGTTCGATTCATAAGGATAGACGTACTCTGAGCCGACCATGAATACGCGTGAGCCGTACTCTCGCATCATGAACTGCGCGAGTTGTACGCTGTTCTGGTTTGGCGCGGCGCCGGTATAAATGACGTTCTTCGAAAACTCGAAGCCTTCATACAACGTCGGGTAAAGCAGCAGGCCGTTCCAGCGCTCCACGAGGGGGATCACCGCTTTCCGGGTGCTTGACATGTAGCAGCCGAGGATGATCTTCACCCTGTCTTCGAGGATCAGTTCTGAGGCCAGCGCCGAGTAGGTGCTCGGGCGCGACTGCGGGTCGTAGGAGACCAGCTGCAATTCGCGACCGTTGATGCCTCCCGCGGCGTTTACCTCGTCGACGGCCAAGAGCGTACCCAACCGTTCCGAGTTTTCGATATTTGAGGTCACACCTGTTTGGGAAAACAGCATGCCTACTCGGATGGGTTCGTTGGAAGTCTTGCTCATTTCTTATTCTCTTGCAGCCAGCCCGGTGAGTTGCTCGAAGGTTCACCGTTCGTACCGGGTTTACCGAGCGCTGCGCCGGATTGTTCAGTTAACCAAGTCGTGCACCCGCTGACCCGACGGACGTAACTTTCGGTCCAATTGTCGGACAATAATGGCTGCACGTCTTAACGCTTGAATGTGTTTCGCCTGAGGATTATAAAGACTCTGGGTTACGTGTCCGCGGTCGCTTAAGCAGCGTGCTTCGCACCATGCTTGTGCGATTAGTGAAGCGCGGGGGCATTGATGGTGCGCTGCCGCAGGCTCGGCAAAACCTGGTGAGCTGCGGTTAGGGCGTGCATGGCGCAAAGCGAAGCACTGCAATCGCTGCGTGCAGGTTGTCTGCCGGCTTTTGATTCAGCGACTTAAGTGTTGTTGGGATCCCGGCCCGAATAAAAGTACAAAAAACAAACACACCGTGGTATTGATTTTGCGGTACAGCACGAAATTGTGATGGAAACGCAGGGACGCGTTTCTTTGTACTAAAGCACATTCGCTGCTGCGACAACGGCGTCGCAGCGGATAGAGGCAAGGAAGCCCACGGAACGGCCAAGGACGTTCTGTGGGTTTTTTTTGTGGTGCGCCGCAGCTGCGGTGAGTCGTTTAGACGGGAGAGGATCCAAATGAGCAAAATCAATAGACGTGATTTTCTTAAGGCGGGGGCGGTAACTGCGGCGGCGGGAGTATTGCCGGCACCGTTTATCTGGCCGAAGGGTGCGCAGGCGGCTAATACAGTCAAGGTTGGCATCCTGCACTCATTGACCGGAACGATCGCCATTGCAGAGAAATCGGTGGTCGACGCGGAGCTGCTGGCGATTGAGGAAATCAATGCCGCCGGCGGCGTGATGGGTCAGAAGATCCAAGCGGTGATCGAAGACGGCGCCAGCGACTGGCCGACGTTTGCGGAGAAGGCGCGCAAGCTTCTTGACCGCGATAAAGTCGCGTCGGTCATGGGCTGCTACACATCGGCCTCGAGAAAGGCGGTGCTTCCTGTGTTCGAGAAGTCCAAGGGGCTTCTCTACTACCCGACGTACTACGAAGGCCTGGAGATGTCTCCCAACATCATGTACACGGCGCAGGAGGCCACGCAATCGGTCATCGCGGCGATGGAGTGGCTGCACAAGAATCGAGGGAAGAGCTTTTACATGATCGGCTCTGACTATATCTGGCCGCGTACAACGATCAAGATTGCGAAGGCGACTCTGCAGCGCCTCGGCGGAAAAGTGTCAGGCGAAGACTACTACCCGCTCGGTCACATCGAGTTCTCCTCCGCCATAAATAAGATTAAGGCCGCGAAGCCGGACGTAATCCTGAACTGCGTCGTGGGCGGCTCGAACGTTGCGTTCTTCAAGCAGTTAACTGCTGCCGGCATCACCGGGAAGAATCAGACCGTGCTTTCGCTCGCAGTATCGGAGGAAGAGGTTTCTGGAATCGGTGCTGACAATACAGTAGACACCCTGACTTGCATGGGGTACTTCCAGAGCCTCAAGAATCCGGCCAATGACCGATTCGTGAAGGCATTCAAAGCGAAATACGGGGCCAACCGTGTCGTCGGAGATACCCTCGAGTGCGGCTACAACTCCGTCTATCTTTGGAAGCTTGCGGCGGAAAAGGCGAAAAGCTTTGACGTCGAAAAGGTGGTGGCCGCTTCATCGAACCTCGAAATTGACGCTCCGGAAGGCAAGGTCAAGTTCCACCAATCCAATCACCATTTGTGGAAGCACGCGAGAATTGGGCGCTTTCGGAAGGACGGCCAGGTCGACATGCTGTTCGAATCGCCGCTCATCGAGCCCAATCCGTTCCCGAAACTCTGATCTAGCAAGAGAAGACAAGCGCGGGCGCAGTCCGTACTTCCGGGTTGCGCCCGCAACGACGATGCGCATTGCCAAGGCAGTGCAATGCAGGGAGGCTGACGTCGGATGAACATCGACATGCTCGCCATGCAGGCGTTCACAGGGCTGAGCATATTTACAATTCTTATGTTAATGGCGCTCGGGCTCGCGATTGTGTTCGGGCTCATGGGCGTTATCAACATGGCCCACGGTGAGCTGATGGCAATGGGAGCTTACTGCAGCTATGCCACGGCCCTTTTCTTCGAACGCTTTCTACCGGGGCTGATGGACAGCTATGTGTTCGTGGGCATCGTTGTGGCGTTTGTGGTGACCAGTTTATTCGGGTATCTCCTGGAACGCGGCCTGATACGGTTCCTTTACCAACGTCCCTTGGACACGCTGTTGGCCACTTGGGGCGTCAGTCTGATTCTCCAGCAGTGTTACCGACAGTTCATTAACCCTCGCGAAGTAGAAGTGCCCACGGTTTCATGGCTCCAAGGTGCCTGGCAGGCAACCGAAGGGATTTCCTTGCCCCTATCGAGGATATTCATAATCTGTCTTGCGTTGGTGACGGCAATACTCGTCTACCTCTTGTTGTTCAAGACCAGGACGGGACTTCGCATTCGTGCGGTCACCCAGAATCGCTCAATGGCTGGCGCCACGGGAATTAATACCGAACGAGTTGACGCTCTGACCTTTGCTTTGGGGTGTGGGCTCGCAGGCATTGCGGGTAGCTCGTTTACGATGCTGGCCTCGACCGGACCTACGACCGGGCAACAGTACATCGTGGACACGTTCATTGTGGTCGTGTTTGGCGGTGTAGAGAGTCTTCTCGGCACGATTGCATCCGCATTCATCATTGGTCAGATGCAGTCATGGTTTGAGTACTTCATGAGTGGATCGATGGCGCGAGCCAGCATCCTCCTTCTTGTGATAGCCGTCATTTACTTCCGGCCAAACGGATTGTTCACGACTAAGGTGAGACGATGACGGCGACAGATTATGTTCGTGGCAAGACGGCGCCGGAGAAGCCTGCGATCGGTCGATTCAGTTCCGTCTTGAAGGAAACGACGGGTTTCATAGTGCTCGCGCTGTTGCTTCTGATCGCGGCCCCACTGTTGTTAGATATCTTCCGGCTGGGGCTTGCTGCCAAGTATCTCTCCTTGGCCTTTTGCGCGGTAGGCATAGTGCTTGTCTGGGGCTACGGTGGGATCCTCAGTCTCGGCCAAGGGGTTTTCTTTGGCATGGGCAGTTACATGATCGCAATGTTCCTCAAACTCGAGGCGACACAAAGCGCTAGCTCGGCGCAAGCCCTGTCCGAATTCTTCGGATCGAACCTACCAGATTTTATGGTTTGGAATAGTGTTGAGGAGCTTCCATGGTGGTGGGAACCATTTCATCACGTCTGGTTTACGTTGCCAGCAATCGTGCTAGTACCTCCAGTGATTGCTTTTGTCTTCGCTTACCTGGTATTCCGACGGCGCGTTGGGGGTGTGTACTTTGCGATCGTTACGCTTTCGCTCTCCGCGATCATGTCTATCGTCATCATAGGTCAGCAGGGTGTGACCGGCGGCGTGAACGGAATCACTGATTTCCGAACCTTTATGGGCATCGACCTAAACGAAGACAAGGTGAAGGTCGCGATGTACCTAGCTACGGCGGTGCTGCTTCTGCTTTGCGTGTTCATAGGTCGTTTCATTGCGCTTAGTCGCCTTGGCAAGATATTGGTCGCTATTCGAGACCGAGAGGATCGCGTGCGCTTCTCGGGCTACGACACGGCTCTGTTTAAGGCGTTTGTGTTTGCGGTCGCCGCGACCTTCTCTTCAATCGGCGGTGCTCTGTATAGCATTCAAACTGGCCTGGCCTCGCCGTCGCTAGTAGGTATCGTGCCGTCGATAGAGATGGTCATTTATGCAGCGGTGGGTGGAAGGCTGTCCGTAATTGGGGCTGTTTACGGGACGTTTATTGTCGGCGCCGCAAAGACATTCTTCTCTGAGAACTTTGTTGAGTATTGGATGTATTTTATCGGGGGGCTTTTTGTCGTAATTGTCATGTTCCTGCCACATGGGCTTGCCGGCCTGTTCGACCGCGCGCGCGAGGTAATGCGCATGCGTAGGTCTGTTGCTACGCTTAACCCTGCGACGGACAAGGAATCCTAAAGATGAGCCAGGTCATCTTGGAGGTGGACAACCTCAGCGTGTCATTCGATGGCTTTAAGGCGGTAGATGAATTGAGCCTCTCCGTCGAGCAGGATGAGCTTCGCTGCGTAATAGGACCAAACGGAGCAGGGAAGACGACACTTCTGGACATCATTTGTGGAAAGACAAAACCGACAGCGGGCGCCATCCGGTTTCGACGTCGGGAACTGGGTGGAATGCTCGAATACCAGATCACTCGCATGGGAATCGGCAGGAAATTTCAGAACCCTACTGTATACGAGGATCTGACGGTGCTGGAGAACCTGGAAATCTCCTATCCGAAGAGGCGGGGGATTGTCGGTTCCCTATTCTTTAGACGTGACCAGGAGCTTATGGAGAAGATTGATGCTGTGGCGCGCGCAATCTTTCTCGATACTGGGCTGCATAGCAAGGCCGGTCTCTTGAGCCATGGTCAGAAGCAGTGGCTGGAGATCGGCATGCTGCTAATGCAAGACCCCGTTCTTCTGTTGCTTGACGAGCCGGTTGCGGGAATGAGTCCGAAGGAGCGTGAGCAAACCGCGGAGCTGCTCAAGCAAATTTCGAGGGGGCGTTCGATCGTAGTGATCGAGCATGACATGGCTTTCGTCAGGTTGATTGCACACAAGGTTACCGTGCTTCACCAGGGCAAATTGCTTGCCGAGGGAAGTATGGAGGATGTGCAAAACGATGAGCGGGTTCAGGATGTCTACCTTGGCCATTAAGTACGGAGGAGCCAGACAGTGCTGAGCGTCAGAAATCTTGACGTTTACTACGGGGACAGCCATGTCGTACGCGACATTTCCTTTGCGGTTGGTACCCGTGAGACGGTCGCAATAATGGGCCGCAACGGCATGGGCAAGACCACACTGTTCAAGTCGCTTATAGGAACCTTGCCTGCTCGCCGGGGCAACATAACGCTAGGTGCAACGGATCTTTCCCGTGCACATAGCTACCAACGCGTCGCTGCGGGAATGGGATACGTCCCTCAAGGGCGCATGATTTTCCCTTACCTTACTGTCGAAGAGAATATCCTCGCCGGCATGGAAACCGTGGCCGAGACTGAAGTCCCTTCGTACATCTACGAAGTGTTTCCGGTGTTGAAGGAAATGCGCGCGAGACGAGGTGGTAACCTTTCCGGGGGGCAGCAACAACAACTGGCTATTGCGCGCGCGCTGGTCAGCAATCCGAAGCTGCTCATTCTCGACGAGCCCACCGAAGGTATCCAGCCGTCGATTATTAAGGAGATCGCGCGAGCTTTGGGCCGACTGAAATCGCAGAGAAACTTTGCGCTGCTGGTGTCAGAGCAGGTTTTGAGCTTTGCCATGGAGGTCGCTGATCGATTCCTGATCATCGAAAAAGGAGAATTTGTCTATGAGGAGACGCGAGACAAGGTGGATGCATCAAAGATTCACGCCTACCTAACGATCTGAGCTTGGATCGAATGGAGGTTCCTCTTGCTCTCTGACGAGAAAGAGGGCCCGCATGTGGCAACGGGAGCTTGAAAACGAGTATAGCCGCGAGCGGAAACAGGGGTGCAGATGGTGCGCTCAAGGGCGAGCGTGTGGAGTGAGCGTATAGCAAAGGAGACTTGAAATGCTTCATGGAGATATTTCTAGCAGCAACGATACCGTCGGCGTCGCGGTCGTCAACTACAAGATGCCGCGCCTCCACACCAAGAAAGAGGTGCTGGAGAACGCAAAGAAGATCGGCGAGATGATCAAGGGCATGAAACTCGGCCTGCCGGGAATGGACCTGGTGATTTTTCCCGAGTACAGCACCCACGGAATCATGTATGACCAGAAGGAAATGTACGACACCGCCGCCAGCGTGCCCGGTGAGGAAACCGAGATATTTGCCGCCGCCTGCCGCGAGGCAAAGGTCTGGGGAGTCTTCTCGCTTACCGGCGAAAGGCACGAAGAGCACCCGAACAAGGCGCCCTACAACACACTCATTTTGATGAACGACAAGGGCGAGGTGGTGCAGAAGTACCGCAAGATCATGCCCTGGGTGCCGATCGAGGGCTGGTATCCGGGCAACTGCACCTACGTCTCCGAAGGCCCGAAGGGGCTGAAGATCAGCCTAATCATCTGCGACGACGGCAATTACCCGGAGATCTGGCGCGACTGCGCCATGAAGGGCGCCGAACTCATCGTGCGCTGCCAGGGCTACATGTATCCGGCGAAGGAGCAGCAGGTGATCATGGCCAAGGCCATGGCCTGGGCGAACAACAGCTACGTCGCGGTGGCGAACGCGTCCGGCTTCGACGGCGTGTACTCCTATTTCGGCCACTCAGCGATCATCGGCTTCGATGGGCGTACGCTCGGCGAGTGCGGTGAAGAGGAGAACGGCATCCAGTACGCCGCGCTGTCGAAGAGCCTGATCCGCGACGCCCGCAAGAACATGCAGTCCGAGAATCACCTGTTCAAGCTCCTGCACCGCGGCTACACCGGGCTGATCAACTCCCGCGAGGGCGATCGTGGCGTGGCCGCCTGCCCGTACGACTTCTACAAGAAGTGGATCACCGATCCCGACGCAACCCGCGAGATGGTCGAAGCGCTCACCCGCAGTACGGTGGGCACCGAGGAAGCGCCGATTCCCGGGATTCCCAACAAGAAGACGGCGGTGCATCGCTGACCGAAACCGCGCGGGCCGTTATCTGCGCGGCCCGCGCTTCTTTCGCCTGAATCATGCTGCGACTGGAAAATATCGTCGGCGCTGCGACGGACCCGGCCATCTCGCATCGCCTTCATCATCTCGAGCACCGGGGGCGCGTCGAGTACATCACACTCTCGCCGGAGGACACTCGCCGCCGGCGGCTGCGGGCAATGACCGACTGCGGCACCGAGTGCGCGGTGGTTCTCGACCGCTCTGCCCAGCTCTACAATGGCGCGGTGCTCATGCTCGACGCCGAGCGCGCGGTAGTAGTGCGGATGCGCGAGACGCTGTGGCTGGACCTTGCCCCGCGCGACGCGGCCGCGGCCCTGGAGCTTGGCTACTTCGCCGGAAATATGCACTGGAGCGTGCGCTTCGAGGACGAGGTGCTGCGCATTGCGCTGTCCGGACCGGAGCAAGACTATCTCGACCGGCTATCGCCACTGCTGGCGGACGGCCGCGTGCGGCGAATCGATGAGCGCGACTGACGGCCTTGCCCTGCTGCAGGCGCTGCAGTACGGAGACAGCTTCTTTCCGGGCGGCGGGGTGTCGATGTCCTGGGGCCTGGAGCAGCTGCGCGCCGACCGCGAAGTGTCTTCCGCCAATGAGCTGGTCGCTTTCGTCGAGGGACAGCTGCGCCAGCGCTGGGCGTGCTTCGATGCGCCCGCGCTGGTAGCTGCCTGGCAGGCAGACGGCGACTTTGCCCGCCTGCGCGAAATTGATGCATGGGTCGAGGCAATGACCCTGGCGCAGGAACTGCGCGACGGTTCGCGGCGCGCCGGCGCGGCGCTGCTCAGCGTGCACGCGAAGCTGGGCGGCGAAACGGTAACGCGCTTCCGGGCGCTGGTGCTTGAGGGCGGTACGCCGGGGCATCTGAGCGTGGCGCAAGGCGTGGCGTGGCGCGAAAGCGGGCTGCCGGAGGAGGCCGCCCGTGCAGTATCAGCCCATCTTCTGACGACCGGCCTGATCAGCGCGGCCCTGAGATTGGGTCTTACCGGTCATCTGCAGGCCCAGGCCGCGCTCACCGGACTACGGCCCCTGATCGCGGAAGTGTTGCAGCGACCATCGCCGCCGCTGGAGGACCTGTGTGCACTGGCGCCCGCCACCGATGTGGCCTCGATGCGCCATGAAACCGCCGATGCACGCATGTTCGTGACATGAGCCTCAACGACGGTGCCGACGCGGCGCGGCAGCGCGCTGCAATCAGCCCCGTCTTCGACTCAACCCGATACGCAACGCTTGCTTTCCCATGCTGCTCACACCAACCGAATACGAACGACTGACCATCTATACCGCGGCCGAGCTGGCGCGCAAGCGCCGCGCCAAGGGTCTCAAGCTCAACCATCCGGAAGCTACCGCGATTATCGCCGACGAGATTCTCGAGGGGGCGCGCGAGGGCCGCTCGGTGGCCGACCTGATCGCCTTCGGCGCGACGTTGCTGACCACCGACGACGTGATGCCCGGCGTCGCCCAGCTCATGCCGGTGCTGCAGGTGGAAGCGACGTTCCCCGACGGCACCAAGCTGGTCACCGTGCACGACCCGATCCGGCCGGGCAAGAAGAAAGTCGACGCCGTCATGCCCGGCGAGATCATCGCCGCCGAGGGTGACATCGAGATCAATGCCGGTCGCCGCAGCCAGCGGCTCAAGGTGGTCAACACCGGGGACAGGCCGGTGCAGGTCGGCTCGCACTTTCATTTCTTCGAGGCGAACAAGGCGCTCGATTTCGAACGCGAAAAGGCCTTTGGCATGCACCTCGACATTCCTGCCGGCACCGCGGTGCGCTTCGAGCCGGGCGAAGCCAAGGAAGTCACCTTGTGCGCGTTCGGCGGCACCGGCGAGGTCTATGGCCTCAACGGCCTGACCAACGGCACCACCCACGGCGACGCACCAAAGGCGGAGGCGCTGGCGCGCGCGCGGGCGAAGGGCTTTAAAGGCGCATGAAAAAAACAGGACATTGGACTGTGGCGCCAGCCCTCTCATGGGTTAGCGGAGAGAGAGAGTGCACGCCCCTGTCCAGCCAATTGTGGGAGCAAGGATAAGATGGCCAGAATTTCACGCAAGGAGTACGCGACGCTCTATGGCCCGACCAAGGGCGATGCGCTGCGGCTGGGCGACACCTCCCTGATCGCCGAGATCGAGCACGACTACGCCGTGCCGGGCGACGAGTGCCTGCACGGCGGCGGCAAGACGCTGCGCGACGGGCTGGGGCTGACCCCCGGCTACGATAGCGCCCAGGGCGCGCTCGACATGCTCATCTCCAACGCGGTGATCATCGACCCGGTGCTGGGCGTGGTGAAGGGCGATATCGGAATCAAGGATGGACGTATCGTCGCAATCGGCAAGGCCGGCAACCCGGCGGTGATGGACGGCGTGCATCCGGAGCTGATCTGCGGCGCGGCCACCACCGTGCGCGACGCCGAAGGCCTGATCGCCACGCCCGGCGGCATCGACGTGCATGTGCACTTCGACTCGGCGCAGCTGTGCGAGCACGCGATCGGCGCCGGTATAACCACCATGATCGGCGGCTCGCTCGGGCCGATTACCGTCGGCATCGACTGCGGCGGCGCCTGGAACGTCGGCAAGATGCTTCAGGCCTCGGAGCAGTGGCCGATCAACTTCGGGTTTCTCGGGCGCGGCAACTCCTCCAAGCCGCGCTCGCTGATTGACCAGCTCGCTGGCGGCGCGCTGGGGCTGAAGATTCACGAGGACTGGGGTGCGATGCCGTCGGTGATCGACACCTGCCTCGCGGTGGCCGACGAGCTGGACTTTCAGGTGCAGCTGCACACCGACACGCTGAACGAGTCCGGCTTCCTGGAAGATACGCTCGCCGCGATCAACGGCCGCACTATTCACATGTATCACGCCGAAGGCGCCGGCGGCGGCCACGCCCCGGACATCATCGCCTGCTGCGGGCACCTGAACTGCCTGCCGTCCTCGACCAACCCGACCAACCCCTACACCGTCAACACCTTCGACGAGCACCTCGACATGATCATGGTGTGTCATCACCTGAATCCGAAGGTGCCGGAAGATGTCGCCTTCGCTGAGTCGCGGGTGCGGGCGCAGACCATCGCCGCGGAAGACGTGCTGCACGACATGGGCGCCATCTCGATGCTCGGGTCCGACAGCCAGGGCATGGGGCGGATCAACGAGGTGATCAGCCGCACCTGGCAGCTGGCCTCGAAGATGAAAGACCAGCGCGGCCGGCTGCCGCAGGAGAAGACCCGCATCGGCGACAACGAACGTATCAAGCGCTTCATCGCCAAGTACACGATCAACGCGGCCCGAGTGTTCGGTATCGATGCCGAAATCGGCTCGCTGGAAAAGGGCAAGCTTGCCGACATCGTGCTGTGGCGACCGGGCTTCTTTGGCGTCAAGCCGGAGCTGGTGGTGAAGGGCGGCTTCATCGCCTGGGGCGCCATGGGCGATTCCGCCGCCAGCCTGATGACTTGCGAACCGTTGGCGATGCGTCCGCAGTGGGGCGCATTCGGCCGCGCCAAGCAGGGCTTGTCGCTCAACTTCGTGAATCAGCTCGCGGTGGAGGCGAACGTCGGAGAGAAGCTCGGCATCGCCAAACCGCTGGTGGCCGCCAGGGGCACGCGCAAGCTCACCAAGCGTCACATGCTCCACAACGATGCCTGCCCGAACATCACCGTCGACGCGCAGACCTTCGAAGTGAAAGTGGACGGCGAACTGATCACCTGCGAGCCAGCCAAGGTCGTGCCACTGGCGCAGCGCTACCTGCTGCGGTGAATCTCTGCCCGATCGCGGCACAGGCGAAAAAGACAATGCGTACCACCAAGGTCACAAAGATAACCAGGGACACCAAGGACACCAAGGTCATCGGGCAAGACCTGAGTCCCGCCTTTTTTGGTGCCCTTGGTGAACTTGGTGGTGCGACTCGCTATTCATCAGCAGCAGCGTGTCCTGCGGTGCTGCGTCAGACTCGAAACGGAAGAGCATGAATACAGCCAATCCTGAATTCAATCCCGCAACCGGCGACCAACGCTCGCCCGGCGCCGCCCGCGTCGGCATCGGCGGGCCGGTTGGCTCGGGCAAGACGCGCATGGTCGAGCAGCTGATCCCGCGCTTTCTGGCCCGGGGTACCAACCTCGCCGTGATCACCAACGACCTGGTGACAAAGGAGGACGCCGAGCGGGTGCGGCGCAGCGGCCTCATCGATCCGGCGCGAGTGCTGGCGGTGGAGACCGGCGCCTGCCCGCACACCGCCATTCGCGAAGATCCAACCATGAACATTCAGGCAGCCGACGAGCTGGACGCGAAATACGAAGGGTTGGAACTGATCCTGATCGAATCCGGCGGTGACAATCTGGCGTCGACCTTCTCGCTCGACCTGGTTGACTACTGGATGTTCGTGATCGACGTTGCCGGCGGGGACGACATTCCGCGAAAGCGCGGACTGGGCATTCTCACCAGTGACCTGCTGGTCATCAACAAGGCCGATCTTGCGCCTTACGTGAACGTCGACCTGGAACGCATGATCCGCGAGGCGGTCGCCGTGCGCGAGGGGCGCCCGGTGCTGGTGACCAACTGCGCCACCGGCGAGGGCGTCGACGCGGTGGTCGATACGCTGGCGCGCGCGGTGCTGTTCGACCGGTGAAAGTCGAAGACCTGTCCTCCCTGCCGGTCGATGCGGCGCCGACGATCGCGCAGGCAGACATCGCGTTTGGCCGCGCGCCCGACGGACGCAGCCATGTGGCGCGCAGCCGCGTCGGCTATCCCTTCCACCTTGGCCGCCAGCTCGACCTGCCCGGCGACCCCGCGGGAATGGCAAGCGTGTACCTGCAGTCGTGTTCGGGCGGGCTGTTCGAGCACGAGCGAATCGGCGCCCGCTTCACCGCCGAGCCCGGCGCGATGGCCCACGTCGCGACCGGCGCCTCTACCATCGTTCACACGATGCCCACGGGCGAGGCGCAGCAATGCATACGCTTGACGGTGAAGCCCGGCGCGTTGCTTGAATACCTGCCAGAGCCGACGATCCTTTTCCCCGGTGCGCGGCTTACCAACCGGCTGTCGATCGACCTGGGCGACGACGCGGTGTGCATCACCGGCGAGGCGCTGCTGCCGCACGACCCGCTTGGCGCCGATGCGTACTTCGACTGGATGGACGCCGCAATGGAGGTGCGTGACAGCGGGGGGGCACTGCTCGCGCGCGACCGACAGCGCCTGACCGGCGCCGATTTCGCGCGGCCGCTGCCGGGCGTGCTGGGGCGCTGGCGCGCGCAGGGCACCCTGCTGTTCGCGCTGCGCGGCAGCCGCATCGAGCCGCTGCTCGAGGCGGTCCGTGCCGCGCTCGATGTGCCGGGCCTGTATGCCGGAGCCAGCCGGCTGCCGAACGGCTGTGGCGTATGGACGCGCCTGCTGGCGGCCGACGCCGTCGCCTTGCGCGCCGGCTGGCAGGCGGCCTGGGTCGCCGCAAGAACGCTGCTCACCGGCGTCGCGCCGCAACCGCGGCGCCGTTGAAATCCGACACCTCGGGAGAACCCGTCAAAAGAAGACAAGGAGAAGCCCATGCCGTTGCGCAGACCGTCGAAGGCTGACCTGATGCAGATCAGCGCTTCCCATCATCTGAAACTGACCGAGGCCGAAGTCGACGATTTCCACGCGTTGGTCAATGAAACCATGGCCGCGTACGACCTGCTGGAGCAGTACCCCGACCCGGTGCGCGAGGTGGTGCCGGCCGTGCGGGTGCCGGGGCGGCGGCTGACGCCGGCGGAAGACCCGCTAAATGCCATCGTGCGGAGCTGCTCGGTAAAGCTGCCGGGCGCCAAGGGAAAGCTTGCCGGGCGGAACATCGGCGTGAAGGACACGGTGTGCGTCGCCGGCATTCCGATGTCTTGCGCATCGAGGCTGCTGTACGACTTCACTCCGGATATCGATGCCACTGTCGTCACCCGCATTCTCAAGGCGGGCGGACACATCAACGCGATGCTCAATACGGACGACTTCGCCTTCTCGGGCGGTGGCCATACCAGCGCATACGGTGTCGGCTTCAACCCCGCCAATCCGGCGCACACCGCCGGCGGGTCGTCCTGCGGCTCCGCTGGCGCGGTTGCCGCCAAGCTGGTGGACATTGCGCTCGGCGGCGACCAGGGCGGATCGATACGGATTCCCTCGGCCTGGTCGGGAATCGTCGGGCACAAGCCAACGCATGGGCTTGTGCCCTACACCGGTATCGTCGGATTCGACCTGACCATCGATCACATCGGCCCGATGGCAAACAGCGTCGAGGACGCGGCTCTCTTGCTGTCCGTGATCGCCGGCAAGGACGATGACAACGCCGACCCGCGCCAGCCCGACAAGGTCAAGTCCGAAGACTACGTAAAGGGGCTGACCGGCGACCTCAAGGGATTGAAGATTGCGGTAGTGCGCGAGGGCTTCGGATCGCCGATGGCAATGCCGGAAGTCGACGGTGCGGTGCGCGAAGCCATCAAGTTACTCGCTCGGCTCGGCGCCGAGGTGACCGAGATCTCCGTGCCCGAGCACCTGATGGTACGGCCGGAGTGGGCGGCAGTGGCGGACG
>CALJLA010000178.1 GCA_937983055.1 uncultured Pseudomonadota bacterium
CGATCGCGCCGGCCCACCTGGCCGATGCGCCGGCCCTGGCGGAAAGCGCGCGCCACCTGGCAGTGCGGGTGCGCGGCGCGCGAGACATCGACAACATGCTCGCGCTGCGCAACGAGCTGCGCGAATTCCTGCGCCAGGTGATGGCGCATGCCACCACCCAGTCCGACCTGCGCGTGGGACTGCTGCGCCTGCTACGCCTGCTGGTCGACAACATCCATGACATCGCGCTGGGCGACGCCTGGCTGCAGCAGCAGATCGACATCGTGCGCCAGGCGCTGGACAGGCCGCTCACCCCGGTGGTGTTGGGCGAGGCGGAAAAGGCGCTCCGCGACCTGATGCTCAAGCAAAGCCTGCTCAAGCAGTCGCTCGACGAGGCGCGAGAGACGCTGAAGGCGCTGGTGAAATCCCTGGTCGATCAGCTTGGCTCGCTCTCGGAGTCGACCGGCGACTTCTGCGTGCGCCTCGACCGCTATACCGAGCGCATATCGACTGCGCGCGAGGTGAGCGAGCTTAACAGCGTGCTCGCCGAGCTGATCGAGGACACCCGCGCCATCCAGACCAACACCGAGCGCACGCGGCACGAGCTGAACGTCGCCCGCAACCGGGTGGGGCTGGCCGAGCTGCGCATCCAGCAGATGGAACGCGATCCGGAAACCCTGAGCGAGCGCGCCCGCGAGGACACCCTGACCGGCGCGCTCAACCGCCGCGGGCTGGACGAGGTGTTCCGGCACGAGTCGGGCCGCAGCGACCGCGGCGCCACCCCGCTGTGCATGGCCCTGCTCGATGTCGACAATTTCAAGCAGCTGAACGACCGGCTCGGCCACCAGGCCGGCGATGCCGCGCTGACCCGCCTGGTGAGCGTGATCAAAGGCGGCCTGCGCGACCGCGATGCGGTCGCCCGCTACGGTGGGGAGGAATTCGTGCTGCTGCTCCCGGCCACCGCCACCGCCGAGGCGGCCGCGGTGATGACGCGTCTGCAGCGCGAGCTGACCAAGCGCTTCTTCCTTCATAACAACGAACGCCTGCTGATTACTTTCAGCTGCGGCGTCGCCGAGCGCAGGCCCGGCGAGGCGATGGAAGCCCTTCTCGCGCGCGCCGACGGCGCCCTGTACAAGGCCAAGCAGGCCGGCAAGAACCGGGTATTCGTGGCCGAAGCAGCCTGAGCGTCCCACAGGCAAAAAATCCGTAGGCGGAGCGCCCGTGCCGGGCTAAACTCTGCGCGCGCGGCGCGGAGGGCGCGGCGCGCTGGGGACAAACAACTACAGAACCGGGTGCGGCCGGCGGGCATAGCACCCGGCAGAACAGGCGACCATGAACTCGGCAATCGGTGGCGGCCAACCGCCGGCGGACGACGGACCCGCCGCGCAGAACTATCTTTCCCGCATCGAAGCTTACGCGCACCGCATCCGCGGCTGCCGCGAGATCGACGAAATCGTCCAGTTGCTCAACGAAGCGCTGCGCGAAACCGCAGCGCTCAACCGGTCGGAGGCCTTCGAGCACGCCGGGCAGCGCATCGCCGAGGCCCAGCGCCAGATCGAAACCCTGAAGGCGGAGCTGCAGCAGGCCATCGACCTGATGCTGGTGGATCCGCTCACCGGGGCGCTCAACCGCCGCGGCCTGGAACGGGCCTATCTCCAGGAGTGCTCGCGTTGCGACCGCCACGGCCTGGTGCTCACCGTGGCGGTGATCGACCTCGACGACTTCAAGCGGGTCAACGACCGCTTCGGCCATGCCTTCGGCGACCAGGCGCTGCGCCAGCTGTGCGAGGTCATGCGCGCCACCCTGCGCCAGAGCGACGTCGTCTGCCGCTTCGGCGGCGAGGAATTCGTCGTGGTCTTTCCCCACTGCGACAGCAACCAGGCGAAAAGCGCGTTGCAGCGGCTGCAACGGGCGCTCGGCGCGCTGCCGGTCAATTACCAGGGCGAGTCGGTAACCCTGTCGTTCAGCGCCGGGCTGGCCAGCCGCCTCGCCGGGGAAAGCCAGCAGGACCTCATCGCACGCGCCGACACGGCACTGCTGAACGCGAAGACCGCCGGCAAGAACCGCATCGCCCTCGCCGCCTGACCCTCCGGCGCGACGCCGGGCGCAGGCCGGAATACGCCGGATTCCTGCCGCTTTTCCGCGCTTTAACCTTGCCTTCTGTCCCTTATGGTGGCGCCAATGCGTCGACCGGCATTGCCCCGCGGGGCGGCGCAGCCAGTGTGAGGGACACGATGGCAACAACCAGTGCAAGGGCTGTCGTTAGGCAGCCAGCCGCCGCGGTTCCGGCGGCCGCGGCGTTCGGGGTGACGCTTCCACCCCGGGCGCAGAGCTACTACCAGCGCATCGAATCGTACGCGATGCGCATCCGCGCAAGCCGCAACGTCGAGGAAATCGTCGGCCTGCTGGATGCGGCGCTGCGCGAGACCCAGGCGCTCGCCGAGCAGGAGGAACTGCGCATTGCGCGCGACCGTATCGCCGAGGCCGAATCGCAGATCCAGATGCTCAAGGCCGAGCTGAGCCACGCCGAGAGCCTGGTACAGATCGACCAGCTGACCGGCGCGCTCAACCGCCGCGGGCTGGAGTCTGCCTTCACCCGCGAGGCCGCGCGCAGCGACCGCCAGTCCTCCGCGCTGGCCGTCGCCGTGCTCGATCTCGACAACTTCAAGCGCATCAACGATCGTTACGGTCATCCGGCCGGCGACGACGCGCTGGTGCACTTCGCGCGCATCGTGCGTGCGACGGTGCGCCCGCACGACACGCTCGCGCGCTACGGCGGCGAGGAGTTCGTGCTGCTGATGGCCGAGTGCGACGAATCCGCCGCCTACGCCGCCCTGACCCGCCTGCAGCGCGCGCTGCTTGAGCGGCCGGTGGCGATCGACGGCGACCTGGTCGCGCTGTCGTTCAGCGCCGGCGTCGCGCGCCGAACCCTGGGCGAATCGATGGACGCCACGCTCGCCCGTGCCGACAGCGCGTTGATCGGCGCCAAGCGTGCGGGCAAGAACCGGGTGCTGTTCCAGTCGGCCTGACAATCCCGTGCTGCGTACTGCGTGCTGAGTGCTGTGTGACGTCGGCCTCCGGCCGTCGGCCGACGAACATCAAAAGCGCTCAACGCACAGGACGCAGAAGTCGTGGAGAAAAACCAACTCCGGGCGAACCACGAAGTCACCAAGAAAAGCGAACGATCCCCCAAGTCACCTCGTCACCTGGTCACCGAATCACCCAATCACACAATCACCCCTAAAGCCCGGCGCCGAAGCGCCGTAATCGCCTTTCTCCCCTGCGCCGCCCTGCCGGCGCGTCCGTGTCGCCGCAGCCCGACGACATAGCACGAATCCCTGCCTCCCCCTAAAGCTTTTCGCGGCGCCAACCGATATCAGGCCCAACGGAGGTTCCGCAAGCCACTTGGGCGAACCGAAGTTAACGGAGAAGAAGCGCTCCGTAAGTTCCTCACCATTGGCAAATTCAGGAGAGTGCAACCATGCCTCAGATCATCAATACCAACATTGCGTCGCTCAATTCGCAGCGCAACCTCAACGTTTCCCAGTCGTCCCTGTCGCAGTCGCTGGAGCGCCTGTCTTCCGGTCTGCGCATCAACAGCGCCAAGGACGACGCCGCCGGTCTGGCGATTTCCGAGCGGTTTACCGCGCAGATTCGCGGCCTGACGCAGGCCGCGCGCAACGCCAACGACGGCATTTCGCTGGCACAGACGGCCGAGGGCGCGCTTTCGTCCGCCGGCGACATTCTCCAGCGCATTCGCGAGATCGCGGTGCAGTCGGCCAACTCGACGAACTCGTCGAGCGACCGCCAGGCGCTGCAGGACGAAGTGAACCAGCTTGTGGGCGAGCTTGACCGGATCGCGGCATCCGCCGAGTTCAACGGCCAGAAGCTGCTCGACGGCACCTTCGGCTCGGCGAGCTTCCAGGTCGGCGCCAACGCCAATCAGACCATCCAGGCGGTGACCGGCAACTTCCGGACCGACCAGTACGGCCTGAACCGGGTCACGGGCGCAGCTGCCTCTGGCGCTGTTGTTACGAACGCCAACATTGCCAACACGCGGATCGCCGGCGAAACGCTGACGGTGCGGGGCTTCCTCGGCACCCAGGCGATCACGGTCGCCGCCAACTCGACTGCGAAGACCGTGGCCGCCCAGGTCAATGCCTCGACCAACACCACTGGCGTGACGGCAAGCGCGCGCACGCAGACCGACGCGACGTTCTCGGCGACCGGCAACTACAGCTTCACGCTGGCCAGCGATAACGCGGTGGCCAGCGCGGTGACGGTTTCGTTCTCGCTCGCCACCAACGATGCCAACGGACTGGCCGCTGCGGTGACCGCGATCAACGACCAGGCATCGAAGACTGGGGTCAGCGCCAAGGTCAACACCGCCGGCACTGGTGTCACGCTAACCAACGAGTCAGGCAACAACATCATTCTGCGCAACATCGTGGTAGGCAACGTCAACGCTGGCACGGTTACCGTCGGTGGTGCCGCGCTTGCCGCAACCGGTGCGGCGGACGTTAACGTTTCGGTGACGGGCCAGGTGACCTTCGACTCCAACAAGTCGTTCACCGTCACCGGCGACGCCAACGAAACGCTGGGTGCGGCCGCGGTGTCGAGCACGCTGAGCGCGGTGCAGACGCTGGACGTCACCAGCTTCGACAACGCCACCCGAGCACTGGCGATCGTGGACTCGGCCCTGACCACGGTCAACGGCCAGCGCGCCAAGTTCGGCGCAATCCAGGCCCGCTTCGAAACCACCATCCTCAACCTGCAGACTGCGACCGAGAACCTGTCGGCGTCCCGCTCGCGGATCCGCGACGCGGACTTCGCGGCGGAAACCGCGAACCTCACCCGTGCGCAGATCCTGCAGCAGGCCGGTGTCGCGATGCTGGCACAGGCCAACGCGCTGCCCAACAACGTGCTGGCGCTGCTGCGCGGGTAATCCGGAGAAAGCCGATAGCAGCCAGGCCCGGCCGGTTCACCGGCCGGGCCTCTCCGCCTGAGGGAGATGATCATGCGTCCGATCGAAGCCTCGCTACCGAATGCCCCGTACGTGCCCGCCGCCGCGCCCACGCCGGCGCCGCGCGCGCAACAGCCGTCCGCCGGCGCCGTGTCCGGCATGCCGATCGAGGAAGCCGTCGCGGCCGCTGCCCAAGCGGTGCGCTCGCTGTCGAGCGATATCGAGATCACGCTCGACCGCCAGAGCGGCCGGCCGATCGTGCGGGTCATGGACGGCTACACCGGCGAGCTGATCCGCCAGATTCCCAGTGAGGAAATGCTGGAGATCGCGCGCGCACTGGATCGACTCCACGGCCTGCTGATCCATCAAAAAGCCTGAGTAAAACCCCTCTTTTGGCGCCTAAAGTCGGCGCCTCAAACAGCCGTTAGAACCTTCGTAGCCGGGGGCAATCCGCCTCCCGGATCGGGAGAAGGTCGAATGGCTGTATCGGTACCCGGCATCGGGTCCAACCTGGACGTCGACGGCATCGTGTCGCAGCTGATGGCGCTGGAGCGCCAGCCGCTGGCCACGCTGACCCAGCGCGAGACCCGGTACACCGCACAGATCTCCGCCTACGGGCGGCTGAAGGGCGCGCTCGGCGCACTGCAGACCGCGGCCGACGCTTTGGCAAAGCTCGGCGAATCCACCTTCAAGCTCACGTCGACGGCCGCCGCGACCGTGTCCGGCAGCGCGGGCAGTGGCGCCGAGCCCGGCACCCACAGCGTGTCGGTCAGCCAGCTCGCGAGCGCCCAGCGCCTGGTCGCGCAGGGCCAGTCCTCGCGCACCGCCGCCATCGGCGACGGCTCGGCCACCACGCTTACCATCGCCTTCGGCCGCATCGGCGGCGGCACCTTCAATGCCGGCACCGGCACCTACACCGGCGCAAGCTTCACCCCCAACCCTGAACGGGTGCCGATCAACATCGAGCTCAACGCGAGCAACAATTCCCTGGAAGGCATCCGCGATGCGATCAACGCCGCCGGCGGCAACGTGTCGGCGTCGATCGTCAACGACGGCGGCGCTTCGCCATATCGCCTGAGTATCGTATCCAAGGACACGGGCGCCGATTACAGCCTCAAAGTCAGCGTCGCTGGCAGCCCGGCAATCGCCGGCCTGCTCGCCTACGACCCTGCCGGCACCCAGAACCTGGTGCAGACCCAGGCCGCGAACGATGCCCAGCTCAATATCGACGGCATCGCAGTCAGCAGCGCCTCCAACTCGCTGTCCGGCGCTCTCGAGGGTGTCACCCTGCAGCTCAGGCAGACCGGCAGCGCGTCGGTCACCATCGGCCGCGACGACAGCACGCTGCGCGCCGCGCTGGACGGATTCGTCAACGCCTACAACGAAACGAACGGCATCATCGCCCAGATCACCGGTCTCAAGGCGGTGCTGCAAGGCGACGCCTCCACGCTCGGCGTGCAGCATCAGCTGCGCGGCGCGGTGGGCGCAGCGCTCGGGACCGACACCGGCGCCTACCGCACCCTGTCGGCGCTGGGGGTGAGCTTTCAGCGCGACGGTTCCCTCAAGATGGATGGCGCGAAGTTCGACGCCGCGCTCGACGCCGATCCGGCCGCGGTACGCGGCTTCGCCACCGCCTTTGGCGCTGGGCTCAAGTCCCTCGCCGACCTGCTGCTGGCCGGCGACAGTGCGGTGCAGGCCAAGACCAACGGGCTCAACCGTTCGATCGAAGACATCGCCGGACAGCGCGACACGATGGAGCGCCGCCTGGAGGCGATCGAGAAACGCTATCGCACGCAGTTCGCGGCGCTGGACGCGCTGCTCGGCAGCCTGCAGCAGACCAGCAACTACCTGCAGCAGCAGCTCGCGAATCTGCCCAAGACCAACCAGACCTGAGGAAACCATCGATGTTCAGCCCTGCGAACAAGGCATTGCGCGCCTATGCCGACGCCGGCGCCGCCGGCGCCATGGGCCAGAGCCCGCACGGACTGGTGGCGATGCTTTTTGAAGGCGCGATGATTGCGGTGTCGGCGGCGCGCACCCACCTGCAGTTCGGCCGTGTGCAGCAGAAATGCGAGTCGATCGCGAAGGCCATTGCCATCATCGACGACGGTCTGAAAGCCAGCCTCGATAGGAGCAGCGGCGGCGAGCTTGCACTGCGCCTGTCGGACCTGTACGACTACATGGCCTTGAGGCTGGCCGAGGCCAACGCCGGCAATCGCGCCGAGCCGCTGGACGAGGTCGGCCGCCTGCTGAGCGAGCTGGCGCAGGCCTGGCGGGCGATCGCAACCACTCCGCAGGCCGCCGATTCCGAGCGGGTGGGCTAGATGCGCGAAGCCGGCGTACTCGAGTTGTACGAAGCCATTCTGTCGGTCACCGCCGAGATGCTTGCAGCGGCGCGCGCCGCCGACTGGGAAAAGTTGATCGAGCGCGAGCACGCCTGCCGGCTGCTGGTCGAACAGCTCAAGCAGATGGCGGAGCACGCGCCGCTCGACGACGCCGCGCGCCGGCGCAAGGCGGAGATCATCCGCAAGGTGCTGGCCGACGACGCCGCGATCCGCAACCTGACCGAGCCGGAACTTGCGCGCCTCTCGTCGCTGCTGGATGCCCAGCGCCGCGACCGCGGGCTGCGCGAGGCCTACGGCGGCGCCGGCTGAGGCCTGCCTTCATGCTGCAACCGGACGTCGTCACCCGACTGCGCCTGCTGGCAGAAAGCCCGCGCGTGCCCGAGGCCGCGCAGGGAGACCGGGTGCAGCAGGTCGACGCCCTGCGCCCCGGAGAAGCGGTCAGCGCCCGGATCGAGCGCGAGCTGCCCAACGGCCGCCACCTGGTGGCGCTGCGCGGGCGGCTGTTCGAGATGCAGTTGCCGCCCGGCATGCGCGCGCGCGAAGAGCTGCGCCTTGCCTTTCTCACCGACCCGCCGCGGCCGACCTTTTCCCTGCACAACGGCGGCAGCCGCGACGAGGGCGACCGGCTGAGCCAGACCGGCCGGCTGATCTCGGCGCTGATGCAGACCGCCGGCGACCCGCCGCGCGCGCCGCTGCGCCCGGCCGGCCCACTGCTCATGCACGGTCCGGCCGACGCGGGACAGGCGGCCGTCGTGCTGCGAGAGGCGCTGTCCAACTCCGGCCTGTTCTACGAATCGCACCAGGCGCAGTGGGTCGCCGGCACCCGCGCGCTGGAGCAGCTGCGCCGCGAGCCGCAGGCACGCCTGACGGGCAGCACGCCGGCGCCCGACGCAGCGCCCGACGCCGCGGGCGACGGACCCCGGCTGGCGGAACTGCGTAGCGGCCCGGTGCATCCGGACGCGCTGCCGATCGTGCGCCAGCAGCTGGAGACCCTGGAACATCGCCATGCGCTGTGGCAAGGCGAGATCTGGCCGCAGCAGTGGATCGACTGGCAGACCGGGCAGGACGAGACCGAACCGCACGGTGCCGACGGGCAGCCGGCCTGGTTCTCCACGCTCGCGCTCGAACTGCCCTCGCTGGGAAAAGTGCGGCTGCGGGCGGTGCTCGCCAGCGGCGGCGTGCGGGTCAGCGTGGAGTGTGCCGATGCCGACGTGGCCGCGCGCATGCGCGCCGCGGCCGCGCCGCTTGCCGAGGCGCTGCAGGCACGCGGCCTGACGCTCGCTGCGCTGGCGGTGAAACCCGCGCAGGAGCGCGCCGGTGACTGAGCCGACCGCACGGCGCAGCGCCGTGGCCCTGGCTTACGACGAGGGCGATGCCGCCCCGCGCGTGAGCGCGCGCGGCCGCGGCCTGGTCGCCGAACACATCATCGCCCGCGCCCGCGAGGCCGGCGTCTACGTCCATG
>CALJLA010000179.1 GCA_937983055.1 uncultured Pseudomonadota bacterium
TTTGTGGTCGAACCAGTGGGTTCGTCCACACACCCGCTTCGCCAATTAAAAAAGGCCCAGGAGGGGCCTTTTTTAATTGGCGGAGAGGGTGGGATTCGAACCCACGTGCCGGGAAAACCCGACCATCTGATTTCGAGTCAGCGCCGTTATGACCGCTTCGGTACCTCTCCGGGAAGCCGGTATTCTAGCAGCCCGGGCACGCGCCATGCAGTGGGGATTTCAAGCACACTTCAGCCAATGCGCAGGCGATTGAGAAAGCATCTGCTCGGGCTCCGCTCGCTGCCAAAGCTGGCAGCCGCCGCGGTATTGGTGCTGCTGCCATCCTGCGACCCCGGCGAGTGGCTGCAGCGGCCGGTACTGCCGTTCGATAAGGCGGAAGAGATCGTGGTGCTGTCGCGCAATTCGCCGACCACCCGATTCCTCGGTCCCGATGGCGAGTACGTGGGCTTCGAGCAGGACCTGATCCAGCTGTTCGCAAAGTCCGCCGGGGTCCGCCTGCGCGTCATCGAGCGCGCGCAGTTCTCCGAGATCCTGCCCGCGCTTGACCAGCGCAAGGCGCACATCGCCGCGGCCAATCTCAGCATCACGCCCGAGCGCGAGCGCGAGTTTCACTTCGGGCCGCCCTACCTGAGCGTGCGCAAGGCGGTGGCCTACAACACCGCGCTGCCCCGGCCTGAGGGCCTCAAGGATCTGGTCGGCCGGCGGGTGGCGGCGATCTCCGGGTCGACCAGCGCCCACCAGCTGCGCGAGGAGGCGCAGACCCTGCCGGGTCTGACCTGGCAGGAAATCGAAGCGGCCGACGTCGACCGGCTGCTCCAGCTGCTCTCGGAAGGCGAGCTCGATTATGTCGTCTCCGATTCGCATGTGATCGAACTGGCGCGCAACTTCTACCCGAACATCGCCATTGGCTTCCGCTTCGGCAAGCCCGAGCAGCTTGCCTGGGCAATGCGCAAGAGCGCTTCGGATGCGCTGAAGGATGCGGTGCGTCGATTCTTCGACGAGATCGCCGAGGACGGCACGCTGCACATCCTGATCGATCGCTATTTCGGCCATATCCGCCGGCTCGATCGCGGCGATATCGTGGCCTTCCTGGCGCGGCGCGAGACGGTGCTGCCACGCTACAAGAACCTGTTCAAGGAAGCGCAGGAAATCTCCGGCATCGACTGGCGCCTGCTGGCCGCCCTCGGCTTCCAGGAATCGCACTGGAATCCGCTTGCCGTCAGCCCCACCGGCGTGCGCGGCCTGATGATGCTCACCGAGGCGACCGCCGACCGCATGGGCGTCACCGACCGGCTGGACCCGGAGCAGAACATCCTGGCGGCCGCCCGATACCTGGTGTTGCTCAAGGATTCGCTGCCGGCGCGAATTCCCGAGCCAGACCGCACCTGGATGGCGCTCGCCGCCTACAACGTCGGCTACGGTCATCTGGAGGATGCCCGTGTCCTGACCCAGCGCCGCGGGCTGAACGCGGATTCATGGATCGACGTGCGCAAGACGCTGCCGCTACTGTCGCGCTCGGATTACTACACCAAGCTCAAGCGCGGCTTTGCCCGCGGCGGCGAGGCGGTCATCCTCACCGAGAACGTGCGCAACTATTACGACATTCTGGTGCGCTTCGAGGAACCGCACCGTCCGCTGTTCTCAGATTTCTCCGGCGAGCCCGCGCGCTGATAGCTTTGGCTCCGGCATCACGGTGCCTTGCGCGAACCATGAGCCTCCGCCCGAACATCAGCGCGCAGCCGTAATCACGTCCGTGCCGCCCATGTACGGGCGTAGCGTGGCTGGCACTTCGATACTTCCATCCGCGCCCTGATAGTTTTAGCTCCGGCCTAACGGTGCGCTGCGCGAACCGTTAGCCTGCGCTGAAATTACCCTCCGGCCGTGATCCGCGTGGCCCCCGCCATGTAGGGTTGAAGGGCTGCGGGTATTGTCACGCTCCCATCGGCCTCTTGGTAATTTTCCAGGACCGCGATAAGGGTTCGGCCTACGGCAAGCCCCGAGCCGTTCAGGGTATGCGCGAGTTCCGGCTTGCCTCTTTCGCTGCGGAAACGGGCCTGCATGCGCCGCGCCTGGAAGGCCTCGAAGTTGGAGCACGACGAGATCTCACGGTAGGCATTCTGGCCCGGCAGCCACACTTCGATATCGTAGGTCTTGGCCGCCGAGAATCCCATGTCGCCGGTGCACAGCGTCACCACCCGGTACGGCAACTCCAGCCGCTTGAGAATCGCTTCGGCGTGAGCGGTGAGCGATTCGAGCTGTTCATAGGAGTTGTCCGGGTGCGCGATCTGCACCAGCTCGACCTTGTCGAACTGGTGCTGGCGGATCATGCCGCGCGTGTCCTTGCCGTAGGACCCCGCCTCCGACCGGAAACAGGGCGAGTGGCAGACATACTTGAGGGGCAGCCGCTCCAGCGCAACGATCTCGTCGCGCACGATGTTGGTCACCGGCACTTCCGCCGTCGGGATCAGGTAGAGCTTGCCGCCCTCTGCGCGCGGCACCGAGAAAAGATCTTCCTCGAACTTTGGCAGCTGCCCGGTGCCGCGCATGGACTCGGCATTCACCAGGTAAGGAGCGTAGACCTCGGTGTAGCCGTGCTCCACGGTGTGCACGTCGAGCATGAACTGGGCGATGGCCCGGTGCAGCCGCGCCAGCAAACCGGTCATCAGCGCAAAGCGCGCGCTGGCGATCTTGGAAGCGCGCTCGAAGTCCAGCATGCCGAGCCCCGCGCCGAGATCGACATGATCCCTGGGCGCGAACCCGAACGCACGCGGCTCGCCGACGCGCCGCTGCTCGACATTGTCGTCTGCCGACCGCCCGGCCGGCACGCTCGGATGAGGCACGTTCGGAATGCCGAGCAGAAACGCCTCCAGCCGCCCCTGCACGTCGCCGAGTTCGGCCTCGAGCCGCTTCAGCTCATCGCCGACCTTCGCCATCTCGGCCATCAGCGCCGTGGTGTCCTGACCGCCGCGCTTGAGCTCGCCGATCTTCTTCGACGACGCGTTGCGCTGGGCCTGTAGTTCCTGGGTGCGGGTCTGCACCCGCTTGCGGGCGTCCTCCAGCCCGCGAAAGGTCGCAATGTCGAGCGTCAGGCCGCGGTCGGCAAGCCGCGCGGCGACGGCCTCGAGGTCGTTTCTGAGCAGTTGTGCGTCGAGCATTTTCTTGGATGTTGTTGAGAGAGGTGTTCCCGAAGAGCCGGTGCAGTAGCCTTCACCGCGGCGCGTCGGGCTGGCGTCAGCTTTTCTTGTCTCTGGCCTGGCGATCCAGTTCGCGCAGACGTTCGAGCTTCTCGGCGATCTTGCCTTCCAGGCCGCGCGGCGTCGGGCGGTAGAAACGCTGCGGCGTCATCTCGTCCGGAAAGTAGTTCTCCCCGGCGGCGTAGGCCTCGGGCTCGTCGTGCGCATAACGGTATTCCCGTCCGTGACCCAGCTGCTTCATCAGCCGCGTCGGCGCATTGCGCAGATGCAGCGGCACCGGCCGCGACTGGTCCGACTCGAGGAAGGCGCGGGCCTCATTATAGGCAACGTAGGCGGCATTCGATTTCGGCGCGCACGCGAGATACAGCGCCGCCTCGGCCAGCGCCAGCTCGCCTTCGGGCGACCCCAGGCGCTCGAAGGCCTCGCAGGCATCGAGCGCGATGCGCAGCGCCCTCGGATCGGCCAGCCCGATATCCTCTGAGGCCATACGCACCAGCCGGCGTCCGATGTAGCGCGGGTCGGCGCCGCCGTCGAGCATGCGCAGCAACCAGTAGAGCGCGGCGTCGGGCGAGGACCCGCGCACGGACTTGTGAAGCGCCGAGATCTGGTCATAGAACAGATCGCCGCCCTTGTCGAAGCGGCGCAGGTTCTGGCCAAGGGTGCGCTGCGCGAAGGCCTCGTCCACCCGCTGTACCTGCTCGGTGGCAGCGGCGTTGGCCACCGCCTCCACCATGTTGAGCAGTTTTCGCGCATCGCCGTCGGCGGCAGCGGTCACGATGCCGCGCGCGCCTTCGTTGAACTC
>CALJLA010000180.1 GCA_937983055.1 uncultured Pseudomonadota bacterium
GAGATCTACACTCTTTCCCTACACGACGCTCTTCCGATCTCATCGTGCTGTTCATTGTGCGTCTCCCGTTGTCATGGGCACGGCCCCGGCGCCGATGTGCATGCGGATCACTCCGCGCTTCGACGACACGCTCAGCGCGGCACCGATTCGGTGGCCGGCTGGCCGGACCACTCGGCGTCCTGCAACGTGCGCCACTGGATCTTGCCCGTGCCGGAGCGCGGCAGCGCGTCGACGAACTCGACCAGCCTGGGCACCTTGTACGCCGCCATATGCTCGCGCGACCAGGCGATGATGTCGTCCGCCTGTGTCCGGCCTGCTGCCGAGGACTTGAGCACGACCACCGCCTTGACCGTTTCACCGCGCCGCGCATCGGGTGCCGATATGACCGCAACTTCGCGGATATCAGGATGGCGGTAGAGCGTGGCTTCCACTTCTGCCGGCCAGACCTTGTAGCCCGCGGCGTTGATCATGCGCTTGAGCCGGTCGGCGATATAGAAGAATCCGTCCGCGTCGCAGCGCCCGAGGTCTCCGGTGCGCAGGAAGCGCCGGCCGTCTATCTCGACAAAGCTGGCGGCGTTGGCTTCTGGCCTTTGCCAGTAGCCTTGCATCAACTGCGGTCCGTGCACCAGGATCTCGCCGTCCTCGCCCGGCGGCAAAGGCTCGAGCGATTGAGGATCGACGACCAGCGCAATCGTGTCGAAGGTCGGAATGCCCAGGCACTGCTTGCGCAGGTCGTCATGCGGATTCACATGGGTCTGCGAGATGGTCTCGGTCATCCCGTAGGCTTCCATGTAGCGGATGCCGCAGCGCTCGTAGAGCTGCTGAGCGACAGCCTCGGGCATCGAGCTGCCGCCGCCGAAGATGTTCTGCAGGGAGCTCAGGTCGCGCGCCTGGGTCGACGCATGCGCCAGCAGGTCCACCACCATGGTCGGCACGTTGGCCCAGTGCGTGCAGCCATAGCGCTCGATCATGTAGCCGGCGGTTTGCGGATTCCATCGCGGCAGGATGGCAATGGTGCCGCCCGCGTATACGACCGCGTTCAGGCTGTGCTGCATGCCCGTTACATGGAACATCGGCGCGGTGGCCAGCGCAACGCTGTCCTGGCTCATGCCTTCCCACAGTGCCGCGCCGACCAGCGTCGTCATGATCGTGCGGTGGGTATGCATGCAGCCCTTGGGCTTGCCGGTGGTGCCCGAGGTGTAAAGGATGGCGGCGAGATCGTCGGCCTGCGCGGCGGGCGGCAGCGGTTTGTAGGCGGCGGCCAGGGCGTCGGTCCAGCACACGACGCCGGGATCGGTGAAGGTCTCCCGCGCCGCGGTCACGAACGGGGGAATGTCCAGATCCGGCTTCGCCTCGAGGTAGTCGCTGTAGGTGCCGACAATCAGGTGCTTGGCCTGGCGACCGAGCAGTGGTCTGAACTGCTCCAGAAGATCCTGCCCGATAAGCGCGGTGCCGGCGCCGCTGTCCTCGAAGTAGTGCACCAGTTCGTCGGTGACGTTCATCGGGCTCACTGGCACCACGACCGCATCGGCCCGCAGAATCGCGTAGAAACCGATCACGTACTGCGGGCTGTTCTGCATGTCGAGCAGTACCCGGTCGCCCCGGCGCACGCCGCAGCGATGCTGGAGAAAGCCGGCCAGGAGCTCGGCTTCACGCCGCAGTCGCGCGTAGTCCACGCGGGTGTCGTAGAAGATCACGGCCGGCTTGTCCGCGTAACGCAGCGCGGAGACTTCCAGGTTGAAGGCCAGGGTGGTGGCGGGCACCGTCAGATGGCGCGGCAGATGTTTCGGCCAGAACCGAAAGTGGCGTTTCTCCGGAATATGGGTCATCAGATCTCTCCGGCGGCCAGTTTATGCCGCTCGGCCTCCTGCAGCTGCCGCCATTGCACCTTGCCGGTGCCTGATTTCGGCAGGCTGTCAACGAACTCGACGAGCCGCGGGACCTTGTAAGCGGCCATTCGCTCGCGCGCCCATCCAATGACCTCCTCGGGGCACAGGCTGCCTCTCGCGGCATCGTTCGGCACGACCAGCGCCTTCACCGATTCCCCCTGCCGCGGATCCAGGGCAGCGATTACACAGGCTTCGCGAATGCCGGGGTGGCCGTAGAGAATGGACTCGACCTCTGCGGGCCACACCTTGAAGCCGGAGACGTTGATCATGCGCTTGAGCCGATCGACGAGGAAAAAATAGCCTTCGTCGTCTGCATAACCGAGATCACCGGTCCTGAAATAGCGGCCCTCGTCGAGGTCCACGAATGCGGCGCTGCTCGCCTCAGGATTCTTCCAGTACCCCAGAAACACCTGGGGGCCGCGGCACACGATCTCGCCGACCCTGCCCGGCGCAAGCGGGCGCAGCGTGTCGGGATCGATCACCCGTGCATCGGTATCGCAGATGGGTATGCCAAGGCACTGCTTCTTGGGTCGTGAAGGCGGGTTGATGTGCGTGGGCGCAATCGTTTCAGACAGGCCGTAGCCTTCGACGTAGTTCAGCCCCGTCAGGTCGTTCAGGCGCTGGGCGACCGCCTGCGGCATTGGCGCGCCGCCGCCGCCGATATGTCTGAGGCTGCTGAGGTCGTAGCGTCCTAGAGAGGGATTGGCAAGAAAGTCGATCGCCATGGTCGAGATGTTGGTCCAGCCGTCCACCTGATGGCGCTGGATCAGCTCGGCAGCGGTATCGCGATCCCAGCGCGTCATCAGCACGATGCTGGCGCCGCAGTAGAGAGGCTGATTCATGCTGCACTGCATGCCCGTGACATGGAACAGCGGCAGCGTGGCGAGTACTCTCGACGAATCGTTCATGCCCACCCAGCGGGCGCCGGTGATGACCGTATGCATGACCGTCGAATGAGTGTGCATGCAGCCCTTGGGTCGCCCGGTGGTGCCGGAAGTGTAGGGCATCACGCACAGGTCCTGTGCCCCTGCCAGATGCGGCCGCGGCGCGAGCCGCGCGCCAAGCGCATCGGCCCAGGCTACCGCGCCGCGCAGGCCAATTGCCTGGCGGGGCGCTGACACCACTTCCGGCAGCCGAAGGTCGGTTGGCGCGGTGACGTAGTCGGCATAGGCCGCGATGACGAGGTGATCGAGCCCGTTGCCGGCCAGCGGCGCAAGTTGTGCCAGCAGTTCCTGCCCCGTAATGGCGACGCGGGCGTCACTGTCCGCGAGGTAGTGCCGCAGTTCCTCGGTGAGGTTCATCGGATTTACCGGCACCACGACGGCGTCTACCCGGAGAATGGCGTAAAAGCCGATCATGAACTGCGGGCTGTTCTGCATGAACAGCAGCACCCGGTCGCCGCGACCCACGCCGAACCGCTGCTGAAGGTAGCCCGCCAGGGCGTCGACCTGACGCTTGAATTCGGCGTAAGTCAGGGGCGAGTCGTAGTAAATCAGGGCAGGCTTGTCCGGGTGGGCGGCGGCGGAGGCCTCGAGGTTGCGGTACAGGCTGGTGTCGGGCAGGTGGGTGTTCTTCGGCACGCCTTGTGGCCAGAAAGCGTAGTGCCTGGGTTCCATGCTCTCCTCCGGATACGCGGCGCGCGGCGCCTGCCGCCGCCTCAGGGGGCGAGGGCTTGTTCTGAGCGGATTCTAGCCGAAGGCGTTCGGCGACCGCCCGCTTGTATACTCGCCGCTTTGTCCGCGAACCGGAGGAGACAACAACATGAGCGAGCGATTTCTCGAGGGCAAGATCGCGGTGGTCACCGGCGCGAGCCGCGGTCTCGGGCGGGCGATGGCGCTCGCGTTGGGCGGGGCCGGAGCACGCCTGGCGCTGGTCGGCCGCGCGCGGGACAAACTCGCGGAGACGCAGGCGATGGCACGGGAGCGCGGCGCGCAGTCCGAAATATTTATCACCGACGTGCGTGACGAAAGCCAGGTTACGCGGCTCGAACAGGCGGTGCGCACGCAGCTCGGCCAGGCGCACATCGTGATCAACAACGCCGGCACCGCGGTGCGCAAGAACACGGCGGATTTCACGCTCGAAGAATGGCGCACCGTAGTTGACACCAATCTGACGGGCGCTTTTCTGGTTTCGCGCGCTTTCATTCCGCACATGAAGGCACACAAGTGGGGGCGCATCATCAATATCACCTCGATCATGGCCCATGTCGGCAGCGCCGGGCGGGGGGCCTATTGCGCCACGAAATCCGGTCTGCTGGCGCTGACGAAGTGCATGGCGCTTGAACTGGTTGCCGACGGAATCAACGTCGTGGCGATCAGCCCCGGTTTTTACGCAACGGACCTGACCGCGCCGCTGCGTGCGGACGCGCAGAAGAATGCCGCCCTGATGGCGGCCACCCCGGCCGGGCGCTGGGGACAGCCTGAGGAAATCGGCAAGATCGCGCTCTTCGTGTGCTCCGATGCGGCGGCGTTTATGACCGGTAACGACATCCTGTCCGATGGTGGCTGGGTCGCGCAGTAGGGCGGGCGTGCTCCACGGGGGCGCGAGGGCCGGGCTGCGGGGCGTCGCGGGCCGGATCGCGGCCGGCAATGAGAGCCTGGCGCTGACCTGGTCGCCGGTGCCGGCGTGTCGCCTTTTGCCGGGCGGTTTGTAGAATTCATCCGATGAAAGTTCTGGTTCTCGGGGCCGGCGTGGTTGGCGTTACCAGTGCCTGGTATCTGGCGCGCGCCGGCCATGAGGTTACCGTGGTCGATCGGCAGCCCGCCCCGGGGCTGGAAACGAGCTTCGCCAACGGCGGGCAGATCTCGGTGAGTCAGACCGAGCCCTGGGCCAATCCCGGTGCGCCGCTGAAGATACTGAAGTGGCTGGGTCGCGAGGATGCGCCGCTGCTGTTTCGCCTGCGCGCGGACGCACGCCAGTGGACATGGGGTCTGCGATTCCTGCTCGAATGCTTGCCTTCGCGCGCCCGCTTCAACATGCTGACCACGCTCAGACTGGGCGTGTACAGCCGCACCCAGCTTCAGGCGCTGCGGCGCGAAACCGGCATTGCCTACGACGACCTGCAGAAAGGCATCCTGACGATTCACACCAATCGGCGTGAGTTCGACGCCGCACGCCGGCGGGTCGAGGTGCTGCAGGGGCACGGCCTGGCGATGACTGTCCACACCCCTGACGAAGTTCGCCAGATCGAGCCGGCGCTGCGCGACACCGAAGTCGGCCTCGTCGGCGGTACCTACGCCAGGGACGACGAATCCGGCGATGCGCACCTGTTCACGCAGCGGCTGGCACAGCTCGCCGCGCAGCGCGGCGTTCGCTTCGGCCACGGCATGGAAGTTCGCGGTTGCCGGGTCGAGGGCGACAGGATCGCCGGTGTGAGCGTGAGCATTGGCGCACGCACCGAGTTGCTTACTGCCGATGCCTACGTTGTGGCCTTGGGCTGCCACAGCCGGTTCTTCCTGGCGCCGCTGGGCATCCATGTTCCGGTGTACCCGGTGAAGGGCTACTCGGTGACCATTCCGCTCGAGCACGCGGAATACGCCCCTGCCGTATGCCTGACCGACGAGAGCCAGAAGCTGGCCATGTCCCGACTGGGCAACCGCCTGAGGGCGGCGGGCACGGCGGAACTCGGCGGCTACGACCCCGATGTACGTGCCGCACGCTGCGACGCCATACTGGACCGGGTGCGCCGCCTGTTTCCGCGTGCCGGCGGCTTCGACCGTGCCGAACGCTGGGCCGGCCTGCGGCCGGCCACGCCCAGCAATGTCCCGCTGATCGGCCGTACCCGATTCGACAACCTGTACCTGAACACCGGCCATGGCACGCTCGGCTGGACCCTGTCGTGCGGTTCGGGAGCCGCGATGGCCGACCTCGTCTCGGGCGCTCCGCCTGCCGTCGAGTTTCCCTTTTGCAGCGGCGGCGGACCGTCCAAATAGGCCGTTATCTCAAAATGTTGGCGCGCCGGACGGCTGCGACACCCAGCGACCGGCCGCCGGATCCGGGTGTAACGCGGGCGCCGAAGTCCCGCCGGGGCGAAAATACCCGCTAACATCACGCTACGGGCGAGCGGCAGCCACTCCCGGCTGCAAAGCGGGCGGAAGCGGCCCGAGCGTCGAACAGGTATCAGCAATGTCCGCACAGCGGGCGCAAGTGGGCGCGCCTAAGGCAGTACGGAAGCTTATGAATACAAGAAAACCCACTCCAAGCCAGCATGCGGGGGAAGAACGTCGCGTGGCTATCCGCATCGCCGTAATCTACGGCGTGATCGCGGCGGCCTGGGTGATGGTGTCCTCCGGCGTCGTATTTCTCGCGCTGCCCGGGGTCGAAAGCGCCGACATCCCATGGGTGGAATCGGCGGTGGAGTGGTTCTTCGCAATCTCCACCTCGTGGCTGCTGTATCTGCTGATCGTGCGCAGCCTGCGCAGCACCCGGCGCTCGGACGATGCCATCCGTCTGCGCGACCAGGCGATCGAATCCAGCGTGAACGCGATCGTCATCACCCGCGCCGGAGAAGGCGACCATCCGATCGAGTATGTGAACCCTGCTTTCGAGAAGATGACCGGATACCGCGCCGACGAGGTGCTCGGCCGAGACTGCCGCTTGCTGCAGGGCGAGGACCGGGACATTGCCGCTCTCGAGGGCCTGCGCTCCGCCCTGCGCGGCGAGCGCGATGTGCACGTGGTGCTGAAGAACCGTCGCAAGGACGGCAGCGTGTTCTGGAACGACCTTTATGTCTCGCCGGTGCGCGGCCACAAGGGGGTAGTGACTCACTTCGTGGGCGTGCTCAACGACATTACCGAACAGAAGCGCTATGAAGAGCAGCTGGAAAGACGCGCGAACTACGACGACCTGACCGGGCTCGCGAACCGCAATCTGCTGAAGGACCTGCTGGCCAGCGGACTGAGCCTGGCAAGGCATCACGACCGCCGGCTCACCGTCATGGTGGTCGACCTCGACAACTTCAAGCGCATCAACGACAGCTTCGGGCACAGCGCCGGCGACGAGCTGCTGAAGATCATGAGCGAGCGGCTGCGCGAAAGCGTGCGCGGCAGCGACTCGGTCGCGCGCATGGGCGGCGACGAGTTCGTGATTCTGCTCTACGACGACCACGACGACGATGCGGTTCAGGCGGTCGCCCAGCGCGTCCTGGCGGCGGTTCTTGCGCCGTGCGAGATTGCGGGCAGCGAGCTGTTCGTGTCATGCAGCGTGGGGTATGCCGTTTATCCGCGCGACGGTGATGACGCCGAGACGCTGGTGAGCAGGGCCGACGTTGCCATGTATCGGGCAAAGGACCAGGGACGCAATACCTGGCAGAAGTATTCGCCGGAGATGAACTACAAGGTCGTCGAGCGGCTGAGCCTGGAGGCCCATTTGCGTCGCGCCGTCGACGACGGCGGTTTCGTCCTGCACTACCAGCCGATCGTTGACGCCAGAACCGGCGCGGTCACCGCCATGGAGGCCCTGATCCGGTGGCCGCATGCGACCCAGGGCCTGATCGCGCCCGGGCAGTTCATCACGCTGGCGGAGGAAACCGGCCTGATCGTACCGATCGGCGACTGGGTGCTGGAAGAGGCGTGCCGCCAGAACCGCGCATGGCAGGACCTGGGTTTGCCGCCGGTGCGCATGGCGGTGAACCTGTCGGCGCGCCAGTTCAGGGACGCAACGCTCGTGCAGCGGATTGCCAGGCTGCTCGACCGCACCGGACTCGACGGTAGCTGGCTTGAGATAGAAATCACCGAATCGATGCTGGTGCAGAGCCCGGGGCGCACACGGCGCGTTCTGGAAGATCTCAACGCACTGGGAATCACCGTCGCCATGGATGACTTCGGCACCGGCTATTCCTCGCTCAGCAACTTGAAGCTGTTCTCGATCGACTACCTCAAGATCGACCGCAGTTTCGTGCACGGCATGACGACCAATTCCAACGACCGGGCGATTACCCGGGCGATCATCTCGCTCGCCCACAGCCTGCAGCTGGAAGTGATTGCGGAAGGCGTCGAGCGGGACGATCAGGTCAGGCAACTGGCGGTCGAAGGGTGCCACCTCGTGCAGGGCTTCCTGTTTGGCCGGCCGGTGGCGGCGGACGAGGCCGTGGGCCTGCTGAGCGCAGGCATTGCGCGCGACCGGCTCGCGGTGCGTTGACG
>CALJLA010000181.1 GCA_937983055.1 uncultured Pseudomonadota bacterium
GCCGAGCTGGCCGGGCCGGATGAGCTTGCCCGAACCCGGCATGCGCGAAGCCTGGGTGAACAGGATGTCGCCGCCGACCGGCGTCCAGGCCAGCCCGGTTGCCACGCCCGGCATGCCGGCGCGCATCGCGGTTTCCTTCTCGAACTTCGGCGGCCCGAGCACCGCGGCGAGATCCTGCGGTGCCACCACGACGCGATCGGTCGCGCCTTCGGCGATCTTCATCGCGGCATTGCGGAACACCGAGCCGATCTCGCGCTCGAGGTTGCGTACACCCGCCTCGCGCGTGTAATCGGAGACGATCGCGCGCACCGCCCCGTCGGACAGTTCGCACTGATCCGGCTTGAGGCCGTTCGCTTCGAGCTGGCGGCGAATGAGGTAGCGGCGCGCGATCTGCAGCTTCTCCTCGGCGGTGTAGCCCGGCAGCTGGATCACCTCCATGCGGTCGCGCAGCGGCCCCGGAATCGTGTCGAGCATGTTCGCCGTGGCGATGAACATCGCCTTCGACAGGTCGAAGGGCAGCGCCAGGTAGTTGTCACGGAAGCTCGAGTTCTGCTCCGGGTCGAGCACTTCCAGCATCGCGGAGGCCGGGTCGCCATGAAAGCCGCCGGCGCCGAGCTTGTCGATCTCGTCGAGCATGATCACCGGGTTGTGGGTGCCGGCCTTCTTCACCGCCTGGACAATGTTGCCGGGCAGCGCGCCGATATAGGTGCGACGGTGCCCGCGGATCTCCGCCTCGTCATGCGTGCCGCCCAGACTCACCCGCACGAACTTGCGCCCCATCGCCCGCGCGATCGACTGGCCGAGCGAGGTCTTGCCAACGCCGGGCGGGCCGACGAAGCACAGGATCGGACTCTTGCCCGCGGGATTGAGCTTGCGCACCGCGAGAAACTCCAGGATGCGACGCTTGATCTTGTCCAGGCCGTAGTGATCCTCGTCGAGAATCGCGCGCGCCTCGCCGATGTCGATGCGGTCCTCGCTCGCGGTCGACCACGGCAGCTCGATCAGCCAGTCGAGATAGGTGCGCACCATCGAATACTCGCCCGAGGCTTCGTTCATGCGCTCGAGCCGCTTGAGTTCCTTGCGGGCCTGCTTGTCGGTCTCTTCCGGCATCTTCGCCGCGTCGATGGCGCGCCTGAGTTCCTCGATCTCCTCGGCGTTTTCGTCGCTCTCGCCGAGCTGCTGCTGGATGGCCTTCATCTGCTCGCGCAGCAGTACCTCGCGCGAGCGTTGCTCCATCGATTGCTGGGTTTTCTGGCCGATCTCGTGCGAAAGCTTGAGCACCTCGATGCGATGCGCCAGGTGGGACAGCACCCGGTCCATCCGCGTCTTCAGGTCGAAGATCTCGAGCAGGCCCTGCTTGTCCTGCGTCGGCAGGTCCATTACGCCCGCCACCATGTCGGTGAGCTGGGCGGGCGAGGTGATGCTGCGCACCGCGTTGGCAAGTTCCGCCGGCGCCTGCGGCAGGTATTCCAGCGCCTCGACGGCGCGCTCGCGCAGCTGCAGGGTGCGCGCTTCGACCTCGGCGTCCTGCGGCTCCACTTCCTCGATTCGCTGAACGCGCGCCACCATGAACGGCCAGCCCTCCAGAAACTCGAGCACGCGAAAGCGCGACTGGCCCTGCGCCACCACATGATGGGTTTCGTCAGGCGTCGTCAGGTAGCGCAGCACGTTGGCCACCGTCCCCACCCAGTGCAGGTCGTCGGCACCCGGTTCGTCCGTCGCCGGATCGCGCTGCAGCAGCAGGCCGATCTGGCGGCCGGCGCGCGCTGCTTCCTGCGCCGCGGCCACCGAGCGCTCGCGGCGCATCGCCACCGGAAGAATCACGCTGGGAAACAGCACGACGTTGCGCACCGGCATGATGATCAGCGCATCGTCCGGCAGGGGCTTGACCGTATCCGCGGCCTGCGGCTGCGCCGCGGCCGCCACCGGCCGCGCGCCACCGCTTTCGCCTTCGAGCAGAAACTGGCGACTCGCCCGGCTTGTCTGGTTCTCGTTCATGCTCATACCCCTTTCGCGAACAGCAGCAGCAGGCAGCCGTTCGTCAGTTCCTGCCGCATCAGGTCGAGTCCGCCGCCGGCAAGCTGAATGTGACGCTCGAATCGCCCGTATGGAATCTCCAGCCGGCGGATCGCCGCCTGGTCGCGTCCCGGCAACGGGCGTTCGGCAATCACCGACAGCACTCGCCCGTCGAACGCGACCTGCACGTTGTCGGGCTCAACGCCCGGCAGCGCGATGACCATGACCAGCTCGCGGTCGGTCTCGTACACGTCCACCGGCGGCTGCCAGACCGGCTTGCCGCCGGCAGCCCGCGGCGACGGCTGGAAGAACTGCCGGTGCAGGCGATCCGCCTGGTCCAGCAGCTCCAGGGCGTCGCCCCAGACCCAGTTGCGAACATCCCTAATATTCATACGCTTGAGAGACCCCTCCGGGATTGTTGACAGGCGCGGCGGCAGACTCGCCGCGAAAACGGGCATCGATGTTTCTGCAGTTGGGCATTGCAGTGCCGGATTTCAAGTTGAGACAGCACAGCAACCCGATCGTTATCATCGGGTCTGACGCTGAGGAGGAAATCGCCGATGAGCTGGTTGTGGCTGAAGGCGGTGCCGTGGGGCACCATCATTTCGAACGCGCCTGCCGTGGTGGAAAGCGCGCGCAAGCTGCTCGACCGCAAGGCGCAGGCCGACGCGGGCAGCACCGCCGGCAGCGGGCCGGAAGCGCTGCAGCAGCGCGTGGCCGAGCTGGAGGCGCGTCAGCGCAAGATGGTCGAACTGATCGAGTCGCTCGCCAGGAGCAACGAGGAAATGACGCGCGCCCTGACTTATCTGCGCGTGCGCGCGTCGTTCAACTTCAAGGTGAATATCGCGTTGATCGTCGCCGTGGTCGGGCTGATGATCAAGATGGTGTACGGCTGATCGCCGGCACTCAGCGCCGGCGCCGCGCCGGAAACGGACGGGCCTCGTTGACCCGCAGCGCCTGGCCTTTCAGCTCCTGACCGTTCAGGCTCTGGATCGCGGACAGCGAGTGGTTGCGCCCCGGCATCTCGACGAATCCGAACCCCTTTGTCTTGCCTGAAAACATGTCGCGTTTGACCTCGGCGGACTTGACCTGGCCGAAGGCCTTGAACAGCTCCTCGAGGTCGCTCTCGGTGACGTCCGCTGCCAGATTGCCCACGAATATGTTCATGCGCGTTCTCCTCCGATCGGTTGGATTTTCGGTAAAGCGGTCCTAGCGGCCGCGATTGCCGCCGCCGAACAGCGAGGCTACGGCCCGCATCGCTGACTGCAGCGATCCGGCCATCGGCTTGCTCGCCGGCTGTGCCGATGCGGCGTCGCCCCTGCGCTGGTCGTCGCCCCGGCCTTCGACAGCGCGTCGCCCGCCCGGATTGCGGCGGCCGCCGTTGCCCGCATGCGGGGCCCGTTCGCCACGCGCACCGGTGGCAGGCTGCGCGCCGCTCTTGCCGCGGCGCGAGCGGCGGCGCCGTGTCTGCTCGCCGTCGCCGGCAGCCTCGCGCGCCATGCCACGCCCCGCAGCAGAACCCCGTCCGGACTCGCCCTGTCTCTGCGCATCCTGGCCCGACCCGCGCTGAGTCTGCCTGCCCTGCCCTTGTGCGCCCCGGGGCGTATCGCCGCGACGCGGCGCATGTGCCGGCCGGCGACGCTCCGCCGCTTCGCCATCGGTTGCCGAACACTCGCTGGCGGGCACCGCCGAGCCCGGCTCGAAACCGGCCACCGCAACGCGCTCGATCCGGTTGCCGGTCAGGCGCTCGATGTCGCGCAGGAACTCGTGCTCCTCGCTGCACACCAGCGACAGCGCCACGCCGCTGCTGCCGGCGCGGCCGGTGCGGCCGATGCGGTGAACGTAGTCCTCGGGAACATTCGGCAGCTCGTAATTCACCACATGCGGCAGCTGCTCGATATCCAGCCCGCGCGCGGCGATGTCGGTGGCCACCAGCGCCCGCACTTCGCCGCTCTTGAAGCCGGCGAGCGCGCGGGTGCGCGCGCCCTGGCTCTTGTTGCCGTGAATCGCGGAAGCGGTGATGCCATCGCGCTCGAGCTGCTCGGCGAGACGGTTGGCGCCGTGCTTGGTGCGGGTGAACACCAGCACCTGGCGCCAGTCGCCGGCGCCGATCAGGTGCGACAGCAGCGCGCGCTTGCGCGCCTTGTCCACCGGATGAATTCGCTGGCGAATGAGTTCGGCCGTGGCGTTCTCGCGCGCCACCGCCACCGCCGCCGGATTCTTCAGGAACGAGTCGGCGAGCTGACGAATTTCCTTCGAGAAGGTCGCCGAAAAGAACAGGTTCTGCCGCTCGCGCGGCAGCGCGGCCAGCACCTTGCGGATGTCGTGGATGAAGCCCATGTCGAGCATGCGATCGGCCTCGTCCAGCACCAGGATCTCGACGCCGGACAGGTCCACGGTGCGGCTGCGCACATGGTCGAGCAGCCGGCCGGGCGTCGCGACCACAATGTCGACCCCGCGCCTGAGGGCCTGCACCTGGGGATTGATGCCGACGCCGCCGAACACCACGGTCGACGACAGCGGCAGATGCCGGCCATAGACGCGGAAGCTCTCCTCGACCTGGGCCGCGAGTTCGCGGGTGGGCGTGAGGACGAGCACGCGGATTTTCTTCCGCGCGGCCGGCTTTGCCGCCAGCAGCTGCATCACCGGCAGCGCGAAGCTGGCGGTCTTGCCGGTGCCGGTCTGGGCCCCGACGATGACGTCGCGCCCCTGCAGCACCACGGGGATCGCCTGTAACTGTACGGGGGTGGGTTGCGTGTAGCCTTCGTCGGCGACCGCGCGCGTGAGCTCGGCGCGCAGGCCGAGCGCTTCGAAAGAAGTACTGATGACACTCTCCTGAATCGGCCTGCAGGGCGAACATGCGCCCGGAACCGGTTCAGGCAGATAACTTAAGGGTTATTGGTATTCGGGGAAGGGAACAACCACGAACGGCAGGCACGCGGACCGGATGACGCGAATCAGTGCCTGGCGCGCACTATACAGGCCAAACCTCCACCTGTCTCGCTTTTTCTCCGCCGCGTCCGCCTCCGGCCCTGTTATGTCCGGCACCAGGCAGTTCTGCTAGCCGCAGGCGCCGATCGCCCCGCAGGCGGTGCAGAACTCGCAACCATCCTTGCGGATGACGGTGGCGTTGCCGCACTCGGCGCAGCGCTTGCCCGCCAGCAGCGGCGCCGACTCGCGCCGCGCGCGCACCGCGTCCGGCGTCTCCAGCACGCCCATGTCGGACAGTGGATAGCCGCGCTCGTCGAGCACCCCCAGCATCGACAGCCGGTGAATGATCAGCCGCGCCACATAGGCCACCGTGCTCGGGAAGTTCTGCTGCCGGTTCTCGCCCGGCACCCGCGCCATGAAGTCGCCCAGCGGCTCGGCGTAATTCAGCAGCTTTCTGAGCTTCATGCCGATCCAGGCCGGATCGATGACGCGCATGTCGAGTGACAGCAGCTTGCACAGCCCGTCGAGCGCGCGCGGATAGGCGCCCGCCATCCAAACCGAGTACGGCCGGCGCTGCCCCGAGGGCAGCACCAGCTCCTTCAGGATCAGCACGAAGTCGTCGCCGGAGCTGGGATTGAGCACGTCCACCGACCAGGACATGGTGCCGTCGGTGCCGGTCTTCGGTTCCTTGCGCGCGAACAGCGCGTCCAGCACCGGCGAGCGCGCGTCCGGCGCGGCGCGCGCGCCGAGCTGCTCGACGCGCCAGGCGACGATGCGCGCGAATGCCGCCACCAGGCTCGGCACCGGCTGCGGCGCGCCGTCGGGTGGCATCGGGCAGTCGAAGGCGTCGTCGCCGGCGGTTTTCGACAGGATCGCGAGCTTGGTGCGCAGCCAGGCGTTGTCGCGGGCGCGCATGTCCATCGACAGCGTCTTTGCCACCGCGCCGAGGCCGCGCGGCTGCTCGTTGCCGTTGACCCACACTTCGAACGGATGAGGCCCGTCGTCGTTCTCGACATGGCCGACAAAAATGGCGAAGCGGCCGAACGGCGATTCCACCATGTAGGTCCACGACGGATTGCCCGCCGCCAGCACCGGGCGGCCCGGCCAGCGCAGGCTCGACAGTGCCGGCGCCGGCGCCGCATCCAGCCGGATGCGGCGATCGGCATCGCTGGTGTCGAGATCGTTGGGTGCGGCCTCCGGCTGCGCCACCGACAGCACCGAGCCGAGCACGCTGTTGGGACGGTAAGTGGTAATGCCCTTCAGTCCGGACTTCCAGGCTTCCAGGTACAGATCCTTGAAGTCTTCGTAGGGATAGTCCTCCGGCACGTTCACCGTCTTGCTGATCGCGGAATCGACGAACGGCGCCACCGCCGCGACCATGCGCATGTGATCCAGCGCCGAGATCTCCAGCGCGGTCACGAACTGCGGCGGCAGCTGCGACGCGTCGCCGCCAAGCTGCCGGTACAGCCGCCAGGCATGGTCCTCGACGTCGTAGACCTTGTGCTGGCCGTCGGCCTCGCGCTTCTTGCGCTGGTAAGTCCAGGAGTACGGCGGCTCGATGCCGTTCGACGCATTGTCGGCAAAGGCGAGCGAAATGGTGCCGGTCGGCGCGATCGACAGCAGGTGGGAATTGCGCAGCCCGTGCGCGCGGATGCGCTGCCTGAGCGGCTCCGGAAGGCGCGACGCAAAGCGCGGCGCCGCCAGGTAGCGCTCGGCATCGAACAGCGGAAACCGCCCCTTCTCGATCGCGAGATCGACCGAGGCATCGTAGGCCTGGTCGCGCATGTGCCCGGCGATGCGCGAAGCGGTCGCGCGCGCCTCATCGGTGTCGTAGCGCTGCCCGAGCATGATCAGCGCATCGCCCAGCCCGGTGAAGCCCAGGCCGATGCGCCGCTTTGCGCGCGCCTCGTCGGCCTGCTGCGACAGCGGCCATACGCTGGCATCGAGCACGTTGTCGAGCATGCGCACCGATACGCGAACCACCTTGGCGAAAGCCTCGAAGTCGAAGCGCGCCTTCGGTGTGAAAGGGTCCACCACATAGGTGGCGAGATTGACGCTGCCCAGGCAGCAACAGCCGTACGGCGGTAACGGCTGTTCGCCGCAGGGGTTGGTCGACTCGATGCGCTCGACGTACGACAGGTTGTCGTCGGCATTGACCCGGTCGATGAAGATCACGCCCGGCTCCGCATGATCGTAGGTCGAGGCCGTGATCTGCATCCGCAGCGCGTGCGCCCTCACTGAGCGGTAGACGCAGAGGCCGTCGGGCCGCTGCCGTGCGGTCGCCCCGTCCTGCGGCTTCGGCGGCACCTTGTGCACCAGATCGAATTCGCCGTCGGCGTCCACCGCGCGCATGAAGGCGTCGGTGACCGCGACGCTCACGTTGAAGTTGCGCAGATCGCCGTGGTCCTTCGCGTGGATGAAGGCCTCGATATCCGGATGGTCGCAGCGCAGAATGCCCATCTGCGCGCCGCGCCGCGCCCCGGCGGATTCCACCGTCTCGCAGCTCTGGTCGAACACCCGCATGTACGACACCGGCCCGCTCGCGCTGCTGCGCGTGCCGCGCACCAGCGCGCCGTGCGGCCGGATGGAGGAAAAGTCGTAGCCGACGCCGCCCCCGCGCCGCATGGTCTCGGCGGCTTCCATCAGCGCGACGTAGATGCCCGGCTTGCCGTCCACCGTCTCGGACACCGAGTCGCCCACCGGCTGCACGAAGCAGTTGATCAACGTGGCGGCCAACTGGGTACCGGCGGCTGAATTGATCCGACCGCCGGGGATGAAGCCGTTTTCCAGTGCCTCGAAGAACACCGGTTCCCACTTCTCCGGCTGAGCCTCCACCGCGGCAAGCGCGCGCGCCACCCGGCGACGCACGTCCTGAATCGTGGTCTCGCCGTCCTTGGCGTACTTTTCGCGCAGCACGTCGAGACTGACCGACTGCGCGGGCAATGAGAGGTTGGTGTCGTCGACTTTCACCGGCGCGCGATTCCCTGAACCCGTAACGGGCCCATGATACGCCCGCAGGATGCTGCCGGCAGCACGGAACCGCCGCGCTTTACTTCAGCCGGTCCAGTTCCACGCTGAACAGCCGCACCAGGTCGGCGACATCGGCGCGCTCGCCGACGAAGCGGGCACCAACGCGCCGCCGTTCGTCCGGTTGCGCGCGTGCATCCGGCTGGGCGTAGCGGATTTCCAGATCGACGCTCACCGGCCGCCGGCCCGGGTAAAGAATCTTGCAGCCGCGAATCACCATGCCGGGCTCGAGGCGAACGTTCGGGTCGGTGAGCATCATGCCCTGGCCTTCCAGGCTGATGTCCACCACCTCCATTTCGAACGGCAGGATGCCCGGGCACTCGACGAAGCATTGCAGCTTGAGCTCCGGCGGAATCCTGACGCGCGGCTGCATGCGCTGCGCATGCTTGACCAGATACTCCGGGTAGCCGAAGCGCACGCCGATGCGCCCTTCGGCCAGCACATGCGCCGGCTGAAGCCCGGCAAACAGAACATGGGACCGCTCGAGGTCGGCGTGAAGGGCGACCTTGGCGCGCCCGAGCAGCCGCAGATTGGCCGCCTTGTGGTCGCTGTAGTCAACGATGAAGCGCCCGGCCTGCGCGTCCACCGCGCGAACCCGGGTGACGAACAACGCCTCGTCCAGCGAGCGCCCGTTGTCCATATTGGCGCGGACCGGCACCTGCTGCCGGCACAACGCCTCCAGAACATGTGTGATCTCGGTTCGCGACCGCGTGAGGAATTCTTCCGGCGACTCGCCCGGCTGCCGCCGATCCGGCTGTTGCATGACCGACCCCGCAAATGCCGCCTGCGCCACCCCCGGACGCCTGCGTCGGACCTCTCCCCGTCCGCAGTATACGGCGCCGGACGGGGCTTCTTTAGCGCTTGCCTCAGGCCACCCGGGCCGAGGCCGGCGACTGTCCGCGCGTGGCGAGAAACTCCGCGAGCACCCGCCCGGTGTGGGACTGGCCCGCGGCGGCGAGCTGCTCCGGCGAACCCTGGGCCACGATGCGCCCGCCGGCCTCGCCGCCCTCCGGGCCGAGATCGATGATCCAGTCGGCATCCGCCCAGATGTCGAGGTTGTGCTCGATCACCACCACCGAGTTGCCGGCGTCGACCAGCCGGTGCAGCACGCGGATGAGCTTCTCCACATCCGCCATGTGCAGGCCGACCGTCGGCTCGTCCAGCACGTACAGCGTGTGCCGCGTTTGTTCTGTCCCTCTCCGCCCGTCAGGAGGGAGGGGGCCGGGCTGAGGCGATCTTACTTTGGCCAGTTCCGTCACCAGCTTGATGCGCTGCGCCTCGCCGCCCGAGAGCGTCGGGCTCTGCTGGCCGAGGGTGAGGTAGCCCAGGCCCACGTCCTGCAGCAGCCGCAGCGCATGATGCACGGTGGGGTGCGCCGCGAAAAACTCGACTGCCTCGTCCACGTTCATCGCCAGCACATCGCCGATCGACCGCCCCTTGTACAGCACCCCCAGCGTCTCGCGGTTGAAGCGCGCGCCGCCGCACACGTCGCAGGTCACCTTCACGTCCGGCAGGAAGCTCATCTCGATCTTCTGCACGCCCTGGCCTTCGCAGGCCTCGCAGCGCCCGCCGGCGGTGTTGAAGGAAAACCGCCCCGGCTCGAAGCCGCGCATGCGCGCGTCCGGCGTGCCGGCGAACAGGCGGCGGATGGCATCCCAGAAACCCACGTACGTCGCCGGGCAGGAGCGCGGCGTCTTGCCGATCGGCGTCTGGTCGACTTCCAGCACCCGGGCGACCGGCTCCCAGCCGCTCACCGCGCGGGCGCCGACCGGCGAGACCGCGCCGCGCCGGCGCTGCTCGCCCACCAGCACCTTCAGGTTGTCGTAGAGCACGTCGCGGGCAAGCGTCGACTTGCCGCTGCCCGACACGCCGGTCACCACGGTCAGCCGCCCCAGCGGAAAGCGCACGTCGATATTTTTCAGATTGTGCAGCCGGGCGCCGCTCACCTGCACCGCCGGCGTCCGCGCATCGGTGGGCCGATGCGGCACCAGCGGATGCGTCAGCGGCTGTTTGAGAAAGCGGCCGGTGAGCGACTCCGGTGCGCGCATCAGCGCCGCGACATCGCCTTCCGCCACAACCCGCCCACCGAGCCGGCCGGCGCCCGGCCCCAGGTCCACCACATGGTGCGCGCGCCGGATGGTGTCTTCGTCGTGCTCGACCACCAGCAGGGTGTTGCCCTTCTTCTCCAGCTTCTCCAGCGTGTCGAGCAGGATGCGGTTGTCGCGCGGATGCAGGCCGATGGTCGGTTCGTCCAGGATGTAGCACACCCCGCGCAGGTTCGAGCCGAGCTGCGCGGCCAGGCGGATGCGCTGCGCCTCCCCGCCCGAGAGCGTCGGCGCCGAGCGGTCGAGCGACAGATAGCCGAGGCCCACTTCTTCCAGGAACCCCAGCCGCGCGCGGATCTCCGCCAGCAGGTCGCGCGCGATCTCGCGTTCGCGGCCCTCGAAAACGACGTTTCCGAAGAACTGCGACAGGCCGGAAACCGGGCGCCGCGTCAGGTCCGAAATCGATTCGTCGCGGAAACGCACCGCGAGCGCGGTGGGGTTGAGCCGCCGGCCGTCGCAGGCGTCGCAGGCCTCCACCTCGCCCTCCCACCAGGCGTTCCACCAGATTTCCTCCCCGCTTTGCTCCTCGTCGAAGCCGGGCAGCTGCACGCCGGTGCCGTAGCAGTCCTCGCACCAGCCGTGCTTGGAGTTGAACGAGAACAGCCGCGGGTCGAGCTCGGCAAAGCTTTCGCCGCAGGACGGGCAGGCACGCTTGGTCGAAAACGTCGCCTGACTGAGCGCGCCGCCCTTCATCAGCTCATCGAGCGGTGCGATTACCTGCGCCACACCCTTGCCATGCTCCAGCGTCGCGCGCAGCGCCTCGCGCAGCGCTTTCTCCTGCGCCGGCGATACGGTGAGGTCGGCCACCGGCAGCTCGATCGAGTGCTCCTTGAAGCGGTCGAGGCGCGGAAAACCGCGCGTCGGCAGAAACTCGCCATCCACCCGCAGCGCCGGGTAGCCCTTGTTCGCCGCCCATTTCGCAAGGTCGGTGTAAACGCCCTTGCGGTTCACCACCAGCGGCGCCAGCAGGCCGATGTGCCGGCCGCGATACTCGGCCATGATGCGGGCCCCGATCGCATCCTCGCTTTGCGGCCGGATCGGCACGTCGCAGTTCGGGCAGTGCTGGGTGCCCAGCTTCACGTAGAGCAGCCGCAGGAAATGGTAGATCTCGGTCAGCGTCGCCACCGTGGACTTGCGACCGCCACGGCTGGTGCGCTGCTCGATCGCCACCGTGGGCGGAATACCGTAGATGGCATCCACGTCCGGCCGCGCCGAGGGCTGCACGAACTGCCGCGCATAGGCGTTCAGCGACTCGAGATAGCGACGCTGACCCTCGCCGAACACGACGTCGAACGCGAGCGTCGACTTGCCGCTGCCGGAGCCGCCGGTGTCCACGGTGAACTGGCCGCGCGGCAGCGTCACGTCCACGTTTTTCAGGTTGTGCTCGCGCGCGTTGTGCACCCGGATGACCTCAGGCGCCGAGTACTTCGCCGCCGGTTCGGCGGCGACCGGCACGCTGTCGCGCAGCCGCGCCATCTCGCGTTCGTAATCGGCCAGCGCCCGCCCGGTGTGCGACGCGGGATGCGCCTTTACCTGCGCCGGCGCGCCGGCGCACACCAGCTCGCCCCCTGCATCGCCGCCTTCCGGCCCGAGATCGACGATCCAGTCCGCCGCGGCGATCACGTCCAGGTTGTGCTCGATCACCAGCAGCGAATGCCCCGCCGCGACCAGCCGCCGCAGCGAGCGCAGCAGCTTGGCGATGTCGTCGAAGTGCAGCCCGGTGGTGGGCTCGTCGAACAGGAACAGCGTGCCGCGCCTGGCGATGCCCTGCACCTCGGCGAGATGCCCGGCGAGCTTCAGCCGCTGCGCCTCGCCGCCGGACAGCGTCGGCACCGGCTGCCCGAGCTTCAGGTATTCCAGCCCCACGTCGGCCAGTGGCTGCAGCCGACGCAGCACCTCGGGAAACGCCGCGAAGTAGTCCACCGCCTCCGACACCGTCATCTCCAGCACGTCGGCGATGCTGCGTGCCGGCCGCCCCTGCGGCGCGATCGTGATTTCCAGCACTTCCGGCCGGTAGCGGCGGCCGTTGCAGTCCGGGCAGCGCAGGTACACGTCGGACAGGAACTGCATCTCGACATGCTCGAAGCCATTGCCGCCGCAGGTCGGGCAGCGGCCGTCGCCGGCGTTGAAGCTGAACATGCCCGGCTTGTAGCCGCGCTCCTTCGCCGCCGGTGCGCGCGCGAACTGGTCGCGGATCGCGTCGAAGGCGCCGACATAACTTGCCGGGTTCGAGCGGGTGGTGCGCCCGATCGGCGTCTGGTCGACCATCACCACGTCGGTGATGCGGTCGGCGCCGCGCAGGGCTGCGTGCGCGCCCGGCGCCTCGGTCGGCCGGCCGAAATACTTCAGCAACGCGGCGTGCAGCACGTCCTGCACCAGCGTCGACTTGCCCGAGCCCGACACGCCGGTCACGCACACCAGCCGGTTGAGCGGAATGGCGACGTCGATGTTCTTCAGGTTGTGCTCGGCCGCGCCGAGCACTTCGAGGCGCGGCGTGGCGGCGTCGACCGCCAGCCGCTCCAGGCCGGCATCGGCACGGCGGCGCCCGCGCAGGTAATCGGCGGTCAGCGATTTCGCTTGCGCCGCCAGCGCCGCCGGGCGCTCGAAGCACACCACTTCGCCGCCCTTCTCGCCGGGGCCGGGGCCCATGTCCAGAATGCGGTCGGCGGCGAACATGATCTGCGGGTCGTGCTCCACCACCACCAGCGAATTACCGGCATCGCGCAGCCGCTGCATGACCCCGATCACCCGCCCCATGTCGCGCGGATGCAGGCCGATGGATGGCTCGTCCAGCACGAACAGCGTGTTGGTAAGCGAGGTGCCGAGCGCGGTGGTGAGGTTGATGCGCTGCACCTCGCCGCCGGAAAGCGTGCGCGACTGGCGGTCGAGGGTGAGATAGCCGAGCCCGACCTCCTGCAGGTACGCCAGCCGGGTGCGGATCTCTTCGAGCAGCAGTTCGGTCGCTTCGTCGAGCGATTGCGTCGGCAGCTCGAGCGCGTCGAAGAAGCGCTTGCAGCGGTCCACCGGCAGCAGCAGCAGGTCGTGCAGGCTCAGGCCCGGCGCCTGTTCGAGCTGCGCCGGCGTCCACTTCACCTGCAGCGGGCGGAAGCGCCGCGCCGGATCGAGCACCGCGTCGGCGCCGGCGCGGCTGCCGACCCGCCACAGCAGCGCGTCCGGCTTGAGCCGGCTGCCTTCGCAGGCAGCACACGCGGTGTAGGCGCGGTACTTCGACAGCAGCACACGGATGTGCATCTTGTACGCCTTGGTTTCCAGCCAGGCGAAAAAGCGCCGCACCCCGTACCAGGTGCCCGGCCAGGACTTGCGCCAGCTTACCCATTCCGGCTCGCCTTCCAGCACCCATTCGCGCTGGGCGTCGCTCAACCGGTTCCACGGCGTCTCCAGCGGGATGCCGCGTTTCTTCGCGTACTTCTCCAGATCGTCCTGGCATTCGCGGAAGCTCTGCGTCTGCCAGGGCCTGACCGCGCCCTCGCGCAGGGTCTTGTGCTCGTCCGGCACGATCAGGCCGAAGTCGATGCCGATCACGCGGCCGAAGCCGCGGCAGGTGTCGCACGCACCGAGCGGCGAGTTGAACGAAAAAGTGCTCTGGCTCGGCTCGCGGTAGTGAATGTCGCAGTCGGCGCAGTGCAGGTCGCTGCTGAATCGCCACGTCGCCCTTGTCTCCGAGGCTTCGTCGAGCGCGTGAACATCCACCCGCCCCCGGCCGACGCGCAGCGCCGCCTCCAGCGCCTCGGAGACCCGGGCGCGCTCTGCGTTCGACATGCGAAAGCGGTCCTGCACCACCTCGATGCGCCCGGCCGCGCGCGCATGAATGCGGGTGTAGCCTTGGCTTTCGAGCAGGCGAAGAATCTCGTCTTCCGAAAAGTTTTCGGGCACCTCGACCGGAAAGGTCAGGACAAGCCGCGGATCGCCGGCGGCCGCCGCGCGCTGCTGCAGGGCATCGAGAATGGTTTCCGCCGAATCGCGCCGCACCGGCTGCGAGCAGCCGCGGCAGTAAAGCTGCGAAGCACGCGCGAACAGCAGCTTCAGATGGTCGGCGAGCTCGGTCATGGTGCCGACCGTCGAGCGCGAGGTGCGCACCGGATTGGTCTGGTCGATGGCAATCGCCGGGGGAATGCCCTCGATGCGGTCCACCTGCGGCTTGTCCATGCGATCGAGGAACTGCCGCGCGTACGGCGAAAAGGTCTCGACATAGCGCCGCTGGCCCTCGGCGTACACGGTGTCGAACACCAGCGAACTCTTCCCCGAGCCGGACTCGCCGGTCACCACGATCAGCTCGTTCAACGGCAGATCGAGGTCGAGATTCTTCAGATTGTTCTGGCGGGCGCCGCGGATGCGGATGGCGCCGGAGGCAGGATCGGACATGAAAGGTCTTCGGCTCAGGGAGTTAGGCTGCGCGCGCAGTTCGCGGCACGGGTGGCGAGCGGTTATTCTAGCGGCGCCGCGCGCGCCGTCGATGGTCAGGCTGCCAACTGACCGCGCGCGCAGGAATATGTTCATTCCCCCGCTTCATTTCACAGCCGCGCGCGGCCCGGCTATGGTGCCGCGCTTCAACCCGGGAGACCCAACAACATGAAACTTGAAACGCTCGCTGTTCACGCCGGATACAAGCCGGAGCCCACCACCAAGGCGGTCGCGGTGCCGATCTACCAGACCACGTCGTATGCGTTCGACGACACGCAGCACGGCGCCGACCTGTTCGACCTCAAGGTGCAGGGCAACATCTACACCCGGATCATGAATCCGACGCAGGACGTGCTCGAGCAGCGCATCGCCGCGATGGAAGGCGGCATCGCCGGGCTGGCCCTGGCCTCCGGCCAGGCGGCGATCACCTATTCGATCCAGACGATCTCCGAGGCGGGCGACAACATCGTGTCGGCCAGCACGCTGTATGGCGGCACCTACAACCTGTTCGCCCACACCCTGCCGCAGTCGGGCATCGAGGTGCGCTTCGCCGACTACCGGACCCCGGACGCTTTTGCGAAGCTGATCGACAACCGCACCAAGGCGATCTACTGCGAGTCGGTGGGCAACCCGCTGGGCAATGTCACCGACTTCGCCAAGCTTGCCGACATCGCTCACCGCAACGGCATTCCGCTGATCGTCGACAACACCGTACCCACGCCCTATCTGTGCCGGCCGATCGAGCACGGCGCCGACATCGTGGTGCACTCGCTCACCAAGTATCTCGGCGGCCACGGCAATTCCATCGGCGGCGTCATCGTCGACTCGGGCAAGTTCCCCTGGGCCGAACACAAGCAGAAGTTCCGCCGCCTGAACGAGCCGGACGTGTCCTACCACGGCGTGGTCTACACCGAGGCGCTCGGGCCGGCCGCCTTCATCGGCCGCGCGCGGGTGGTGCCGCTTCGCAACATGGGCGCGGCCATTTCACCCTTCAATGCCTTCTTGATCCTGCAGGGGGTGGAAACCATTGCGCTGAGGATGGAGCGCATCTGCGACAACACCGAGAAAGTCGCCCAGCACCTGATAAACCACAAGAAGGTGACCTGGGTGAAATACGCCGGCCTGTCAGACCATCCCGATCACAAGCTGGTGAAGAAGTACATGAACGGCCGCGCCTCCGGCATTCTCACCTTCGGCGTGAAAGGCGGAATGGCGGCCGGGGCGAAATTCCAGGACGCGCTGCAACTCATCACCCGGCTGGTGAACATCGGCGATTGCAAGTCGCTCGCCTGCCATCCGGCCAGCACCACCCACCGCCAGCTTTCGCCGAAGGAACTCGAGACCGCCGGCGTGAGCGAGGACATGGTGCGCCTGTCGCTCGGCATCGAGCACATCGACGACATCCTGGCCGACATCGACCAGGCGCTGGCGACGATCTAATAACCGCGGGCGCGAGATCGCCGCCTGACGGCGGCGGTCAGACGCTCAACGCGGAGGACGCAGAGGGCGCGGAGGAAAACGCAAAGCCTGACGAACCACCAAGGGCACCAAGACACCAAGAAATTCAGACCCTCGAACCGCTCCCTTACTTGTGGTGGCCTTGGTGTTCTTGGTGGTAAGCAGTTGTTCTTGCTTTCCTCCGCACCCTCCCCGTCCTCAGCGGTGGGCGTTGCTTTTCGCGTGCGCCGCCTGCGTCAGAACAGCTCGCCGAGCTGCAGCGCCAGCAACCCCAGCGACAGCAGCACGCCGCCGTAGGGCACCCACACCGGATAGGTGCGTACGTTGCGCGGCGAGGGCGCCTTGCGCTTGATGCGGATCAGCGACAGGTTCACCAGCACGAACACCGTGAGCACGATGAAGCTGGTGATCTTGGCCAGCGTCACCAGCGGCAGCGCCAGCGCGAAGAACAGCACCGCCGCCGCAATGGTCCCGGTTGCCACCAGCGGCGTCTGCGACACCGGATGCACCCGCGCAAATGCCTTGGGCAGCCAGCCGGAGCGCGCCATGCCGTAGAGCATGCGCGCCGCCATGATGATCTGCACCAGCGCGCCGTTGATCACCGCGAACAGGCTGATCAGCGTAATCACCGTCGGCGGCGAGCCGGTGGCCCGCTCGTACATGGTCGCCAGCGGCGCGGCGGTGCCCGCCAGCTCGTCGGGCGTGAGCGTCAGCACCGCCTCCGCCGCCACCAGCAGGTACAGCAGCGTCGATACCAGCAGCGCAAGCAGGATCGCCTTCGGCATGTTGCGCTCTGCGTCCTTCACCTCCTCGGCGACGTTGACCATGTCCTCGAAGCCGATGAACGCATAGAACGCGAGAAACGCGCCGAGCGCGATGCCGTACCACACGGCGCCGTCCATCGGCGGAATCATTTCCGGCAGTCGCTCGGGCAACTCCGTCAGGTGGCCGCCGGAGACAAACAGGATCAGCAGCAGCCCCGAAATCTCGATCAGCGTCACCACCACCGCGGCCGCCGCCGACTGGACGATGCCCCAGGCCGCCAGTGCGCCGAGCGCGATCACCGTCACCGTGATGACCCCTGCATGGGGAAGCCGGATGAACACGTCGAGATAGCCGACGAAGCCATTGACGATGGCGGCTGCGGACACCAGCCCCGTCAGCACGATCATGAAGCCGACCAGCGCCGAGAGCCAGGGCAGGCCCAGCCCTTCCTGCACATAGATCGCCTCGCCGCCCGACAATGGATGCCGCGCGGACAATTCGGCATAGGAGAATGCCGACAGCGCCGCCACTGCCGCGGCCACCAGGAAGGCGATCGGCGCGTACATGCCCGCCGCGCCCGCCACCTTGCCCACCAGCACGTAGATGCCGGCACCCAGGATGGTGCCCAGCCCGTAGAAGGTGATGACCGGCAGCGAAAGCGCCCGCTTGAGCTGTCCCGTCTCGTGCATCGGTTGTTCTCCTTTTGGTTGTTACCGGGTGCCCGCAGGCGCGTCGCCGGCTTCCGGCTCGATGCCCAGTCCCGCCAGCACCATTCGCATTCTCTTCCAGTGCGAGCCTTCCCAGAAAATGCCGTTGCACACCCGGCAGGTGCTGAAGCGCTCGTAAAACTCTGCCGCCTTCGGCGGGATCCGGTCAACAACGGCCGACTTTGCCACCGGCTCGAGCGGCGCATTGCAGGTCAGGCACAACGTGAAGGGCCGGGCTTCATGCTCCAGCTGCAGTCGCTGCACTATTTCCCGTATCTGCTCCTCCGGCTTGCGCGCGTGCACGAAGCATCCATGGGTGACATCGGCGCATTTGAGCAATGCGCGATCGCGCGTCAGCACGATCCGGTCCTCGCCTGCGGCGATCCGGCGCACTTCACTGTCATAAAAGGCGTTGTCGTAGCGGGTATCGAAGCCCAGCATGCGCAGAAAGCGCGCCAGCCCGCCAAGATGCGCATCGGCAATGAAGCGCAGGCGCCGCAGCGGCGCCGGACGCAGTCTCAGCACCGGCCGCACATCGAAGGCTTCGAACACCGGGTAGACCGAGATCCGTTCGCCCTCGCCGACGATGTGGGAAAAATCCACCGATTCGCCGTCGACGAGGATGAGCTCGACTTCGGTGTGGGGGACGCCGAGTGCCTCGATCGCGTTCTTCACCGTCGCGCGCCTCGCGCAGGCATAGCTGAATTCGACCTTCCTGCGCTCCGGCGCCAGAAAGTCGTTCAGCTCCTCGTAGAAGCGGAACGTGGCTACGGCCATGGGGGCGTCCCCTCGACCTGTTGCGGGGTCGCATCCCCATCTTCGATGGGGCCCCTGCTCCGCCCTCCACAGGTCACGCCAGGCGCCTCGATCGCGTTCTTCACCGTCGCGCGCCTCGCGCAGGCATAGCTGAATTCGACCTTCCTGCGCTCCGGCGCCAGAAAGTCGTTCAGCTCCTCGTAGAAGCGGAACGTGGCTACGGCCATGGGGGCGTCCCCTCGACCTGTTGCGGGGTCGCATCCCCATCTTCGATGGGGCCCCTGCTCCGCCCTCCACAGGTCACGCCAGGCGCCTCGATCGCGTTCTTCACCGTGGCGCGCCTCGCGCAGGCATAGCTGAATTCGACCTTCCTGCGCTCCGGCGCGAGAAAGTCGTTCAGTTCCTCGTAGAAGCGGAAGGTGGCTACGGCCATGCCGGAGTCCCTCCAGGCAGCGCGGCGGTCAGCGCCCGGTACGGGCGCGGCCGGCCCGGTTTGCGCCCGGCCATGTCCACTGCGCCCGCGCCCACAGGCGAGTAGCATTCAAGAACAGCCGACTTGGTGTCGATATATCCATAATGGCTCAAAGCGACCTCATCGTACGCCGCACCGGGATGCATCCGGCAACGCTGCATTTCGCCGATGCCCGCCTGGAAGAAGCGTACCGCCACGCACTGGCTGCGCGGCCGAGAGTCGGGGCACAGCTCGCGCTTGGGCTGGGGCTTGCGTTCTACGTGCTGCTGGGCCTGCTCGACCCCTATTTCGTCGACGACATCGACCGCTGGTCGGTGTGGCTGATCCGGTTTCTGGTGGTCATCGCCGGCATTTCGGTGCTGCTGTTCACGTTTCGCTCCCGATTCAGATGGCTCGATCAGGCCGCGGTGGCCCTGACCGGCGTAGTCGCGGCTGGCGGGCTGGTCGCGATCATGTCCCTGATGCCGGTCGCGGCAATCGCCCAGTACTACCTCTCGGTCGTCATCGTGGTGTTCTGGACCACGCTGTTTCCGGGTATCCGCTTTCTCTATGGCCTGTACGCCAACATTGCCATCGTCTTCGTGTTCTACGGTGCGCTGGCGTTCGGAGGAGACATGCCCGAAGCGATGGTCGCCGGCAGCGCCTTTTTCCTAGGTTCGGCCACCGTGCTGGCGTCCGCCGAGGCCTATTTCCGCGAGCGCCGGCGCCGCCATCTTTTCGAGCAGGCCTATCGCTCGGCCGACGAGCTGTTCGGTCAGGATGTGCACAGCCTCTACGACCGCCTCACGGCACTGCCCAACCGGGCCCTGCTGGCCGATCGGCTGGATCAGGCCATCGTCGCCGCGCGCCGCGACCGGCAGCAGTGCGCCGGACTTTACATCGATCTCGACGATTTCGCGCGTCTCGCGCAAAGTCGCGGCCGCGCGGCCGCCGAGGAACTGCTGCGCATCGTAGGCCAGCGCCTGCGCCAGGCCATGCGCGAATCCGATACGGTCGCCTATCTCGGCGACGACGAGTATTTCGTGCTGGCCCGCGGCGTGGCCTCCTCCGAGGCGATGGCCTCGGTCGCCGCCCGCGCGCTCGCCTGCATCGAAGAGCCGGTGGCAGGGGCGGGTCTGCCGCCGGTCGCGCTGCACGCGAGCATTGGCGTGTACCCGTTTCCCTATCCGGACTGCACTGCGGACGACATCGTCTACCGCGCCGAGCTGGCGATGCGCGCGGCCAAGCGCGACGGCAAGCATCGCTACGAGATCGCCGGCACCGACAGTCCGCCAGCGCCGGAGCGCGCTTGAGCGGCCCGCCGCCGGTCGGCGCCGGTCCTCGCGAGATCCGCGGCGACTGCGCGAGCGGCGGTTTGCTACACTGCGCGCCTTTCTATCGCCCGCCTGGAGAAATTCGATGATCGACCTGTACTTCGCGCCTACGGCCAATGGCCAGCGCGCCCGGCTGGCGCTCGAAGAGACCGGCTTGAACTACCAGTTGCATCGCCTCGATCTGGCCAAGGGCCAGCAGCGCGCGGCCGACTACCTGCGCATCAATCCCGCCGGGCTGATACCGGCCATCGTCGACAGCGACGGCCCCGGCGGCGAGCCGCTGGCGCTCACCCAGTCCGGCGCCATCGTGCTGTACTGCGCCGAGAAAGCGGGCAAATTCGTGCCTAAAGACCCGGTCCGGCGCGCGCTGGCAATGCAGTGGTTCATGCAGGCGGCGAGCGACATTTCCGGTACCAGCAGCACCATCTTCCGGCTGGAAGTCACCGCGCCGGACAAGTCGCCTGCCAACGTCGAGTACTTCCGCAGGCGGCTGCTCGACTTCTTTTCCACCTGCGACAGCGCACTCGCGGGACGGGAGTATCTCGCCGGCGAACTGTCGGTTGCGGACCTGATGCTCTACCCGAATTTCGCTGCGCGCCGCCAGATGATCGAGCAGGCGGGCGGCAATGCGAACCTGCTGCGCTGGGGTGCGGCCATGGCGGCGAGGCCCGCCGTTGCGCGGGCAATGAGCAACGGCTGAGCACCGCGGCCCGCCTGCGGCGCGACCGGCGCTCCGGGATGAACTCCGGGCCGTTCCTGCGCCCTAAGCATCATCGGGCAAGAACAAGCAAACAAGAAATTGATGACCGCCGCATTTCGAAATCTGCTGAAGTCCATCCAGAAAGCGTTCACCGGCGCGCCGCAGCCGCCGGCCGCGAAGCCCGACGCAGTGCCGATGGCGGCGGCAACGCTCCTCGCCGAGGTCGCGAGGGTCGACCATGCGGTCAAGGACATCGACCTGTCGGTGGCGCGGGACGCACTGCAGTCGATGTTCGCGCTGCCGGCCGACGAGGCCGACGCGATGGTCGTTCACGCGCTGCGGCCGGAAAACCGGCCCACCTCGTATCATGGAATCGTGTCCGCGCTGAACCGGCACCTGACGCCCGAAGACAAGATCCGCCTCGTCGAGCAGCTGTGGCGCATTGCCCAGGCCGACCGCGAGATCGACATGTACGAGGACCATCTGGTGCGCAAGGTTTCCGACCTGCTCTATGTGCCGCACCGCGAGTTCATCGCCGCGAAGCACCGGGCCCGCCACTGATCGCCTGCCGCCCGGGTGCACCGCCGTCGCCCGCGGCTGCTCCGTGAGCGTGTCGCCTTCATGAAGCCGGACGCGGGGTTGCCGCAGGACGGCTGGCATCCGCTCACGCTGTCGTTTCGCGACCCCGCGCTCGAAGCCGCCTATCGCCAGGACCAGCTGCCGCGCGTCAAGCTTCAGGCGCGCTTTGCGCTGATCATCGGTATTCCGCTGTACCTGCTGGTGGGCGTGCTGGATCCGTGGTTCTTTTCCGATGCCCGACTCGCCGCCTGGTGGATCCGCATCGGCGCGATGAGCTTTCCGCTGCTGCTCCTCGCCTACACCTTTCATCCGCGTTTCGGTCGATTGGGCCAGGCCGGGGTCAACGTGGTGGGTTTCGCGCCCGGGCTCGGCGGAGTCGCCCTGCTGTCGCTGGTGACGATCGAGGCGATGGCGCAGTACTACGTCGCCTTCGTAATCGTCATGTTCTGGACCTATCTGTTCATCGGCATCCGGTTCGTTCATGCGCTGGTGCTCAACGGCATCTGCATGGCGGTGTTCTACGTCGTATTCGCCGGCATCCGGGAGATGCCGGCGCCGCTGCTCGCGAGCAGCGCGTTCTTTCTCGCGGCCACGACCCTGGTCGGTGCCGGCGCCGCCTACCTGCTGGAACTGCAGCAGCGGGTGCTGTTCCTGCGCAATCGCCAACTCGAGCGGGAGCGCGAAGGCCACCGCATGCGCTCGCTGCACGACAGCCTGACCGGGCTGCCAAACCGCGACCTGCTGCTCGACCGCCTGGAGCAGGCGATTGCCGCGGCGCGGCGCAGCCGCCGCAAGTGCGCCGGCATGTATATGGACCTGGACGGCTTCAAGCCGATCAACGACCGCTACGGGCATGAGGCCGGCGACGAAGTCCTGAAGGCGCTCGCCGTCCGCCTGGCCGGCCTGCTGCGCGAAGCCGACACGCTGGCGCGGCTGGGCGGCGACGAGTTCTACGTGCTCGCCCACGACATCGAGTCGGTGGAAGGCGCCGAGTTGATCGCCCGCCGGCTGCTCGCCGGCGTCGCCGAGCCGATACTGCTGAGCAGCGGTGCCGAGGTGCGGCTGGGTGTGAGCATCGGCATCTGCCTGTTTCCCTATCCCGACTGCACCGCGCACGACATCATCCATCGCGGCGATCATTCGATGTATGCCGTCAAGCGCAGCGGCAAGAATGGCTTCGCCTTTTCCGCCCCGCGCCCGGACGAGTCCGCAACGGCGTGAGTGCCGCCGCGGCGCTGCATCCGCGCACCAATTCTTTTCCGCTGTTGGAAACAATGCACAGACGTTGTGCGCTCCGTCCGCATCAGGCGAAGGCCGCGCGCCCCATCCGCCTGCCGGCCCGCGCCGGGAGACTTGTCTAATTCCCGGATAAGACGGACGATTGATCCGGCGCCGTTCACCGTGATTTCACCTTGCGGTACCGCGGCGCCGTGGGCGAAGTACTTGCATAGTCATACTCGCCCATTTCTGGGTAAGCATGATCATTCGAGAAAAATTGGGGAGAGTTGAAATGAGTGCTCGAGCAGGTATTGGAATGCTGCGCGCCGTTTGCGCGGTCTTGATCGGGGCCGTTTTATTCACCTCCGCGGGTGCGGCCGAAGTGAAGCACACACCGGTCACCGACGCGATGCTGCTGAATGCCGGCAAGGACGGAAACAACTGGTTGATGGCGGGGCGCGATTACTCCGGCACCCGCTTCAGCCCGCTCAAGCAGATCGACACCCGCAATGTCGGCAAGCTGGTGCCGGTATGGACCTTTTCCTTTGGCGTGCTCGACGCCCAGAACACCACGCCGCTGGTGGTCGACGGCGTGATGTACGTCACGTCTTCGCATGGCCGCATCTTCGCGGTCGACGCCCGCAACGGCACGATGTTGTGGCAGTACAACCATCCGCTGCCCGACGAAGTCGGCAAGTTCATGTGCTGCGACCTGGGCAACCGGGGCGCCGCCGTCTACAAGGACAAGGTGTTCTACGCCACCCCGGATTCGCATGTGATCGCGCTCGACCGCGCCACCGGCAAGGTGGTGTGGGACGTCACCATCGCCGACTGGACCAAGGCATACACCATGACGGTCGCGCCGCTCATCGTGAAGGGCAAGGTCGTCGTCGGCATGTCCGGTGCGGAGTATCCGACGCGGCTGTGGATCGAGGCCCTCGACACCGAGACCGGCAAGCAGGCCTGGCGCACCTACACCATCCCGGGGCCGGGCGAGTTCGGTTTCGACACCTGGGGCAACACCGACCCCGAAGCCTGGAAATTCGGCGGCGGTTCGGCCTGGATCACCGGCTCCTACGACCCGCAGCTCGACATCCTCTACTGGAGCGTCGGCAATCCGAATCCTGACTGGGACGGGATGAACCGCAAGGGCGACAACCTCTATACGAACTCGACCCTGGCGCTGAATCCGGACAACGGCGACATCAAGTTCTACTTCCAGTACACGCCGTGGGACGTGTGGGACTACGACGGCAACAACGAAACCATCCTCGCCGACATCAACGGCAAGAAAGTCTGGTTGCACGGCGACCGCAACGGTTTCCTCTACAAGATCGACCGCACCAACGGCAAATTCATCTGGGGCAAGGAAATCTCCAAGGTGAACTGGGCCACCGGCTTCACCGCGGAAGGCCGGCCGATCGTCAACCCTGACAAGGTCACCAATTACGAGAAGAAAGTCACCAACGTCTGCCCGGCGTCCGAAGGCGGCAAGTGGTGGAACCCGATGAGCTACAACCCGCAGCTGCAGATGGTGTTCGTGCCGAGCCGCGAGATCTGCGTCGACCTGCTCGCCGGGCCGTCCGAACGCGTCGAGGGCAAGTACAACCTCGGCATCGCCGAGGCCGACTGGCACAAGGGTCACGGCCAGCTGGTCGCCTTCGACGCCGTCACCGGCGAGAAGAAGTGGACGGTCAAGGCACCGTCGCCCTTCACCAGCGGCGTGCTGACCACCGCCGGCGGCCTTACTTTTGCCGGCACCCCGGAGGGGCTCTTCAATGCCTACGACAGCAAGACCGGAAAGGAGCTTTGGTCGTATCAGACCGGGTCGGGCATCGTCGGCAGCCCGGTGTCGTTCATGATCGACGGCCGGCAGTACGTTGCCATCCCGTCGGGATGGGGCGGCTGGACCGGCTGGGCCACCTGGGGCGGCAGGGGCGGCGCGCCGCATCTCAAGGACAATCGCAAGGGCGGTTACCTGACGGTGTTTGCGCTGTTCCAGTGATCTTCGAGTAACCACTGCGTGCGGGCGCGTTCGCGCGCCCGCCGCGTTTCAAGAGGCAACGATGAGGAATGTATTGCTCGCGCTGTGCGCGGTCTGGCTACTGACCGGCGGCGCCGGCGAGGTGCCAGGCGGCCCCGGCGGCACGGCACCGGCCGACAACCCGCTCGCCGGCGACCCGAAAGCCATCCAGGACGGCGAGGTGTTGTACAAGCGCGTGTCCTGCCACGGCTGCCACGGCGGCAATGCGCGCGGCGGCAACGGACCCGACCTGACCGACGACGAGTGGCAGCGCGCGCCCTCGGACCAGATGATTTTCAACACTATCAAGTTCGGGCGCAAGGGCACCATGATGTCGCCATTCAAGGACGACCTCACCGACGACCAGATCTGGGCGCTGGTGAGCTATCTCCGTTACCTCGGCGAGCAACGCAAGGCCGAGGGCAAATAGCCGGGGGCGGTCGCGCGCGGACTACGCGGCTACCGCCGCCCCTGCAGATTTCGCGAACACCTCGAAACGGCGCGGCCGCACGAACACCCGGTCTCCCACCTTGAGCGCCAGGCTGCGGTAGCGTTCGCGGCTGATGTCGGCATGGATGAGGCCGCCCGGTCCCGCGGGGTCGAGCGGCTGCAGTTCCAGCCGCACCACCGGCCCGACCGGCAGCACGTGCACGACACGCGCGGCCAGTCCTTCGCCGGCTTCGGTCTCGATCTCGAGGTCGTGCGGCCTCACGTAGGCCACCGCCGGCGTCTCGTCCAGGTCGGCGTGATCCGGCGACTCCAGCTCGATGCCGCCCAGCCAGGCGCGGCCGCGATGCAGCCGGCCGTGAAACAGGTTCACCTGGCCGAGAAACTCGTAGACGAACGGGCTCGCCGGCTTTTCGTACACTTCCTCAGGCGTGCCGATCTGCTCGATGGCGCCGTCGTTCATCACCACCACCCGGTCCGCCACTTCCAGCGCCTCTTCCTGGTCGTGGGTGACGAACACGCTGGTGATGTGCATGTCGTCGTGTAGCCGGCGCAGCCAAGAGCGCAGCTCCTTGCGCACCTTCGCGTCCAGCGCGCCGAACGGCTCGTCGAGCAGCAGCACGCGCGGTTCCACCGCCAGCGCGCGCGCCAGGGCGATGCGCTGGCGCTGCCCGCCCGAAAGCTGGTGCGGGTAGCGGTCCGCCAGCCAGTCGAGCTGCACCAGCTTCAGCAGCTCCAACACCTTGCGGCGGATCTCGCCCTCGTCGGGCCGCACCGGCTTCGGGCGCACGCGCAGCCCGAATGCCACGTTCTCGAAGATGCTCATGTGGCGAAACAGCGCGTAATGCTGGAACACGAAGCCCACGCGGCGCTCGCGCACATGGCGGTCGGTGCTGTCCTCGCCGTGAAACAGCACCTGGCCGGCGTCCGGGCGCTCCAGCCCGGCAATCACCCGCAGCAGCGTGGTCTTGCCCGACCCGGACGGGCCGAGCAGCGCCAGCAGTTCGCCGGGTCGCACCTCCAGGCTCACGTCGTCGAGCGCCGCGAAGCTGCCGAACCGCTTGGACAGATTGCGCACTTCAATGCTCATGTCGGGCGTCCTTTCGATGTTGTTGCGCCGCCTTGAACTCGACCAGCGTCTTGAGCGCCAGCGTCACCAGCGCGAGCAGCGCCAGCAGCGAGGCCACCGCGAACGCGGCGGCGAAGTTGTATTCGTTGTAGAGAATTTCCACATGCAGCGGCAGCGTGTTGGTCAGCCCGCGGATGTGGCCGGAGACCACCGATACCGCGCCGAATTCGCCCATCGCCCGCGCATTGCAGAGAATGGCGCCGTACAGCAGGCCCCACTTGATGTTGGGCAGGGTCACCCGCCAGAAGGTCTGCCAGCCGCTCGCGCCCAGCACCACCGCCGCCTGCTCCTCCTCGGTGCCCTGCGCCTGCATCAGCGGAATGAGCTCGCGGGCGATGAACGGCACGGTGACGAACA
>CALJLA010000182.1 GCA_937983055.1 uncultured Pseudomonadota bacterium
TGATGATCAAGGTGCCAGCGACGCGTGCCGGGTTGCCGGCGATCGAAGCGCTGATAGCGGCGGGTATTAGTGTCAATGTCACCCTGTTGTTCAGCGTCGCCCGTTACCGCGAGGTGCTCGATGCCTACTGGCGCGGTTTGGTAGCGCGCCTCGCCGAGGGCCATTCCATCGCACATGTGGCCTCGGTGGCGAGCTTCTTCGTCAGCCGCATCGACACCCTGATCGATCGGCAATTGGCGAGCGAAGCGGCGTGTATGGCCACCGGCGTGCGCGGCAAGGCGGCGATCGCCTGCGCCAAATTGGCCTATCAGGCTTTTCGGGAGAGTCTCGAGGATCCGCGCTGGCAGGCGCTGGAGGCCGTGCGGGCGCAGCGCCAGCGGTTATTGTGGGCCAGCACCGGCACCAAAGACGCCGCCTACAGCGACGTCAAGTACGTCGAGGCATTGATCGGACCGGACACGGTCACGACGCTGCCGATGCAGACGCTGCTCGCCTTTCGCGATCACGGCCATCCCAAACCGCGCCTCGCGGACGCCCTGGATCGGGCCCAGGCGACCGTGGCGCAACTTGCCGCTCTCGACATCGACCTGGAAGACACTGCGCGGCAACTCGAGCGCGAGGGCGTTGACAAGTTCATTGAGCCGTTTAATCGTCTGATGGCCCGCATCGAGGCCGCGCGATCACGGGGTCTCGAGCATGCCGTGGAGTAGCGCGCACGCCAACCCATCGGCGGGCGTGGCTGAATTCGAAGCGACACTGTTGATTCGCGGCATTGAGATCCACGCGCCGACCTCCAACATACCCGGCGATGACAGGCAAGCGGAGCCGAGGTCGCCGGTCAAAGCCGTACGGCCCATGTCACACGGCATGTGTCGATGAGCGAACACGCGCTGGAGATCGTCGGGGCCGGTCCGTCGGGTCTGAGCGCGGCGCTCGCAGCCCGTGCGCGCGGCGCGGCGGTGACGGTGTACGAGAAACGCCCCGACGTTGGTGCGAGGTTTCACGGCGATTTTCAGGGGCTCGAAAACTGGACCTCATCGACTGACGTGTTGGCCGAGCTCGAGCACAGTGGCATTCGTGTCGATTTCGCCCATACGCCAGTGTATGAAATTGTCTGCTTTGATCCCCGTGGAGCCTCGCATCGGTTGCAGTCAACGGCTCCGATCTTCTATTTGGTACGTCGGGGCCGCGAGGCCGGGACGCTGGATCAGGCCCTCAAGACGCAAGCGCTCGAGGCGGGGGTGACGCTGCGATTTGGAGAGCGGCGACGCCAGATCGCCAATGGCGGCGTGGTCGCCGAGGGCCCTCATCGGGCGGACGTGATCGCGGCCGGTTACGTGTTTGAAACGGATATGACCAACGGCTGTTATGCGGCGGTGTCCGATCGGCTGGCGCCGGCCGGTTACAGCTACCTGCTCGTCGACCAGGGGCGGGGTACGGTCGCCACCTGCCTGTTCGATCACTTTCACGACGAACGGAAGTACCTGGCTGCCACGGTCGAATTCTTCGAGCGTCACGCGGGGCTGCGTTGGCTCAGCGCCCGCCGTTTTGGCGGCAGCGGCAATTTTGAACGCGTGCAACGCACCGTCTTCGGTAAGCGCCGCTACGTCGGTGAGGCGGCTGGTTTTCAGGACGCCTTGTTCGGCTTCGGCTTGCGCTACGCGCTGATCTCCGGCCATTTGGCGGGCCGTGCCCGTGGCGCGGCCGAGACCTACGATCGCGAGTGGCGGGTGCGTCTTCAAGGGCTGAATGCGGCCAGCCTATGCAATCGCTGGCTGTACCATCGTCTCGGCGATCGCGGCCGCCGGTGGGTGATCGAGCGTGCCGTGGCGGCTCGCGACCCACGGCCGTTGTTGCAGCGCATCTACGCCCCGGCCCGTTGGAAGAGCACCATCGCCGGGTGGCTACCGAGCCGCTCGTTGCTGCGACCTGAACAAGCCCGCAGTGGCTGTGACTGCACCTGGTGTCGCTGCCAGCGGGATACCGCCGCGGTGTCCGGGGAGCTGGCGTGAGCGGGCTCACCGACGGCGCGGCTGAGGCGAGCGCCCGACGTCTGCCCCTGCGCATCGCCGGCGGTGCGACCCTGGTCATGTTTCTGTGGGCATTGTGTTTCCCGCTGATCAATGTCGGCCTGGCCGGTTCGCCGCCGATGGCGTTTGCCGCGTTGCGTGCCGCGCTGTCCGGGGCCGTGCTGCTGCTGGCGGCGCAGGGCTTGCGCCGGCCGGCAGTCGCCGGGCGTTCCGTCTGGGGCGGACTGGTGCTGGTCGGTTTCACCGCAACGAGCCTGGGCTTTTTCGGCATGTTCTACGGCGGTGGGCGGGTCTCACCCGGTCTTGCCACGGTGATTGCCAACACCCAACCCTTGATCGCGGCGGTGCTCGCCTGGGGCTTTCTGAACGAGCACCTAACGGCCGTGCAGCGCTGGGGCCTGGCGGCCGGGTTCGTCGGCATCGTGCTGATCGGCGCGCCGAGCCTGTCGGGATCAGGCTCTCAACTGTTGGGCATCGTGTACATCCTGATCGCCGCGGTCGCCATTGCGGTCAGCAATGTCGCGCTGAAACGCCTCGCCGGGCGGGTGGACATTCTTCGCGCCATGGGTTGGCAGTTGCTCATCGGCGCGGCGCCGTTGGCGCTGTTGGCACTCGCGGCGGAGGACGTCGGCCGGATCGACTGGTCGTGGCCGTTCGTCATCAACCTGATCGTGCTGAGTGCTGTCGGCACCTCGGCCGCGTTCGTGTTGTGGTTTGCGCTGCTGCAACGCGCGAGCCTGAGCCAATTGAATGTTTTTACGTTCCTGACCCCCATCTTCGGCTTGGTGATGGGTGTGGCTTTTTTCGCCGAGCGCTTACACGGCGTTGAGCTGGCCGGCATCGGTCTCAGCCTGCTCGGCATCTACGGCGTGAGTCGTCCCGCGAAGATCGCGGCCGCGGCGACCGCAGCCGAGGAGTGACGTAAGGTCATGACGGCGATCAGCGACATTTTGCTGGTGCTGGTATTGGGCGGTGCCGTGGGCTGGCTCAGTCAGCGGCTGAACTTCCCGAACGCGGTGGCGCAGGTCGTGCTCGGTGTGCTGATCGGTACGGCGGTGCTCGGCTGGGTACCGCACAGTGGCGTCTTGCACGCCTTCGGCGAAGTCGGCGTAGTGCTGCTGCTGGGTGTGGCCGGGCTTGAACTGGGCATCGACCGGCTGAAGGCCGCCGGCTGGGCCGGTGCCGGTGTCGCAACGCTTGGTATCGTGTTCAGCGTGGCCGGTGGCGTGGGTATCGGCTGGTTGTACGGTTCCCCCATTGACGAGGCGCTGTACCTGGGGCTGGTGCTCGGCGCGACCAGCATCGGCATCACCGCACAGGTGTTAGCGCAGTTCGGATTGATGGGGCACCGTGTCGCGGACATCTTGTTGGCGGCGGCGGTCATTGACGATGTCATCGCACTGTACTTACTGGGGGCGGCCCATGGATTCCTGAGCGGTGGCTCGAGCGGCAGCGGGGCTTTGGTTTTTGTTGCATTGGCGATCCTTGTGTTGGGCGGACTATTGATGCTCTCCCGCGGCCTAACTCGATGGGCATATCATCGCGGTTTCATCGTTAATCGCTGGTGGCGCGGCGTCTGGATCCTGGCTGCGGTCGCTCTCGGTGCCTGGCTGACCCATACGCTGAACTTGTCATTGGTCGTCGGGGCGTTTTTTGCCGGCGTCGGTGCCGGCGGAGGTTTGACCCTCGACGCGAGCGGGCGCAGCGCAAAGGACCTTCAACCCCTGGTGTTCCTCCTGATGCCGTTTTTCTTCGTCATGATCGGCGTCCAGGCACAATGGAGCATTCTGGATGATCCAACGGTGCTGGGCCTGCTTCTCGGTTTGATTGCATTTGCCGTGATGGCAAAGGTCGCCGGGGGCGTTCTCGGTGCTGTTCGCGTCAACTCCTGGCGAGAACGCTGGCTCATCGGTTTCGGGATGGTGCCGCGCGGCGAGGTGGCGTTGGTCATCGGCACGTTGGCGTTCGAACAAGGTCATATGACGCGACCGGTTTTTGTCGCGTTGGTGCTGATGACGATCGCCGTCGCAGTGACGGGACCGCTGCTGATGGCGCCGCTGGCGAAGGGACTGGGCGCGCGGCTCTCGGCCGGAGCGACACGATGAATTGCTCGGCCGGTGGCAAGGATACGCCGTTGGCGCACACTGACGGCTGTCGTGCAGCGCCGGAATCCTGCGTTGTCTACGGGGAGGGCGATGACTTGTATGCGGCGATGCTGGAGGACATCGGCCAGGCCCGGGACACGATCCGACTGGAGAGCTACATCTTTGCCGGTGATGAAGTCGGCTGGCGGTTCGCGAACGCGCTGGTCGAACGGGCCAAGGCCGGCGTTTCGGTGTGCGTCCATGTGGACGCGGCCGGCGCGCTGTTCGAGGGTACAGACAAACTTTATCGGCACTTGCGCAAAGCGGGCGTCCATGCCCGCTGGTTCAACCGCTGGCGCTGGCGTGATCCCTGGCATTACAACCGCCGCAACCACCGTAAGCTGCTCGTCGTGGACGATCGTTGCGTGTACCTCGGCGGCTTCAACCTGCACCGCGAGAGTTCCAGGATGCTGGTCGGCAGCCGACGCTGGCGCGATGTGCACGTACGCCTCGCCGGGCGCCTGGTCGCACCGGCGAGTGCGCTGTTTGACGAACTCTGGGACGGGCGCGCCGGGCAGACGCCGCCGCCCTGGGATGGGCCGTACCGCCTCGTGCCAAACGCCTCCCGGACGTGCCGGCGCGTTCTGTATTGCGAGTACCTGGAGGCCCTAGCTGCCGCCGAGGGCAGCGTCACCATTGCGACACCGTATTTTGTACCGAATCGACGATTTCGAGCCGCCCTCGTCGCAGCCGTGCGACGCGGCGTCGACGTCCGCGTTCTACTGCCGACCGAGAGCGACCAACGGTTTGTTCAGTGGGCGAGCCATGCGCTGGCACGGCCGCTGGCGCGACGGGGCGTGCAATTCTTCGAGTACCTGCCGCGCATGCTGCACGCGAAGGTGACGCTCATCGATGAACACTGGGCGATGGTAGGCTCGGCGAACGTGGACTACCGGAGCTTCTTCGTCAATCAGGAGCTCAACCTCGTCAGCCGGGCGCCGGTTTTGTGCCGGCAGTTGGACGCGCTGCTTCGAGAGGATCTTTCACAAGCCTGTCGCCTCGAGCTGGCGCGGCGCCCTCGGGAATACCTGCGCGCACTCGCAGAATCACTTGGGCATCGATTGCGACGCTGGCTGTAAGCGCCTTATTGACTTTTTCTTACAGGAGACATCCACATGCAAGCCATTCTGCAAACACTCACGCCGCTGCTTTTCGCGGTGGGGCTGGCCGCTACCCAGCCTGCCGTTGCGCAAACCGCCGAAGACGACGAACAGGCCTTGATCGGCATCATCGAGGCGATCGAGCGCGGTTGGGAGGAGGCGGACGGCACGCCGTTTCGGCAACACTACCTCGATTTCGAGGGCGCACGGTACATCGAAGGTGGTGGTCAGAACAAAGGACTTCGCGATCTCATCGAACACCATGTTGAACCGGAAGGCGATGCGCTGGCCGACTTCGAGCTCGAACTATCGAATATCGAAGCGCACGTCGAAGGCGATTTCGCCTGGGCGATCGCCGATGTCGAGCTGACCGCCACCGTGAAGCGAGACGGGCGCGCAGTCCACAATCGCGGCCATGAGACGTTCCTGTTCCGGCGCGTGGGCAGCGACTGGAAG
>CALJLA010000183.1 GCA_937983055.1 uncultured Pseudomonadota bacterium
CTTCCCCGAGTTTCACGCATTCCTTCGACGGCTGTCGGTCGAGCACGTCGTTGCGGATCGCGTCCTCGCGGGAGATGCTGCGTTCGCGGGCACGATCGTCGATCTGGGTTTCCACCAGCGGGGTCAGCACAAAACCGGGGCAGATCGCGTTGCAGGTAATGCCCTTGCCGGCATTTTCCAGCGCAATGGTCTTGGTGAAACCGACCACGCCGTGCTTGGCCGCCACATAGGCGGATTTGAACGGCGAGGCGACCAGGCCGTGGATCGATGCAACGTTGATCACCCGGCCCCAGCCTTTCGCCTTCATCAACGGCACGGCCGCCCGCGTCGCATGAAACACCGACGAGAGATTGATCGCGATGATGCGGTCCCAATGCGCCGGCGGAAATTCTTCCACCGGCGCCACATGCTGGATGCCGGCATTGTTGACGAGGACATCGACGCCGCCCAGCGCGCGCTTCGCCTCGACGATCATCACGGCAATATCGTCGGGCTTCGACATGTCGGCGCCGGAATAAACCGCCTTGATGCCAAACATCGACTCAAGCCCGGCGCGCAGATTCTCGATCTCGGTGGCGTCGCCGAGGCCGTTCAACATGACGTTCGCGCCGCGCTCGGCAAACGCGCGGGCGATGCCGAGCCCGATGCCGCTGGTCGAACCGGTAACGACGACGGACTTTCCCTTCAGCATGTGAAACGCTTTCTCCGGTGAACGACGGTCGAAGCCAGTCTAGCAGAGCGCTCGACGCCCGCTCAGATGTCCAGCCGGTCGAAATAGCCGGTCAGCTCCAGATAGCCGCGGCCGACGACACGCCCGTCGCGCACCACCCGCATCGCCCCTTCCCAGTACACCGTGCCGGTGCTGCCGCGGGAATCGAGCTCCTGATCGTCCATCAGCGGCTGCAGGTCGAACTCAACGCCGCCGTCTCCCGCCCGCATGTCCACCGGATACTCGGCGCCCGTGCGCCGCGCGCGTCACCGCCGCAGCTGAGCGACCGCGACCCCGCGCGGCTCGAACGCGCGTCGCCGCCCCCGCGCATCGCGATACCCGCCGCCGGCCCAGAACACGCCGCCATCGCGCGCGCGAATGCGAAACGCCATCATGGCGCCACCGTCGTCGAAGCGCACGCCGAACCAGTCCCATCCGGAAGCCTCCGGCGCCAGGTACTCGCTCGACCATTCGTGATCGAGCCAGGCCTCGCCGCGCACCGCAAGGCGCCGGCCCTCCAGTTCGATCTCGCCCTCCACCACAAGCCGCGGATGGCTGTAGTAGTGACTGGCCTGCTCCGGCTTCGGTCCCTTGCGGCTGAAGCCGTTCTCGCCCTGCAGCCACAGCGGTCCCGCGGGCGCAAAGCGCAGGGACAGCGCAAACGTCCGCGCCCGGATGTGCGCGCGATAGCCGCCGCCGTCCCGCGCCAAGGTCCAGTCGTCGATGCGCACCGCGGTGTCGTCGCTGCGGGCACCGGCCAGCCCGAATCCGGCACGGGCGGCGCGCTGGTCGTGCAGCAGCGCGCCGCGCGACGCATCGGCGATCGCCGCATGGGCAAACAACAGCTGGGTCGGGGCAAACTGCGAGGGATTGTCTTCCTGCAGTCCGGTGCGGCTGCGAAAGAAGGTAACCTGCACGCCGCGTTCCACCCCGTCGCCGTCGGTCACCCATGCGGTGATGTACCACCACTCGGTGCGGTACCCGGGATGCGCCCCATGATCCCGCGGAAACTCCAGCACGGTGCCGCGCGACACTTGCGGATACGCCGCTTCGTCCACCGCCCAGGCCGATGCCACGCCCAACAGTGCAGCCGGCAGTACGCCCAGCCAAGTCCGCCACGCCGCACGTTCCATCTCGCGACTCGCGCTTCGCGCCTCGCGCCTCGCGTTCACCAATCCTCCCTCACCGCCAAAATGACGTCGCCCGCCATCGCCCGCCGCGCGCTCAGCGTGGCGGACAGCGCGGCCGCAGCCAGCATCGCCGCGGCAAACGCCGCGAGCCCCATCCAGGGAATGTAGAGATCCATGCTCCAGTGAAACGACTGGCGGTTGATGACATGGATCAGCACCAGGCTCATCAGCCAGCCGAGCGCCAGGCCGACGCCGACGCCGAGCGCGCTGATCAAGGTGCCTTCGAAGGCGAGCATGCGCCGCACCTGCGCGCGCACCACGCCGACATGGCGCAGCATGCCGAACTCGCGCCGGCGGGACAGCGTCAGCGCGGCAAAACTCGCCGACAGGCCGGCCAACCCGATCAGAATCGCCACCGCCTCCAGCGCGTAGGTCACCGCGAAGGTGCGGTCGAACACCGCCAGCGAAATCTCGCGCAGTTCGGCCGGCGAATCGATGCGCAACCCGGTTTCCGGCAACGCCTCGCGCAGCGCGTCCACCACATGGTCGCGGCGCGCGCCGGGTTCCAGCCACAATCCGGCGTCGGCCACGGTATCGTCGCCGGTGAGCCGCCGGTAGTCGGCGATATCCAGCATCAGCGCACCTTGCATGCGCGCATAGTCGCGCCAGACGCCGGCCACGGTCAGCGCGACTGCGCGCCCCCCGACCGGCACGGCGACGACGTCGCCGGTACGGTATCCATACAGATCGGCCGCCACCTCGCTCACCCACACCGGCGGCGGCGCTTTCGCCGCAGGCACGACCACCGGTCCGGTCAGCATCAGCGTGCGGCCGGGATCGCGCGGATCCATGTCGCGCCCGAGCAGCGTGACCGGTGGCCGGCCGGGGTCGAGCTGGATCTTCTGCCCTGCGAGAAATTCGACCCGGCGCACGCCCGGCAGATCGCGCAGGCGCTGCTGCGCCATCGCCGACAGGTAGCCGGTGTCGCCGTAGCCGCTGGTGCGCACGTAAAGATCGGCCGGCAGAATGTGCTCAAGCCAGACTTCGAGCGAAGTCCGGAACGACGCGACCATGATGGCCACCGACGCCGCCAGGCTGACGGCCGCAACGATGGAGGCAAGGCTCACCATCGCCGGGCCGGGCGCCGCCTGCAACTGCGCCAGCCCCAGCGCGAACTCCGGCCGGCGCGGCGACGGCAGCCGGCCGAGCAACACCGCCGCCAGCCGCGGCATCAGCGCGATCGTCCCCAGCAACAGCAGCGCGATCGACACATAGCCGAACAACGGCAACCCCAGCACCGCCGGCAGAACGGCGCCGGCAACACCGAGCGACAGCATCGCCAGGCCGGGCCAGGCCGGGGTGAGCCGCTGCGCCAGCGCCGCTTCGTCGCCCGACTTGATGGCCTGCGCCGGCTGCGCGCGCGCCGCATCCAGCGCCGGCATCAGGCTGCCGAGCAGCGCGGCGGCAATGCCGAGCAGCAGAAACACCAGCGCCGCCAGCGGATCGATCTGCAATTGCGCCTGCAGGCCCTGGTAAAGTCCGGCGCCGAGATCGGGACCGAAACGCTCGAGGACTACCTGCGCTGTCACGGCGCCGAGCAGCAGCCCGGCCAGCCCACCGAGCGCGCCGATGACCGCGGCTTCGCCCAGCAGCAGCAGCACCAGGCCGCGCCGCGTCACGCCGAGCACCCGCAACAGCGCAAGCTGAGCGCGGCGCCGCACCACTGAAAGCGCCTGCGCCGAAAACACCAGCAACCCGCCGGTGAACAGCGCCACCAGCGCCAGCACATTGAGGTTTACGCGGTAGGCGCGGGTCATCGCCGCCATGCTTGCTTCGGTCGTTTGCGGCGCCTCGAGGTACGTCCCGGCCGGCAGCAGCAGCCCCCTCGCGGCCCGCCCTCGTTCGACCGCCAGCCCGCGCCACAGCCGCAGGTCGATGCGGGTGAGCTTCCCGAGACGATTGAAGCGCTGCTGGGCCGCGGCGATGTCGATCACCGCCAGGCGCTGGCCGGCGGTGGCCTCCGCCAGCAGCCCGGCAACACGGAATTCGACCTGCGAAAGTCCGCTCTGAAACGCCAGTGTGTCGCCGGGCGCGACGGTCAGCCACTGCGCCGCCGCGCGCGACAGGAAGATGACGTCGGCACGCAGCACGTCGAGCGGCGCATCCGGCTGCGGCAGCAGGTCGGGCTGTACCGCGGCCGCGCGGAACACATCGAGGCCCAGCATCCGCAGGCTGCCGTCGCGCTGTGCCAGCCGCGCATCGAATTCGAGCATCGGACTGATGGCCGCTACTTCCGGGCGCTGCGCGAGGCGCGGATAGAGCGTTTCGTCGAAACCGTCGCGCGGCCCGCGCACGGTGAGATCGGCCCGCCCGGCAAGCGTCTGCACCGCTTGGCCGAACTCGGTCAGCGCCGCGCGATTGACAAGCTGCACTGCGTAGCCGAGCGCGATGCCGAGCGCGATGGCCAGCACCGACAGCAGCAGCCGCGTCTTGTGCTGCAGCAGCGGTCCGATAATCAGCGCGGCGGGCAGCATCGGCGGGCTCGTTGCTCAGCGCGCAGGCGGTTCGCCAAGCCCGGCCAGAAAGTCGGCGATCGCCGCCAGCGTGGCGTCCGGCTGGTCGACATGCGGCGAATGCGCGCAACCGGGCAGCATGCATATGCGCGCGGGTGCGCCGCACTGGCGGGCAATCGCATCCACCTGCGCGCGGGTGCCGTACTGATCGTCCTCGCCCTGGATCAGCAGCACGGGCACCCGAATGTCCGGCAGGTAGCGCTCGATGTTCCAGTCGCGAAAGGCGGGGGCGAGCCAGATGTCGTTCCAGCCGCGGAAGGTCGACTCGACATCGTCGTGGTAGCGGCCCAGCCGGCGGCGGAGGTCGGTGGTTTCGAACGCGGTCTTCGCCTGCGCGATGCTGGCGATCGTCAGCGCTTCGACGAACACGTGCGGCGCCATGGCAACGATCGCGCGCAGCGGGCGCGCCGTCCCGCCGGCATGGATCAGCGCGATCGACGCGCCGTCGCTGTGGCCGACGAGCACCGGCGACTCCACTTCCAGGCGATCGAGCAGCTCCGGGAGCACGTCCAGCGCTTCACGGTGCATGTAGTCCGGCGCCCGCGGCAGGTTCAGCCGATCGGATCGCCCGTAGCCCTGGCGCGAATACGCCAGCACCCGGCAGCCGGTGCGTTCGGCGAGCTGCTCGGGAAAGCGCTTCCACAGCGCGACCGAGCCAAGGCCCTCGTGCAGCAGCACCAGCGTCGGTCCCTGCGCGTCGCCTGCCGCCGGGGTTATCCAGCGAATCTCCAGCCGATGTCCGCCGGCTTCGACAAAGCGCTCCATCACACCGCCAGCAACCGGTGGCGCAGAGCCGCATCGTCATGCAGGCTGCGCGCCGCGCCGTCGTACTCGACGCGGCCCTTGACCATCACCACGATGCGGTCCGCCACCGAGGACACCGCCGAGAAGTTCTTGTCGACGACGATGGCACCGATGCCGGTGTCGCGCACCCGCCGCAGGATGCGCCAGATATCCTGCGCCACCAGCGGCGCCAGGCCTTCGGTCGCCTCGTCCAGGATCAGCACGTCGGGATTGGTCATCAGCGCCCGCCCGATGGTGAGCATCTGCTGCTCGCCGCCGGAGAGCTGCTGCCCGCCATGCGCAAGACGCTCTGCAAGCCGCGGAAAGGTCTCCAGCACCCGGGCCAGCGTCCAGTCGCGCTGGCCGCGTACGCCGGCACGCGCCGCCATCACCAGGTTTTCCCGCACCGAAAGATTGGGAAAGATGCCCCTGCCCTCGGGCACGAAGGCAATGCCGGCACGCGCCACCCGGTGCGGAGCGGCGCCGGTCATGTCGGCGCCGCGGATCCGTACCTGCCCGTCCGACGGTGTCAGCAGGCCGAGCATGCTCCTGAGCAGGGTGGTCTTGCCCATGCCGTTGCGGCCCATCAGGCCGATGGTCTCGCCGGCGCCCAACACCAGATCGACGCCATGCAACACGTGGCTGGCGCCGTAATGGGCGTGAAGGCCGCGCGCCTCGATCAACGCAGAGGTTCTTGCCATGACCCGTTCCGTCGACCAGAAACTTCCCAGAAACTCACCACCTGGTCACCAAGGACACCAAACCAAACTGACCTTGATCACGATGACGCGAATCATTCAGGCACTCGATGGTTTTCGCGCTCCTGGTGTGCCGCGTATTCCTGTTGCTCCGCATAGATGCTGTTTTCGCTTTTGAAACCTGGGCTCACTCACTTGCCCGAATCGACATCGTCGTCGCCGAGATAGGCCGCTTTGACCGCGGGGCTGGCGCGCACGGCGGCCGGCGCGCCGGACTCCAGCACCGCGCCGTTGACCATGACGGTCAGCCGGTCGGCCAGGGCGAACACCGCCTCCATGTCATGCTCGACCAGCAGGATTGCGTGATCGGCAGCCAGCGCGCGAAGCAGCGAAACGATGCGCGCCGATTCTTCCGCGCCCATGCCGGCGAGGGGCTCGTCGAGGAGCAGCAGCTGCGGATCAGTGGCAAGCGCCATCGCGATCTCGACCTGACGCTGTTCGCCGTGGGACAGCGCTGCCACCGGCCAATGCGCACGCGCCGCGAGGCCCACCTGCGCCAGCGCCCGCTCGGCGGCCTCGCACGGTGCGCGATACGCCTGCGCAGGCCGGAGAAACCGCAGTGAGGTACCCATGCGCGACTGCGCGGCCAGCCGGCAGTTTTCGAAGGCGGTGAACGGCAGGAACACGTTGGTCTTCTGGTAGCTGCGCCCAACCCCGAGCCGCGAGATGCGGTGCGCCGGCAGTCCGGTCACCTCGCGCTCGCGCAGGCGCACCGTTCCGCCGCTCGGCTTCAGGTCGCCCGACAGCAGATTGATGAGCGTGCTCTTGCCGGCGCCGTTCGGCCCGATCAGCGCGTGGACCTCGCCGTGACGGCACTCGATCGAGACTTCGTCCACCGCGACGAGACCGCCGAATCGGCGCGACAGCCTCTCGGTGGACAGCACGACCTCAGCCATCGTTTTGCCCGCGCGCAGCGCGCCACACCCACAGACCGGCGAGCCCCCGCGGCAGCGCGAGCGCCACCGTCACGATCGCCGCGCCCATCAGCAGCTGCCAGTGCTTGGTGACCGATTGCAGGCCCAGCTCCAGCAGCATCATCGACGCGGCGCCCAGCACCGGGCCGAGCCAGGTGCCCAGGCCCCCGAGAATCACCATCATCAATGCCGAACCGGAGAGATGCCACCCCAGCATGTCGGGGTTGACCACGCCGAACTGCAGCGCCGAGAGGTAGCCGGCGAGGCCCGCCAGGGCGCCGGCGACGGCAAAGCACACCAGTTTGTAGCGAAAGGTGGCAAAGCCCAGCGCGCGCATCCGGTGCTCGTTGACCCGGATGCCGGCAAGCGTTCGTCCGAACGGCGAATCGACGAGCAGGCGCAGAAAACCCAGCACGAGCACGAACGCCGCCAGCACCAGAAAGTACAGATGAACGAAATTCTCCAGGTCGAAGGGCTGCCAGCCGCCGAGCTGCGCGACCGGCCGCACATAGATGTAGATGCCGTCCGAACCGCCGGCCAGACTGGTGTCGTGAAACAGGAAATACAGCATCTGGGCAAAAGCCAGCGTGGCCATGATGAAGTAGATGCCGGAGGTGCGCAGCACCAGCGCGCCGATCGCCAGCGCCAGCAGCGCGGCGCCGCCCACGGCAAGCGCGAGGCTGGACCAGAACTCAGCGGCGTCGTACGCCGGCGTGGCAAGCGCCAGGAGATAGCCGGCCACGCCGAAGAAGGCGGCATGCCCGAGGCTGACCAGCCCGGTATAGCCGACCAGCAGGTTCAGGCTGGCGGCGAAGATCGCCATGACCAGCACCTTGGTGGCGAACTGCACGTAGAACTTTTCCAGCACGAAGGGCAGCGCAATCAGTACCGCAATCGCCGACAACACCAGCAGCATCGCGGCCAGGCGCGCGCTCACGCCAGCCTCCGTCCGAAGATGCCCTCCGGGCGCCACAGCAGCACCGCCGCCATCAGCAGGTAGATGCTCATGCCGGCGAGTTCGGGCAGCACCCGAATGCCGGCGATTTCCAGCTCCACCACCTTGCCGAAGGTGTCGGCCAGACCGATCAGCAGCGCGGCGACCAGCGCGCCCTTGACCGAGCCGATGCCGCCGATCACAACGACCACGAAGCACACGATCAGCACCTGGTTGCCCATGCCGGGAAACACCGATGACACCGGTGCGGCGATCATGCCGGCGAACGCGGCCATTGCCACGCCGAGCGCGAACACCCAGCGGTACAGCCAGCCGATGTTGATGCCGAGCGACTGCGTCATTTCCCGGTTGGCGGCGCCGGCGCGGATCATCATGCCGAGCCGGGTACGCTGGATCAGCAGGTACAGTCCGACCGCCAGCGCCACGCAGACCGCCGAGATCCACAATCGGTAAACCGGGTAGGACAGCGTGTCGGTGAGCGGAATCGAACCGGCGAGCAGCGCCGGCACCGCTACGCCATGCACATCGTCGCCCCAAAGGATGCTGCGCAGCTCTTCGAAGATCAGGATCAGACCGTAGGTGAGCAGTACCTGGTAAAGATGGTCGCGCTGGTAAAGGCGTTTGATGAATAGCCACTCCAGCACGAAACCCAGCGCCACCGACAGCGCCAGCCCGGCCGGTATCGCCAGCCAGAAACTGCCGAGGTGCTGGGCGAGCGACCATGCCAGGTAGGCGCCAATCATGTAGACGCTGCCATGCGCACGGTTGATGACGCCCATGATCCCGAAAATCAGCGTCAGCCAGCTGGCCACCCGGAACTGCAGCAAGCCTTACTGCACGGCGGTCAGCAGCTGAATGAGGAAGATATCCATTTGAAAGATAGGCGCTAGGCGCCAGGCGCCACGCGCCAGGAAAAAAACCGTGCGGCGCAGGCCGCTACCGTCATTGCTTCTTTTCCAGGCCAGAGGCGCCGCGGAGGGCAGTTCGGGCACACGCCAGCCATCGCCACAATTACCTGGGGCCTAGAGCCTGGAGCCTCGCGCCTGGTATCAGAGCCGGCATCCCCGCGCCGGGTCCGTCAGCGCCGGCCAGGCGACGCCGATGACCTTGTTGTCGCCGTTTTCGACGCGACGCAGATAAATGTCCTGAATCGGGTTGTGGGCGCGGGACATGGTCCAGCGACCGCGCGGGCTGTCGATTGCGGCCACTTCCATCGCCGCGACCACTGCCTCGCGCGCCGCGATGTCGCCGCCGACGCGTTCAAGCGCTTGCACCAGCAGCAGGCCGGTGTCATAGCCCTGGACCGCATAGACGTCGGGCTCGAGCTTGAAGCCGCGGGTGTAGGCGGCGCGAAACGCCTTGTTGCGCGGATTGTCCAGCGAGTCGGCGTAGTGCAGCGTGGTGAGCAGGCCTTCGGCGGCGGCGCCCTGGGCCTTGAGCACGCCTTCGGTCAGAAAGCCGGAGCCGTAAAGCGGAATCTTGTCCTTCAGTCCCGCCGCTGCGTAGTCGCGAACGAACTTCACCGCGCCGCCGCCGGCGAAAAAGCAGGCCACCGCGTCCGGTCGCAGCGCGGCAATCTCGGTGAGCAACGCCTGGAACTCGACGTTGGGAAACGGCAGGAACAGTTCCTTGACGACCGTGCCGCCGGCCTTCTTGTAGCCTTCCCGAAACGAGTCGAGCGATTCCTCGCCAGCGGCGTACTTCCATGTGATGAACACCGCGCGCTTGTGGCCGCGCTCGACCATCACCTTGCCCAGCGGATGCACCGGCTGCCAGTTGGAAAACGAGGTGCGGAAGATGTTGCTCGCGCACAGCGGCCCGGTGGCCGCGTCGGCGCCGGCGTTCGGTATCAGCATCAGGGTACCGGTTTCCCGCGCGACCTTGAGCATGCCCATTGCCACGCCGGAGTGCACGCTGCCGATCAGCACATCGACCTTGTCGCGGGTGATCAGGCGATTGGCGTTGTCGGTTGCCTTGGCCGGATCGGACTCGTCGTCGACCTTGAAGTACTCTACCGCGCGCCCGCCGAGCTTCCCGCCGTTCTCCGCCAGCGCCAGCCGAAGCCCGTTCTCGATCGCGACGCCAAGCTGGGCATAGGTTCCGGTGTACGGCAGCATCAGGCCGAGCCGTACCGGGGCGCCCTGCGCCTGCGCCGAAGGCAGCAGCGCCGCGCCGGCAGCCACACCGGCAGCGCGCAGAAATGCGCGGCGGCCGCGCGCGGAATATGTCGTCTTGCTGATCATCGCATGCACCCTCTGGTGGATTTCATTCGGTTCGGTCCCTGGTTCGCAATCTGAAGCGCTGTATCTTCCCGGTGGCGGTTTTCGGCAGTTCGGGCATGAACTCGATCCAGCGCGGATACTTGAACGGCGCCAGCCGGTCCTTGACGTGCTGTTTCAGCGCGTCGGCCAGTGCCGGCGTGCCGGCGACGCCGTTGCGCAGCACAATGAACGCCTTGGGCTTGACCAGTTGCTGCTCATCCTCCAGGCCGATCACCGCCGCTTCGAGCACCGCGTCGTGCGTCATCAGCGCCGCCTCGACCTCGAAGGGCGAGACGTATTGCCCGCTGACCTTCAGCATGTCGTCGGAACGGCCGCCGTAAACATAATAGCCGTCGGCATCGACCGAGTATTTGTCGCCGGCACGCGTCCACTCGCCGACGAAGGTGGCAAGCGAGCGGGTGCGGTTGTTCCAGTAGCACATGGCGCCGGTCGGGCCGCTGATCTGCAGTTCGCCCAGTTGGCCGGGTGCCACTTCGCGCCCGTCCTCGCCGACTAGGCGGATGCGATAGCCCGGTACCGGCTTGCCGGTGGTGCCGTAGCGCACATCGCCAGGCCGGTTGGACAGGAAGATGTGCAGCATTTCGGTGGAGCCGATGCCGTCGAGAATATCGACGCCGAAGTGCTCGCGCCAGCGCCGTCCCAGCTCGGCCGGCAGCGCCTCGCCGGCGGACGTGCACACCCGCAGCGCCACGTCGCCGCGGCCGGGCAGTTCCGGGCTGGCGAGCAACGCGCCGTAGAGGGTGGGTACGCCGTAGAAAATCGTCGGCCGGTGCTCGCGCAGCCGCTTGAACACCGCCGAGGGCGTGGGCCTTTCCGCCATCAGCACGGCGGTAGCGCCGACCGCCAGCGGAAAGGTCAGCGCATTGCCGAGCCCGTACGCGAAGAACAGCTTGGCGGCGGAGAACACGACGTCGTCCTCGCGGATGCCGAGCACCGGCCTGGCGTACAGCTCGGCGGTATGGATCGGGCTTGAATGCACATGCACCGCGCCCTTGGGCGTGCCGGTGGAGCCTGAGGTGTAGAGCCAGAAACAGACGTCGTCGCAGGTGGTGGGCGCCGGCTCGAACCGCGGCGACGCTTTCGACATGAGCGACTGCAGGTGCAGATGCCGGTGCCCACTCTGGCCGGAAACGATCACATGTCTGAGAAACCGCGCCGAGGCGAGCGCCGGCTCCAACACCGGCAGCAGCGCTTCCGACACCACCAGGGCGACGGCCCGGCTGTCGTCCAGCATGAAACGATAGTCGGCGGTGGTAAGCAGGGTGTTCGCCGCCACCGGCACGATGCCCGCCTTGATCGCCCCAAGAAACACCGCAGGAAAATCGATGGTGTCGAGATGCGCCAGCAGCAGCCGGTCTTCCATGCCGAGACCGAGCGAGCCGAGGGCGTTGGCGGCACGATTGATGCGCGCGTCGAGTTCGCCGTAGGTGTAACGGCCGGCATCGTCTATGTAGGCGATCTTGTCCGCGCGGCCGGCCTCGAGATTGCGCGCGACAAGATCGTGAGCGGCGTTGTAGTCCCGCGGCAGCGTGACCGACGGCGGGGTAACGCGATGGTCGGCGTGGCTCAATCCCGGCACGGCGCTGTGCTCCTCCTGGCTTGTTGTGTTCGGCAGACCGGCTCTTCGGCCGGCGTGCGTCGAGAGCTTGGTAGTTTAACCAACCGGGCGCGCTGCTAGCGACCGGACAGCGCCGCGCTGGCCTCCCGTGCGAGTTCGAGCCAGCCGTCGATCCATTCCAGCGCTTCGTCTTCGGGCAGCGTGCCGGCGCTGGCGTCGTGCAATTCGACTTCGCCGATGCGGTGCGCGCCCAGCTCCCCGAGCAGCCGGTCGAAGCGCTTGCCGCCGAAACAGAAGGTCTCGGCGTAGGTGCGATCGCCGAGCGCGTAGACCCCGTAGCGCACTTCCGACAGATCGGGCCGCTCGCGCTCCAGCGCTTCGAACAGCGGCTTGGCGTTGTCGGGCAGATCGCCTTTGCCGTAGGTCGAGGTGCATATCAGGAACAGCCCGCCGGGCCGGAAGATGCCGGCATCGAGATCGTCCATCAGCCGGATGTCGAGCCTCACACCGCCGTCTTCCAGGTGCAGTTCGAGCGCCTGCGCAACCAGCTGCGCGATGCCCGTCTGGGTACCGACCAGGATGGTGAGCGTGAGGGCGTCGTCCGCGCCGGGTCGGGATTGTTTTGCATCGCCTGCCATGTGCATTATCATGCATGCTCTACCGAAGTACGGCAATATACTGCAGATCCCCCGCAGGCACGGGCACGCATGGGCGCACGCGATCACAGATATAACGGCAGGCATACCGAGATGGCCGGCGCTCAGCCGGAGACCGCGCTGCTGCGCACGCTCGGCGAGCGGGTGCGCGAGGCGCGGGCGCGACGCGGCATGACACGCCGGATCCTGGCGCGCGATTCCGGCGTATCGGAGCGGCACCTGGCCCAGCTCGAAACAGGCCAGGCCAACGTCTCGGTGCTGCTGCTGGCGCAGATCTCGGCCGCGCTCGGCCTGTCGGCCGCCGATCTGCTGCGCAGGAGCGGTGACGAGGAACCGGCCGAACTGACCCTCATCCATCAGTTCTTGCGCCGGCTGCCTGAGCGCCGGCTGGCGCGCGTGCGCGCGCAGCTGCTGCGCGACTTCGGCGAGGTCGGCGGCCAGCGCGAAAATCGTATTGCACTGATCGGCCTGCGCGGCGCCGGCAAATCGACCCTCGGCGCGGCGCTGGCGGCGGAACTGCATGTCCCGTTCGTGGAACTCGACCGCGAAGTCGAGCGCGAGGCGGGTACCGGGCTGTCGGAGATTTTTCTCCTGTACGGACAGCAGGGCTTTCGCCGCTACGAGCGGCGCTGCCTCGAGAAGACACTGGAGACGCACGAGCGCTGCGTGATCGCAACCGGCGGCAGCATCGTGTCCGAGCCGGCCACCTACGACCTGCTGCTGTCGACCTGTTTCACCGTGTGGCTCAAGGCCAGCCCGGAGGAGCACATGGAAAGGGTTATCGAGCAGGGCGACACCCGGCCGATGGCAGGCAATGCCGGCGCGATGGACGACCTCAGACGCATCCTCGACAGCCGCGCCGCGCTCTACGGCCAGGCGGACGCCACCGTCGACACCTCGGCACGCAGCCCGCGCCAGTGCCTGAAGGACCTGAAGCGGACGCTCGCCGCCGCGATCAAGGAGAGGAGAACATGAGCGCTGCCGTAAAGAACGCCGCCGACCCGACATCGGTGAAGGTCGACTTCACCACGCAGGCGGATCGCTACGCCCACTGGCGGCTGTCCGTCGACGGCGAAATCGCCACGCTGGCCATGCACGTGAATGAAGACAAGGGAATTCAGCCCGGGTACCGGCTGAAGCTGAACTCCTACGACCTCGGCGTCGACATCGAGCTTGCCGATGCGCTGAACCGCATCCGCTTCGAGCATCCGGCGGTGAAGTGCGTGGTCATCACCAGCGCTCGGGAGCGGATGTTCTGCTCCGGCGCGAACATCTACATGCTGGGGCAGGCAAGCCACGCCTGGAAGGTGAACTTCTGCCGATTCACCAATGAAACACGCAACGGCATCGAGGATTCCAGCCGGCATGAAGGCCTGAAGTTCCTGGCGGCGGTGAACGGCACGGTGGCCGGCGGCGGTTACGAGCTGGCGCTTGCCTGCGACGAAATTCTGATGGTGGACGATCGTTCCTCGACCGTCAGCCTGCCCGAGGTGCCGCTGCTCGGCGTGCTGCCTGGCACCGGCGGCCTTACCCGCCTGATCGACAAGCGCCGGGTGCGGCGCGACCTGGCCGATGTGTTCTGCTCAACCGCCGAGGGGGTGCGTGCCGATCGCGCCAGGCAGTGGAATCTGGTCGATCACATCGCGCGGCCGCAGCAGTTCGCCGACGCGGTGCGCGAGCGCGCGTCGGCGCTGGCGGCGGAAAGCACGCGGCCGGGCGGCACGACCATGGGCATCGAACTGACGCCGCTGGAGCGGCGCGTCGACGAAGCCGGCTATCGCTACCGGCATGTGGAGGTCGGCTTCGATCGCGCCGCGCGCACGGCGACGCTGACGCTGCACGGGCCCGCGCAGGACTGCCCGACCACGCTGTCGGCCATTCATGCGCAAGGCGCGAACTGGTGGCCGCTGGCGATGGCGCGGGAGCTGGACGACGCCATCCTGATGCTGCGCACGAACGAGCCCACGCTGGGGCTGTGGGTTCTCAAGACCCGAGGCGATGCCGGGCGGGTGCTGGCGGTGGACGCGGTGCTGTCGCGCCATCGCGAGAACTGGCTGGTCAAGGAAACGATGGGACTGCTGCGCCGGACCCTGGCGCGGCTCGAGGTATCGCCGCGCAGCCTGTTCGCGAGCGCCGCTCCGGGATCCTGCTTTGCCGGCACGCTGCTCGAGCTGCTGCTGGCGGCGGATCGCAGCTACATGCTGGCGGCCGAAGACGGCGAGGCGCAGGCGCCGGCGGTGTCGCTGTCGATGCTGAACTTCGGCGCCTATCCGACGGTGAACGGACAGACGCGCCTGCAGACACGCTTCTGCGGCAATGGCGACGCAGTGGAAAAGGTATTCAATCGCAGCGGCGTGCCGCTCGACGCGCGGGCCGCCGTCGAGCTCGGACTGGTGACCTTCGCGCCGGACGAGCTCGACTGGGACGACGAGGTGCGGCTGGCGATCGAAGAGCGCGCCAGCCTGTCGCCGGATGCGTTGACCGGCCTCGAGGCGAATCTGCGCTTCCCCGGCGAAGAGACGATGGAGACGCGCATCTTCGGCCGGCTGTCGGCTTGGCAGAACTGGATCTTCAACCGGCCCAACGCGGTGGGCGAGCACGGCGCGCTCAAGGTCTACGGCTCCGGGGCCAAGGCCCGATTCGACTGGGGAAGGGTTTGACGACCGGACCTCGACACCGCAACGCAAAGTCGCAGACGATGCAGAGCGCTTTCTTCGCCGATGCATCGATTCCCGCGCACGGGGCCGGCAGAGGCGCCGCGTCGGCAATGTTGGCCGTGACACGGGGCCGACAGCAGCGCTTGTTGCCTGAGCGGCGACGGAGCGTCTTGTACTGATTCCCGGCGCCCTCTGCGCTCTCTGCGCCTGTGCGTCGAGAGATCGATCAAGAATCTGATGTTGGAGACAACATGAGCATCAATTACAGCGAACGGATTCCGAATAACGTCAATCTCGCCAACGACCGTGCGCTGCAGCGCGCGCTGGAGCATTGGCAGCCGCGCTTTCTCGACTGGTGGCGGGAGATGGGCCCCAGCGATTTCGCCCTGGCCGACGTGTACCTGCGCACCGCAACCGGCGTCGACGCACAGGGCTGGGCGACGTACGGCGCGGTGAAGATGCCGGATTACCGCTGGGGCATATTCCTGGCCGACCCGGTCGCAGACCGCACCATCGGCTTCGGCGACCATTACGGCGAGCCGGCGTGGCAGCAGGTGCCCGGCGAGTTGCGCTCGCAGTTTCGCCGCATCATCGTCACCCAGGGCGACACCGAACCGGCATCGGTCGAGCAGCAGCGCCTGCTTGGACTGACTTGCCCGTCGCTGTACGACCTGCGCAACCTGTTCCAGGTCAACGTCGAGGAGGGCCGGCACCTGTGGGCGATGGTCTACCTGCTGCACGCCTACTTCGGCCGCGACGGCCGCGAAGAGGCCGAGGAGCTGCTCGCCCGCCACTCGGGCGATATCGACAAGCCGCGCATTCTCGGCACGTTCAACGAGCCGATCGACGACTGGCTGTCTTTTTTCATGTTCACCTACTTCACCGACCGCGACGGCAAGTTCCAGCTGAAGAGCCTGGCAGAGTCGGGGTTCGATCCGCTGGCGCGCACCTGCCGGTTCATGCTGACCGAGGAGGCGCACCATATGTTCGTCGGCGAAACCGGCGTCGGGCGCGTGGTCAGGCGCACGCTGGAAGTGATGAAGGCGCTCGGCACCGACGATCCGGCGGCGGTGCGCGCGCAGGGCGCGATCGACCTGCCGACCATCCAGCGTTATCTCAATTTCTGGTTCAGCTCCTCGCTGGACCTGTTCGGTTCAGAAGTATCGTCGAACGCCGCCGCTTCGTTCGCCAACGGCATCAAGGGCCGGCCCGACGAGACGCAGTACGACGAGCATGTATGCAGCGACGCCACCTTCGAGGTCGATACGCCGCAGGGCGCCGAGACCGTCGGCCTGCGCAATGCGATGAACGAGGTGATGCGCGGCGCCTATGTGAAGGACTGCGAGATCGGCGTGAAGCGCTGGAATGCGCTTGCGCGGCGCACCGGCATCGATTTCGAGCTGACGCTGCCCAGTCCGCGTTTCCGCCGTTCGATCGGCGCCTGGGCCGATCAGCCGGTCGATCCGGCCGGCCGGCCGATCGGCCGCGAGGAATACCAGCGGCGCCTGTCCGACTGGCTTCCGACCGAAGCCGACCGCGCTTTCGTGCGCAGCCTGATGCAGCGGGTGGTGGCGCCTGGAAAAATGGCCGGCTGGATTGCCCCGCCCGATCGGGGCATCAACAGCCTGCCCGTGGACTACGAGTATGTGAAACTGGCAGCGTAGACCGTCGCGGACGCCCGCGCGTCGCGCAGGCCCTCAGGTCGCGACCGTCGAATGCCGGGCCGCCGCCTCGAGACGGCGCAGCGTGTGCGCATTGAGGTGACGGTTGCTTCGATTCCAGCGTCGCTTCAGCTTGTCGATTTCGCCCTGCATCCGCGCGGCAGTGGCGTTGTTGCCGGACTCGAGCGCCCAGATCGCGTACTCCGCCATCACCTCGAAGCTGCCGAAGCGGATCACGGCCGATTCGAACTCGTAGCGCGCCTCGGCAACCCGGTTGGCGCGCCCATAGGCGCGCGCGAGAAGCACCGATACGGCATCACGCCTGAAGCCGGGGTCTGCACTGCGGATTTCCTTCAGGTGCGCGATGGCTTCGTCGACGCGCCCGGCTTCCAGGAATGCACGCGCGGCCAGCAGGCGAATGTCCCTGTCATTCGCAAACGGGCCCTTCAGGCAGCGTTCGTAGTTGCGCGCGGCCTCGTCAGCAAGCCCCAACTCGAGCTGCGCGGCGGCCAGCCGCATCTGGTTCTGCGCCGTCGGCGTCAGATCAAAGGCCTCGCGCGCCTCTCTCAGCTCGCGCTCCGGGTCGATCGCCCGGGCCGCGGCGGCGGCCATCTTTCTCGCCCCTCGCTCCAGCCGGGAATCCGGCAGATAGACAGCCAGAAAATAGACGGCGCTGCCAAGCAGCGGAAACGAGAA